>CAZNWO010000094.1:0-11785 GCA_964576585.1 uncultured Puniceicoccaceae bacterium | reverse complement strand
GACAACGAGCTGGAGGTGTACTGCTGCACGTTTCCTCGCTACCGGGTCATTGGGGAATTGGAAACCTTGGCCAACCCGCATTTGAATTCGTCGACTTCCTGAAGGAATGTGGATTCAAGTTCTGGCAAATTTGCCCAGTCGGACCAACGGGATTTGGAGATTCTCCCTACCAAGTATTTTCATCATTTGCAGGAAATCCCTACTTCATCGATTGGCATCCCATTGTTGATACAGGCCTGATTCTTGACAGTGAACTGCAAGAACTCACAAAAGTCTCCTCGTGCAACAAGATTGACTTCGGTGATCTTCACGCGACATTTTGGCCTGCGGCCGAAAGGGCTTTCAGGAAATTCCAGACGGATTCCTCAATTTTCGACGAAAGATACGGTAAATTCGACGATTTTATTAAAACAAATGCATCTTGGTTGCCTCAATACTCATTGTTTCAATCAGCAAAGGCAAAAAACAACGGCAACCCATGGTGGCTTTGGCCTTGCGACGATCGCACCTACTCTGGATTTACCGAGAACAGGACTGCATCTAGTAGTGCCCCTACCCTTCACACTTTCCTCCAATTCGTGTTCCATGGCCAGTGGAAACTCCTCAAGAAGAAGGCGAAAAGCCAAAAAGTTCAGATCCTAGGCGACCTTCCCCTGTACGTTGCCCCGGATTGCGCCGACGTCTGGCAAAGACCTGACCTTTTTCAGTTGGATTCGGATTCAGGAACTCTTTCGAACGTTGCGGGGGTACCTCCCGACTACTTCAACCCGAGAGGTCAATTGTGGGGAAATCCATTGTATGATTGGCCAAGGCACGAGGAAGAGAACTATTCATGGTGGCTCGACCGCCTGAAGGCGCAAACCGAGTTGTTCGACGTCACAAGGATCGATCATTTTCGTGGTTTCCACGATTACTGGAGCATTCCGGGAAAGTCGGGCGACGCTTGCGAAGGCAATTGGAAAAACGGTCCGGGACTCCCCTTCTTCGGTTTTGTAGAACAAAGCTTCCCCGACATGCCTTTTCTTGCCGAGGACTTGGGGATGTTGACCGAAGGGGTCAGGAAGTTACGACAGGATGCAGGCTTGCCTGGCATGGCTGTTCTTCAGTTTGCTTTTGACGGAAATCCCGACAACTCATACTTGCCACACAACTTGACGCCCGACCTCGTCACATACACGGGCACTCACGACAACGACACAAGCATGGGTTGGTATAAATGTGCGAGCGAGGAGGTTCAGCGGAACTTCAGGACTTACCTCGGCAGCGACGGCTCATCCCCGTCGTGGGACATGATAAAGACGGCTTTTCAAAGTGTCTCCCAACTATGCATCGCACCCATGCAGGACTTACTTTCCCTAGGATCGGAAACAAGGCTGAACAAGCCGGGAGAGCCTCAGGGAAACTGGGGATGGCGAATGACTCGAGAACAGCTTGATGAAGCTCACTCAAACAGTTCCCCTTACCTTCTCGAGCTTGGCAGAGCTACTGGAAGAATCAACCACCTGAAGATCTGAACGAAAAAGAATCAGAAATATTTTCTGGAAAAATTTGACGAAACCCAAAATGCGCCTTTTAGTACATTTACATGAACTTACTTAAGCTTTTTCTATTGTTACTGACCTTTGGGTTCTTTTCCGCCTCATTGGCCAATACGCCAAACCCTCAGGCCAGAAGGCTTCCTCCTGCCATTGGGGGTGGCCAAACGGGCTTCATGAACGTGCAGAGGCTCCCGACGTCCATATATATCAACGGGCAATGGGTGCTCCCTAGGGGAGGCACAGTGGAGAAACTTATGGCCATGGGCTACTTACCCTCGCCAACCAACCCAACTGCCTTCGTCGGCAATCCAACGGACAAACGATACAAGGTTCCCCGCAGGTATTACCATATGCCCTCTCTGGTCACCGCCCCTTCCGGAGGGTTGCTCAGCGTAGGACAATCCCCGCGACAACCCGCCTTTCACGACCCCTTTGCCGGAGTAGCTGACCCGTTGAAGAGGAAATACACTCCCATCCCAGGAGCTGGAGCCAACCCCGGAGGAGTAAACCCGAATGCCGGCGTAGGTGGGCCCCTGCTGCTTCCCCCCGACCTCGACAACTCGCCTTTCGCTCCCGGCATCGGTGCGCCCGGGCAGGTTGCCCCCGGGCTCAACCAGCCACAACCCATTGCTCCTCAAGCGGCTCCAAACCCACAAGCGGTGCAACCCCAAATCATCCAAAGGGATCCTTTTGAAGCCGTGCCTCAAGGAAATCCCCTCGCCCCAGCCAATCCACAAGGTGCCCCTCAGCCAAGAGTGGATCCGAACGATCCTTTCATCAACAATCCTTCGACTCCGGAAAACAAGATCGATCCCAAGAATCCAAACTCATTTCCAGGCGACCAGGACAGGCTCCGCAGATTGTTTCTCGAGAGCCAGCAAGAAAGACTTCGACAGCAACGCGACATCAGGGAGCTCCAAAACCCCGCCCCTGCATCCCTAAACGGACAACCTGCTCAAGGCGTCGCTCCGAAGGCTGGATTTGCCTGAAAGCCTCGGTTGTTCTCCAGGATTACTCTGGAAAGAGTCTCGGCTTCCAGCTGATTGTTTTTCCTCGCGATAACGCTTGAAATCTGCGGTAATTCAAGGATTTCTCTATGAAATCCTGCGTAACCATATCACTTGTTCCCAGCCTCAGAGGCGGCCCATGGATCCTATGGGACGATCTTGCCTCAAGTTGCCGAATGGCAAAGGACTTGGGTTTTGACGCAATCGAACTCTTCACCGAAGGGCCGGAGGCAGGTTCCCCGGGCGAACTGGAGAGCCTTCTCGAAGAAAACAACCTCTCGCTGGGAGCGGTTGGAACTGGGGCCGGAAAGGTCTTGAAAGGATGGACTCTTACTGACCCGGAAGAAGAGAATAGACGAAAAGCCAAGGATTTCATTTCTGAAATGATCCGCTTTGGCGCAGGCTTTGGAGCACCGGCAATAATCGGTTCGATGCAGGGCTCGCACGGAAATGGCGCATCAAGGGAGCAAGCGTTGGCTTGGTTGGCGGAAGCCCTTGAGGATTTGGGGGAAACTTCCAGGCAGCAAGGGATAAAGCTTATTTACGAACCCCTAAATCGTTACGAGACCAACCTTTTCAACCATTTTGAAGATGCTGCCGAATTCCTTGACGGGCTATCCACCGAAGGCGTCACCCTGTTGGCCGACCTTTTCCACATGAACATCGAGGAGAAAGACATCGCCTCCACCCTAAAGAGCAAGGCTGCATACGTAGGTCACGTCCACTTTGCGGACAGCAATCGGCGACCCGTCGGGCACGGACATACGGACATGGAACCCATTGCCGCCGCCCTTAAGGAGACGGGATACGATGGATGCATTTCCGCTGAAGCCTTCGCTTGGCCAAGCCCTGAAGATGCCGCCAGGCAAACCATCGATTCATTCAGGAAATATTTCCGTTAACTTTCGGGCTCCTTTCGGAAGCTCTCGATTAATCGGCAATTAACCCATGTCGCACACAAGACCCAACATAGTCTTTCTCTTCACCGACCAGCAACGCTACGATACGATTGCCGCGCTTGGCTTCCCGCACCTCATCACGCCTAACATGGACAGGCTCGTAAACGAAGGCGTAAGCTTTGCTCAATGCCATGTTACGGCAGCTTCCTGCGCACCATCTAGGGCCAGTCTCTTCACAGGCCAATACCCCCACGTCACGGGTATTCTGAAGAACGCCGACAACTGGACTCGCAGTTGGGTTGAAAACCTCTCGGATTCCGGTTACCACTGCGTGAACGTTGGGAAGATGCACACTTGGCCCTTCACCACTCCCTGTGGCTTTCAGGAAAGATACGTGGTGGAAAACAAGGACCGATTTCTGGAAGGAGCCGAATTCAAGGACGACTGGGAAAAATACGTCGAGGACCGAGGTCTTGAGAAGCAGAGACGTGAACTTTACCGCGAGCGGAAGGACTATCGCGAAAGCCTGGGAGCCTTTCCTTGGGAATTACCTGAGGAAACCCACTCGGACTTCTTCGTAGGCAACCGGGCCTTGCAATGGATCGAAGAATGGCAAGACGACAAGCCGTTCTTCCTAGAGGTGGGCTTTCCGGGCCCCCACCCTCCCTACGACCCCGTCCCGCGGTGCCTGGAGCTCTACGAGGATCGAGAAATCCCGATCGACCCAGTCACCGAGGAAGACCTAGAGGGCCAACCGCCTCCCTTCAAAGCCATGCGAATCCACAACGTCGAGATCGACCACGACTCGGTCGTGCACCTTCTCGATCCCAGCGAGGAGCAACGCAGGAGGCAACGAGCCCACTACCTTGCAAACGTGACGATGATCGACGAGAAGATCGGCGAAATCCTTGATGCCCTCGAAGCCAAGAACCTGCTCGAAGAAACGGTCGTAATTCTAGCCAGCGACCATGGAGACTGCCTTACCGATCATGGACACAGCCAAAAGTGGACAATGTACGAACAAGTCATCCGAGTACCCTTGATCGCAAGATGCCCGAAACTCTTTCCCGGCGGGCGTAGGGTCGAAGAGCTAGTACAGCTAATGGACTTGGGGCCCGCCATTCTCGAACTGGCGGGAACCGAACCTCCCGTTACGATGGAAGCACGCAGCATTCTCCCCGCCCTCAAAAATGACCCGAGCTGGAAAGGCCGAAATTTCGTTTACGCCGAGCAAGCCAGAGACTTGATTCTCACAGACACCGAGTTCATGACGATGGTAAGGTCTGCAGACTGGAAACTCGTTCACTTCATGGACGAAAGTTTTGGCCAACTCTTCGACCTCGCCAACGACCCAATGGAAACCACCAACCTTTGGGACGAGCCACAACATTTCGAGACCAAGCAAATGCTTCTGGACAATTTGCGCGAATGGCGCATTCGTAGCCATTACGAGACCTCCAAATGGTCCAACGATTGGCGATAAAACCACCTAACGCAATTAATGAGCGAAGAACCAGAGGCGATTGACACCGAGGTTCGAGAACCTCCATCCACCACGCTAGGGATTCTTCGCAACGTCGGGCCCGGCATGATCTTGGCGGGATCCATCGTGGGCTCCGGGGAACTCATTGCAACCACCCGAACCGGAGCCGAGGCTCACTTCGACTTCCTTTGGCTCATCATCCTTGGCTGCATAATCAAGGTCTTCGCTCAAATCGAGCTCGGGCGATACGCAATCACCAACGGCAAGACTACCTTGGAAGCCCTTAACAATGTACCGGGTCCGCGCCTAACCCTGCCGCTCGGCAACCGAAGGGTTTCCGCCAACTGGATTCTCCTTTACTGGTTCCTAATGTTCATTGCCATTCTCGGGCAACAAGGCGGCATCGTAGGTGGCGTCGGCCAAGCCATGGCGATCAGCGTACCCCTGACTGAGAAAGGCAAGGCTTACAACGAACACATAGCCAGCAAGGTCGTCCTGGACGTCAAGAAGGCCGAACTCGACAACATCGCCCCTGAAGCTCCCGCATCAGAAAAGGCCCAACTGGAAAAGGCCATAGCCGACCTCTCGGCGAAATTAAAGTCCGCAGAAACAATACCCAAAGCCAACGACGACGTCTACTGGTCCCTAATCCTTACCGTTGCAGCGATCTTTCTCTTGGTTTGGGGGAAATTTAGCTTCATAGAAAGATTCTCGGTTTTCCTCGTCGCCGCCTTCACCTTGATCACCATTGCAAACCTTCTGGCCCTACAAAGCTACGACAAATGGGCCGTGACGGCCGAGGAATTCAAGAGAGGCTTGTCGTTCGGATTTCCAGAGAGCCAAGACGGAATCAATCCGTTGGTTACCGCCTTGGCTACCTTTGGCATCATAGGAGTCGGTGCATCAGAACTGCTCGCCTATCCATACTGGTGTCTGGAGAAGGGCTATGGTCGCTATGTGGGGAAAAGGGACGAAAGCTCAGCTTGGACAGCAAGGGCCAGGGGCTGGATAAAAGTCATGCACTGGGACTCCTGGGGAGCCATGATCGTCTATACCTTCTGCACCATCGCCTTCTATCTTCTTGGCGCCGCGGTACTGGGACGCTCAAACCTCTTGCCGGAAGGATCCGAGATGATCCAAACGCTCTCGGCAATGTACCAACCGGTATTCGGAGACTTCGCCCAAAACCTATTCCTGTTTGGCGCCTTCGCGGTGCTGTTCTCGACTTTCTACGTCGCAATCGCCGCACAAGGCCGCCTAGCCGTAGACGTCATCAAGGTTTCGGGCTTTGCCAAACCAAGCGAGTCGGAAAGACAGCTCAGCCTTAAATGGATGGGTGTGGTCCTGCCCACGCTAAGCGTGCTTTGCTACGTTTTCTTCCCGAAGCCCGTTGTCCTGGTGCTGATTGCCGGCACCATGCAGGCCATCATGCTTCCGCTCATTGGCTTTGCCGTCCTCTACTTCCGCTACAACCATTCCGACGAACGCCTCCGACCAGGCAAGCTTTGGGACTTTTTCCTGTGGCTATCTTTCGGGGCTTTTCTCATCGTTGGAGCATACCAAGCATACGCCAAGTTATTCTCATGAAACTAAACAGACGCTCAGCCATAAAGTCCGCAGCTGCAACCCTTGCCGCGACGGGACTCGCCACCAACGCCGAACTGAAGGCCCAAGCTTCGAAAGCCAAGGCCAATCCAAAGTTCAGGATTTCCAAGGGTCGAATAAAACAGTCCATCATGGGCTGGACCTTCAAGCCAATGCCCGCACCTGAACTGGCAAAGCTCGCAAAAGAGGTGGGACTCGTGGCAATGGAGGGAATCTCCAGGGAACATTACCCGATGCTTGGCAAGCTCGGTCTGGACGTATCCCTCGTCGGAAGTCATGGCTTCAAGAATGGTCCCGTCGATCCCTCCAACCATGACGAATGCATAGCAAAGCTGACCGAGGCAATCGAACTCTGCGCCGATGCCGGCTACAAGCGCGTGATCACCTTTACGGGAATGAAGGCAGAGGGAATCGACGACGAGCAAGCCGAGAAGAATTGCATCTCCTGCTGGAAAAAGGTTCTGCCCCTTGCGGAAAAGAAAAAGGTCACGCTTTGCCTGGAGCACCTCAATTCGCGGGACGACTCTCACCCGATGAAGGGACACCCCGGCTACTTCGGGGACGACGTCGATCACTGCGTCCGCATGATACGCAAGATCGATTCGCCGTCCTTCAAGCTCCTTTTCGACGTTTACCACGTACAGATCATGAACGGGGACGTTATTCGCCGCATCAGGAACTACAAGGACGTGATCGGCCATTACCACACTGCAGGCAACCCGGGACGCGCGGAACTCGACGACACCCAGGAAATCAACTACCCCGCCGTAATGCGAGCCATAGTGGAGACCGGGTTCGACGGCTACGTCGCCCAGGAGTTTATTCCGACTTGGAAGGACAAGGCTCTCGCCCTTCGTCACGCAGCCGAAATCTGCGACGTTTGACTTTGGCTAAGCTCTCTCGGGAACTCGATCAGCTCATGACCAAAAAAAAGGACAACCTGCCGCGTGCAAAGTCGGGGGACACCGCGTCCTTCTCCGCAGGAATCCTTGCTGCGCTTGCAGCTTGCCTAATTGCTCCCGAACTCCTCTCTTACCTCTTCTCGGGAAAAGCTCGACTTGCCGAAGCAAGCAACAGGCATCTCAATGAGGCAACCTTGACTTGGGATGCGATCGAAGTTCCCAAACCCTTCAATCATCGTTTCGTCGAAGCCAACCCGGATGTTCCGCAGAACGCGCCAGACGACACCAAGAACTTCTCATTCAGGGATCAACAAGCCGCGCAACCCGAGGATTCCATTCCAACATCCAAAGACGAAACTCCCAAAATCGACTCCGAAACCAACACTCAAAAGATCGTGCCTGCCGGCATTTCAGGGGAACCCTCCGAACCTCTGCCCGTCATTCCTGCAAACTCAGAATTGGCCAAAAATTTCAAGCGAGGGACTCCCGTAGGAAAGGACGCTGAAAAAGCGGATCCTGCCCCAAACCCCGCAGACCTAGAGACGGACGCAAAAGCCGAGGGCACACAAGTCAAGAAGATCGAGAAAGAGGGAGAGGATACCGAAAAAAAACGCCCGATCATCCTCGCCGAGGTCACACCGACCGACGACCTCTCGCCAACCCCCGAGACCTCCCTCAAGAAGATCACCGCGAACAAGCCTCGACCTCGCCCCAGACTGGCCTCGAACCTGATTAGCGCGCCACTGATGAGAACCACCACGAGCGCCCCGAGGGTCGGCAAGATAGCCATCGAGTGTCGTCTGCATCCCTATGGAGCCTACGTTCAGGAAATGCTGCAGGCGATTCAGGACCAATGGTGGCAACTGGCAAGGGGATCCAGGGAATTCCTTCAGCGCGACAGACTCCCCCAAAAGATCACCCTGCGCTTTCTGCTGGATGCAGATGGACGGATCAGTAACTTGCGTCGACTCGACAAAGAAGGAGATTCCGTACCATCCGAGATCTGCCGACAAGCGATTTCCTCGAGGGTTCCGTTCGGGAAATGGACGGCGAAGATGATCGAGGACTTTGGAGGTTCCGACGAGGTTACCATCAACTTCCTCTATCGGTGAATCAAGTCGAACCCGAGCACCTCCCGCTCGACCGCGACGCCAAGATACTTGACGAGCACCCTGCGGGCATCCTTGCCATCGAGAAACCTGCGGGCGTACTAACCCACCCGAACCGAAAGAGTACCAAAAAAAGTCGTTCGCTCCTTTTAGCCGACTACGACTACAGCTCGGAATGCTACGTTTGGTCGGGCAACAAGCTTTTCTTGGTTCACAGACTGGATTCGCCTACCTCCGGGGTCCTGCTTGCTTGTCGAACTGAAGAGGTCGCGAAAATTCTTCATGAGGCATTCGCCCGAAGAAAAGTGAAGAAGACCTACCATGCCGTCGTAAAGCAAAAGGCAAAGGCAGGGAACGGTGAATGGAAGGATCGATTGGAGGAATTTCGAATGGATGGAAAACTTAGAGTCCGCAGGGGAAAGGGAGCAGAAGCGGTAGCTCGGGCAAGCTTCGAGCGAGAAAAGGTCGGCAGACTGGCCTTATCGCTTTTGCGACTGGAACCCCATACGGGACGAACCCACCAACTGCGCGTACAGGCCGCTGCACGTGGCTTCCCGATTGTCGGGGACCGTATATACGGCGACTTCTCCCTGAACCGCAGGATCACTCGTCAAACTAAGGTTGAGCGATTGTGCCTGCATGCATCGTCGATCGAGGTTGGCTTTTCTCTGAATGGCGAACGGCATCACTTTGCATCCGAATCCGCTCTGCCTCGAGCCTTCGGAAAGTTGATCAGCTGAGAAAGCCCTTTGCAGTTGCCCCAAAAGGTCAAAAAGGGAAAATGAGAACATGAAGATCGAGAAAGACAAAATCGTCCATATCGACTACGTCATGCAGGCCAACGCTGAAGAGGAGAATGAGGGTGAAGGCGAATCCAGTCACACTGGCTTCCTCTTCGGCCACGACCGCATGATGCCCGCAATCGAGTCCGCCTTGGACGGTAAGGAAGAAGGGGACGAAGTGCTTGTCCGACTTGCTCCGGGCGAAGCTTTTGGGGAACGCAGGGAAGAACTGGTGGAGACGATCGAGAAAGACAAATTCTCCAAGGACATAAGCTTCGTCGAGGGCAGCGAATTCGAGGTGCCGGGAGCAAACGGTCACCCGGAAACCATCCTCGTCAGCAAGGTCACCGACACTCATGTCACCTTAGATCGGAACCATCCCATGGCGGGCAAGGAGATCTCTTGCGAAATCACCGTCCGCGAGGTTCGTGACGCAACGAAGCTGGAAATCGAGCACGAGCAACCGATGGAAGACGATTCCCAATGCGGCTGCTCAGGACACTAGAAGGACTCTCCCCTACCCGATCTACTTCGCCAAAAGCCCGTCCAAGCGCGTAAAAGTCTCCGCGGGAAAACCCATCTCAGCTTTCAGCTTGGCGTCGCGCTCGATCACGTTTCCGATTTTCGCGGATTCCCTGAAGCCGCCCCAGTCGATCCTTCGTCCCACCCAAGGACCGAAACCTCCCGAGGGTACGGGAAAATCGCTTCCATGTAATACCCGGGCATTGACCTCCGGCGGCAGCAACTTCTTGATCGTCCGCCAACGATTCATGGTTGCCAAGGCACTGTTGTCCGTGAACAGGTTAGGGAATTCGGCAAACATCTTGATCAGCTCCGAAGTGTAATCAGGATCCGTCAAGCCGCTCCTTCCGGCACCGTGTGCAGCAATGGTCTTTACCCCGCATTCAACCGGAAGCCTTAGGACTCGGGGATCGGCATAGTCCTTGTTCAGGACCGGCACAGTGTATTCTCCACCAGTATGCGAGAGGAAGACCATACCGGCATTCGCCATTTTCTCCCAGAATGGACGATAGACGGGATCGGAGCAATTTGCATTGTGACAGTTGGGCAAGAGTTTCATTACCTTGGCGCCTCCCGCAATGCACTTCTCGAGCTCCTCGAGAGCATCGGGACGCCCCGGATGTATCGAGCATGCGGGAATGAACTCAGCATGCTTGGAGGCCAGTTTAAGCACATGCTCGTTCGGGACGTAGAAGTTCGATTTCTCCTGTAGCGGATTACCCTCCTCGTCATAGGGCAAATCCATGGCGAGAAGAACCACTGCATCAATGGAGGATTCACGGATAAGGGAGAGCAATCTCTCGGGGTAAGCGTCATCCAAATTCCTCCCCAAGGTGGAAGCGGACAGTCCTGCGGCTTTTACCAGCAAACGAGCGGCAACCACTCGAAACAGGTTTGGAGTTCGCAACCAACACCCGCTGCCCGACGTACCATCCCCGACCAAGTGAACGTGACAATCGATTCTTCTCACGAGATTGAACTTTTACTCCTCTATCGAAAAACGAAAAGCCTTTTCTGCTCGCGATCAACTGTATCGAGGGATTAGGTGAGCAAACTCGAATCCATGAAAATCTTGCTGAAAGCGTTGGTCGTATTCATTGGGCTGATCCTAGGCTATGAGTTGGTCCACCTGCTCTGGCTCAAGGACTCAGATGGATGGGCATCCCTGGCATGGATCGAAGGAGTGCCCGAAGACGGGCCTTCCACCAAGGCAAGCTCAGAAGACGTGGGGCAATTCGTAAAGGTCATTTCTCATGAAGGAGAACCCTCAAACCCTTGGATCGACTACCTCACTCTGTTGTCCCTAGCCCTGACAATTGTCACGGCCTGGGTTATCTGGTGCAGCAAAAGGAAGCCCTTTAGGATCGACAGGTGGCGCAAAGCCTTCGCCTGCGGCGTCTTGATGTTTATTGGGACAACCGGCCTCGCCCTCTCAGGTGCATTCACCGAATCCAAGGAAGTGACCCCAGAAGCTTGGGAAGATTTTGCGAGCCAGCTTCGAGTCGGCGACGTCATCGCCTTTCGAAAGGAAAAATGGAGCGCGAGACGCGAGCTTTTTGCCCAAGGCAAAGTCACCGTCATCGGGTATCGTCTCTTCAAGTACGGCCACCTCGCGATCGTAGTAGAGGACCCGGAGAGCCCCGGAAAAAAGGTTCTCTTCACCAGTGAGAGCCGCAAGGGAGTCAACCTAGACGAGGACGTCGACTCCCTCAAGACCCACAACTGGGACGCCTACCGCCTCGACAAGTGGGACCGAATCGACATCGATCGCTTCAGGGAGGGAGTCCTGCGATGCACGGAAAAGTCGGGGCATTTCTTCGGCTACGACTTCACCGGCATGTTCTCACTATGGAACGAAAACTTGAAACCCGAACAAACCCGGGACTTCGGGACCGAGTACATCTGCTCCACCTGCGTGGTCACCCTTCTCTATTTCGG
>CAZNWO010000093.1:0-11899 GCA_964576585.1 uncultured Puniceicoccaceae bacterium | reverse complement strand
ACCTTACGCACTGGAGCTGGTCCATTTGATAATAGTAAAAGGCTTCGTGCTTGGATTGGGCGCCTTTTTCGCCAAGCAGGATGTCGCTCGCGTCAAGTCCGTCGATCGGCTTTTTCGGCAAGGGGACTCCGGCCAGCTTTGCGAAGGTCGGAAGGAGGTCCAGGGTGGAAACGATTTCGGAACTTTCCGAGGCTTTGGGAATCTTTCCGGGCCACCTGACAACGCAAGGTACTCGTTGTCCGCCTTCCCAGGTTTGGCCTTTCCGACCGCGCAGGGGACCATTGCTTCCCTTTTGTTGCGAGCCGTTGTCCGATGTGAACAAAACCAAGGTGTTTTCGTCCACACCCGCATCTTTGAGAGCCTTGAGGATTTCTCCCGTCGACCAGTCGATTTCCTCGATGGTGTCGCCATAGCGTCCCCGGGCGGATTTCCCCTTGAATCTTTCACTGGCAAAGAGAGGAACGTGGGGAAAAGTGTGAGGAAGGTATATGAAAAACGGCTTGTGCTTGTTTCGGTGTATGAACTGGACGACTTCCTTGGTGTAGCGAGGGGTGATCGTCGTTTGATCCACGGGAGCCTCGATTACTCGTTCGTTCCTCAGAAGGGGTAGGGGCACCTCCCGGCGATTCATGTCGTTCGAATACGGGATGCCATAGTAGGAATCAAACCCCTGCTTGTGAGGCAGGAAGTCGGGGTGGTCTCCTACATGCCATTTCCCCACGCAGATGGTGGCGTAGTCTTTGGCCTTCAATGATTCCGCTATGGTGGTTTCCCCAGGGTTCAAACCCTTTTTGTCGGCGGGAAAGAGCACGCAAAGGTTTCTGTCGTTCACATGCATGTTCACGCGTCTGGGATAGCATCCCGTAAGCAAACTGGATCGGGAAGGTGAGCATACGCTGCAGGTTGAGTAGAAACTGGTGAGCCGCATGCCTTCGGCCGCCATGCGATCGAGATGCGGGGTCTTGATTTTCTCGGAGCCGAAGCAACCTAGGTCTGCGTAACCTAGATCATCGCAGAAAATAACGATGAAATTGGGAGGCCTTTCCTCTGCCCTTGCAAATAGGCAGGCGGTTAAGCAGAGAACCAATGCAAGGAAACGATTTCTCATGCCCAATGGCTCGTTTCCTCGAATTACTTGAGGAATTCCTTGCTAAGCGCGGCGCATTCGTCGGCTGTCCGCTCGCCTTGCTTGATGACGAGACGATATTTTACGGTCAAGGGCTTGCTCGGTGTTACCTCGGTCTTGAAGTAGGATCCGAAGCGGCCGTAGTCGCGCTCGCTGTAGAAGGATGGCTTTGGGTTGGAGGGGTGATCGAGATAAAGAGTGAAATAGCGTTTGCCGCCAACGACCACGCTTTGTCCCTTCCAGAGCAAGTCCTTCATGTCCTTGTTGCCGGGCCAGTTCTTTGTTTTGCCTTCTGCGTCCTTACCGTCTTTCGGTCGAACGTAATAGGTTTGCTTGCCTGTCTTTGAAGCTACCTCGTTGGAAGCGCGAAACTGGAATCCTGCGTGCTGCGGGTCGCCATCGAGACCTATTCTGTCCTGCGTGGTGGAGAGCTTGGATTCGAAGTCGACCTGCAGGGCACCGTCATCGCTATGCGAGAAGGTCAGCTTCCTGCTCTCGGTGGCGAAGATTCCTCCATCGTCCGTGCGCCATGCGATTTCCGAATGCTGTACGGCTTTATCTTTCCCTCCTTCCAGGGCGATGAACTTCTCGTGCGTCTGGTAGCCTCGCTTGCAATGCCACGTATCTACGTTCTGGGCCTTGCCGTTCTTGTCCTTGACCGCACACTTGGAGAAGCCGAAGTAAATGCCTCGGTGATGGGTGTACCTGCCTCCGGGACCCTTGGTCAGGAATTCCTTGCCGTCGCTTTGGTAAACGTGGTTGAAGGGCTTGTATGTGCGTTCGCGCTCAGCGGGCTTCATTCTCTCGTAAACGTATTGGGCAACCTTTTTTCCATCCAGGAGTAGGTCGGCGTGCAGACCCTTGGATTCCTTCCATTGATAGCCCTTGCCGAAAAGTTCCACAGGGAGGAAGTTTAGCAGCAGACTTGCCGCGATGACTGTTGTTGGGATCAAGGTTTTCTTGGTCATATTCTTTATTCTTGGGATTGTGAGGAATTGAAACTTCATCAAACCTGCGATTGATTGTTTTTCCAAGTGTTTTCTGGATTATTCTTCAATCTGGTTTTCCAAGCGTGGACGAGTCTGCGCTCGATTTGCTTTATTCAATTTGATAGCTTGCTATCGTGAAAAAACGAATAGTCTTCATCTCCGTTCTTTTTCATTTGGCCACTTTTTGCTTCGGTCAAATCGATTTCGAGAGAGAGGTTCTCCCTATTTTGCAAGAACGATGCCTGGAGTGCCACAAGGCCCCCTATGAACAGAACGGCCGCTTGAAGGAACCCAAGGCAGGCCTTCGCCTCGACGGAGCCTTCTACATTCTGCGGGGGAGCGAGGATGGTAAGGTTGTCGCGCCAAACCACCCGAGCGACAGTCTACTTTATAAATTGATCAACCTACCTGCCGACGACGACGATCGGATGCCGCCGAAGGGCGAATTGTTGACCAGAGCTCAAAGGGAAATCATCCGCAAGTGGATTGCCCAAGGCGTCGATTTCGGAAAGTGGGAGGGAGCGACCGATGGTGTGGACGAGCTTGCCAAGCTGGACGAACGTTCCAAGCCAAAGGGTTACGTTCCCTCGCACCTTGCGGTCTATGATGAGCTTGCGCATGGGCTGAAGCCTCTTTCCGACGAGACTTTACTTGCCGTTTCAAGAGAGACCGAGTCCATGGTACGACCCATCGGAGTGGGCAGTCCATTGCTCGAGGTTCGTTTCCTTGCGGAGTCGGTCGACTCGGGTGATCCGGAGCTCAATCGGCTGGCGCCCCTTGCCGATCACCTTACGAAGCTTGACCTTCGCAATACCCAAGTCACCAGCGAGGGAATTCGCTTCATTGCTTCCCTTGAACGCCTTTCTCTCTTGAATCTCAGGGGTTCTGAGGTCGGCGACGCCAACCTAGAGATGCTCTCTAAACTCGACAACTTGGTTTCACTGAACCTAACGGAAACCGAGGTCGGGGACGCCGGGCTACGGAAGCTTGGCGGCTGCAAGTCTTTGCGGCGACTCTATCTCTGGAACAGCAAGGCCACTGGCTTTGGGGTGCAAACGCTCCGCAAAAAGCTGAAAGGCCTTGAGGTAAGCATGTGACGAATTCTTATCCGCCCAGCTTCCAGACATGGGCATCCGAACGCACGTATAGAGCATTACCAGAAATTGCGGGCGTGCAGAGTATCGTTTCCTTCAAATCTATGGTGGATACGATCTTTCCCTCCTTGCCTGTGATATCTATGACTTGCCCCAGCCCCTTCTCGCTGAATACGTACGCGTGGGTTTTCGTTGCGACGGGTGAACCGCTGAAGGGGCCCGTAAGGCGAAGCCTCCATCCCAGTTCTCCTGTCGCCGGGTTGGCCGAGGTGAACACGTTTGCGTTGTTCAGGACGTAGATTTTTCCTCCTGATACCACTGGGCTCGCGGTGCCTGGGCGCAGCTTGTTCTCTCTCCAAAGCTGGGTGTGGGAACGGCCGTCCTTGCGGGGTCTGAGAGCAGTTAGTCCATTCGAAGGGACAAACAGGTCGCCACCTGCCACCGTTGTCGAGGGAATGGTGGAAGCACCCTCGGCGTAGTTCCACAACTCCTTGCCCGTTCTCGGCTCTAGGATCGATATTCCTGTCTTGGCCTGCAACGCAACAAGTTCCTTGCCTTGATGACCGAATGACACCGGAGACGTCCAGTTTGCTCCTTTGGGGCGTTGCTTCCGCCAAAGCGTCTTGCCGGTAGACAGGTCTAGTCCGGCGGAAAAGGAATCGGCGTCATTTTCCACTTGGGCGATAACTACGCCATTGGCGACGACAGGCGAAGAGGACATGCCGAGGCTGTTTGCGGCATTCGGATAATCGCTGGTCAGTCCTCTCAGCCATTTCAGGTTGCCGTTCAAGTCCAGGCAAAAGACATCGTTGGAGGAAAATTGGGCTACGACGAACTTTCCATCGCTCACGGGGGTCGGGGCGGCTACGCAGGTTTTCTTGTGGCACACAGTCCTTCCGGTTGCGACGAACTGGCGTTCCCATAGCGTTTCGCCATTCTTTGCGTTCAGGGCGATGACGTGAAGTCTTTCCTGTCGAGGTCCGCTACCCGCCGTAAGGAAGATTTTATCTCCCACAGCAATTGGACTGGAAAGTCCGCGTCCGGGAAGGGAGGTCTTCCAGGCGATGCTTTTCTTCTCGTCGAGTTTGGTTGTGAGTGCTGGAGCATCGGCGAAACCATTGCCTTTGGATCCCCTGAAGGCAGTCCAGTCGGCAAGGGCCGTCGTCAGGGAACAAGCGATGGCGGAGGAAATGATGATGGTTGTTTTCATTTTAAAATCTTTTTGTTTTCAGCGTTTCTTGGAGGATGGCTTTGGCGTTGGGCCACGGTTCGAGGCGAGGACTGCCGTTCCTGAGGAATCTGTGACGCGGAGTTGAAATTGCCATTGCTTGGTCCAGCTTTCCTTTTGTTCGTTTTGGCAAAGCTTGACCAAGATCTCATTCTTGCCCTTCTTCAGGTTCGCATCGATTGAATATTGGTCGATTCTTATTCCTCGATGGTATTCGTCGCGAGCAAAGAGAAGCTTTCCGTTCAACCAGATCTTCCAGGCATTCTTGCATCCCAATCGGAATTGGACCGACTTTGCCTCGGGCGATTCAAAGATGGAGTGCGCGTAGGCGACGACCTCCTTCAGTTCTCCGTACTCCAAGTTGACGTCGACCATGCCGTATTCGTCCGAGGTGGCGAAGGCGGTCCATTTTGCTTGAGCTTCCTTTCCTTTATAGGTTGCGGAATAGTCGATTTTCTCTTCTGGAGGATATGGTACGCCGAAGCCTTTCCGATCGGTGTTGTCGAAGGGGCCAATTACTTTCCATCTCATGAGAAATCCCATGACCTTGGGCAAGTCCACTTCCCTGCCTCTTTCACGGAGCGCCTTTACCGCATCCTGAATCTGATCGACGTCGCGAGCCGCCCGCAGTGCCTTGTCGAATAGGTTGCACGCGGACTCTTTTTCGCTTTCTTCCTTTGCGTCTTCGAGTACGAGTTTCACTGCATCCCTGCGAAGTTGAGGCGCGGGATCGTCGATAAAGCTCGGGACGAGTTTGGCCGCTCTACCAGGCATGGACTTTTGCAGAAGCTCGAAAGCCAACCGCCTTGCCGCTGGGGAATGCTTGGAGTCCTTGAGGAATTTTTCAAGTTCACTAGCCGGTAGCTTCTTGCCTTTCTTTATCGAGTTTTCGGCGATGGTATCTACCGCTGCTCTCAACCAGTTTTGACCTATGCCGTTTGCCTTATCCATTGCGGACAGCAAGTCGGGAAGCCGTTCAGGTCCAAGCTTGGCGACTTTTGGCCAAGCGAGGGAAGCGGCTTCGTTGCCCTGACCCTTTGAGCCTACTGTTACCAGCGCTGAAATCGAGTCGTCCGCAGGTTTTGCAAAGGTCGAGCAGCCAAGCAACGCGATTAAAGTCGTTATTGGGAGTTTCTTCATGTCAATTTTTGGGGAAGAAGTTTGGTTGTCTTTGTTTGGCTTTTGAGACTAGCTCTTGACCGTGTGACTCATCAAGACAAATACTAATGCCATGAGGCCTTTCTTTTCTTATTTTAAAGTCTTTGAGCTTTCGGTTCTTTGTTTGCTTTCGTTCTTTTGGCCTTTGGCAGGTGAAGCCAATGCGGACACGGTGAACTGGCCCCAGTTTCGTGGTCCGTCCTCCCTGGGGATTGCAGAAGGATTCGAGCTTCCGCAGACTTGGGACGTGCCATCTTCAAAGAACGTGAAGTGGAAGATCCGCATCCCCGGTTTGGGGCATTCCTGCCCAATCGTGTGGGGAAATAGAGTCTTTGTCACCACTGCGATAAGTGATAAGGAACGCGACAGCCTGAAGATCGGTATTTATCACGAGATCGCCCCAGTGGAGAAAGATGGGGTTCACGTCTGGCGACTGTACTGCATCGACAAATCCTCGGGAGAAGTTCTTTGGCATAGGGATTGCCGAAAGGCTGTTCCCAAGGACAAGAGGCACACCAAGTCCTCCCATGCAAATTGCACGCCTGCGACGGATGGAGAGCGAGTGGTTTCCTTCTTCGGCTCGGAAGGATTGTATTGTCATGATTTCAATGGGAATCTGCTATGGAAAAAAGACTTCGGCATCCTTGACGCCGCCTTCTTTCGAGTACCTCGCGCTCAGTGGGGGTTCGCCAGTTCGCCAATCATTCACGATGGGGTAGTGCTGCTCCAGTGCGACGTGCTCAAGGATTCCTTTGTCGCGGCCTTGGACGTCAAGACCGGCAAGACGCTTTGGAGACAGTCGCGTAACGATTTGCCGGCATGGAGCAGTCCTGCCGTCTGCGAGGTCGCAGGAAAGACGCAGGTCATTGTCAACGGGTATAGGCATATTGGTGGATATGATTTTGAGACGGGAAAGGAAATCTGGCGTTTTCGTGGAGGTGGAGACATTCCCGTTCCCACTCCCGTCACAGGGCATGGTCTTGCCTTCATAACCAATGCTCACGGAAGAATGGCTCCCATTTACGCAATCAAGTTGAATTCCCGTGGTGACGTTTCGTTGAAGAGCGGCCATTCTTCCAGCGATCAGGTTCCTTGGAGCGTGAATCGTGGAGGAGCTTATATGCAAACTCCGATTCTGTACGGGGATTACTTTTACAATTGTCGTGACAACGGCGTGCTTGCCTGTTTCGAGGCCAAGACGGGCCGCATGGTCTTTCAGGCTCGCCTTGGTTCAGGAGGTGGCGGTTTTACCGGTTCTCCCGTTGCTTCGGGCGGAAAGATATATTACGTAAGCGAGGTCGGCGACGTCGTTGTGATCAAGGCGGGTATTCCCGAACTGAAAATTCTCGCCAAGAATCCTTTGGGTGAAATATGCCTATCCACCCCGGCGATTTCCGATGGTGAATTGTTCTACCGTACCCGACATCATTTAATAGCCATATCCGCCAAATGAAGCCTTCGCTAGGATCTCTTGCTTGTCTGTTTTCATTCTGGGTATTTTCTACCCATTTCTCCTACGCGCTGGAGCCTTCCGAGATTATTTCAATCTGGCCGGATGATGCACCAAGTGAAGTGAAGGGCGAGGTCGGTGAGGAAGGTCCAAAGCCCAATCGTCCCGGTTCCAAGAAAATCATCCGCCTTGGCAACGTGTCCAAGCCTACGATTTCACTCTTTCCCGCTCCCAAGGCAAAAGCCAACGGTGCCGCCGTTCTGGTCTGCCCAGGTGGTGGTTACAGCATCCTTGCCTACGATCTGGAAGGCACCGAGGTCTGCGAATGGCTGAATTCTTTTGGAGTGACGGGGATATTGCTCAAGTACAGGGTTCCTCGTCGCAAGAACCGTGCGAAGCATGCCGCGCCTTTGCAGGATTCCCAACGCGCAATGGGCATCGTAAGGGCTAATGCCAAGAAATGGAGCATCGATCCGAATCGCATCGGGATTCTGGGCTTTTCCGCAGGTGGTCATTTGAGTGCCGCCACGCTTACCAATTACGATAAGCGTAACTACGATCGAGTAGATGCATCGGACGATCTTTCCTGCCGGCCCGACTTCGGCGTTCTTATCTATCCTGCATACCTCGTGGACAACGCAACCAAGTCGAAGCTGGAGCCCGAGATAAAGGTGACGAAGGACACTCCGCCTTGCTTCTTCGCTCATGCCGGAGACGATCGGATTCCTGCAGAGGGAAGCGTTCAAATGTACTTGGCTTTGCGACGAGCAGGCGTCAAGGGCAGTGAATTGCACGTTTACCCGAAGGGTGGTCATGGCTATGGCTTGCGTCCGTCCGCTAACCCAGTTGTGACTTGGCCCAAACGAGCTTCAGCTTGGATGAATTCAATAGGAATACTGGAGGCGAATTGATTCCCGATTCCCAGTTGGCTTTGCGCTACCACGAGCGCGGCGATCCCCGTGAAGTTCTTCAGGCGGACGAAGTTCCCGTGCCCGAACCGGGTGAGGGCGAAGTCTTGCTCGAGATGCTTGCTTCTGCAATTCATCCGTCGGACCTCGGCTTGATCAATGGTTCATATGGTCGACTCAAGGACTTGCCTGCGGTTGCAGGTCGCGAAGGTGTTGGCAAGGTTGTCGCCTTGGGTGCGGGCATTCCCGACGAATTGCTTGGCAAGCTTGCTTCCCTCCCTGAAGACTTTGGAGCTTGGCGACAGTTTTCCCTCGCCAAGGAAGATGAGCTCATCCTGTTGCCATCCTTGGTTCCGCCCGAGCAGCTTGCATTGGCCCTTCTGAATCCCATGACAGCTTGGCGGTTGCTGAATGATTTCGAGTACCTGAACCCCGGAGATTTCGTCATCCAAAATGCCGCCAATTCGGCCGTTGGCTGCAGCATTATCCAGTTCGCTAGCCGACTGGGAGCTGAAGTAATTAATTTAGTTCGACGGGAAGAGCTTGGCGTTTCCTTGAAGGAACTGGGCGCCAAGAACGTGATTCTCGACGATGACGATGCCCCCCAGAAGGTCGCTGAAATTACCGATGGCGCGAAGTGCAAGCTGGCTCTCAACTCCGTTGGAGGACGCAGCGCCCTGCGTCTTGCGAAATGCTTGGTCCGAGGTGGGGTGCACGTCACCTTTGGGGCCATGACGGGAGATCCCGTTCGCTTTCCTACCCGCCAATTGATTTTCGATGATCTCCGCCTAGTCGGCTTCTGGTTGGATAAGTGGAAGCGTTCTCGCGACCTTTCGGCTTTCCGCAAAGCTGCGGAGGAAGTGCTCCAGCCGCTCGCCCTGACCGAGATTCGTCATCCAGTTGATTCTACCTTCACCCTCGACCAATTTCAGGAGGCGCTCGAGAGGAATGCCGAGCCACGTTTCGGCAAGGTTGTTTTCGTTGGAGGGGCGGATTCCAAGTGAACCAATATCTGCTGGCCCTCTTGGCCTTTTCCCCGATCCTCGTCGCAGCCGTTCTCGTTGCCGGTTTTCGCTGTCCCGCAAGTCGAGCAATGCCTTTCGCCTACTTGACTTCAGTGGTCTTGGCCTTGTTCGCATGGGAGCTTCCCGGGTCTCAGGTTTTGGCGGCGACCTTGAAGGGGTTGGTCATCACTTGCTCCCTTCTATACATCATATTCGGGGCCATCCTCTTGCTGAATACTCTTCGGGAGAGCGGAGCCCTTAAGACCATTCGTTCCGGTTTCACGAGGCTATCTCCCGATCGGCGTGTACAAGTCATTGTGATTGCCTGGCTTTTCGGAGCTTTCATCGAGGGTTCCGCAGGTTTTGGAACTCCTGCGGCCGTAGCCGTTCCTCTTTTGGTCGGGCTCGGGTTTCCTGCCTTGGCAGCCGTGATTGCGGGCATGCTGATTCAAAGCACGCCCGTCTCGTTCGGGGCTGCCGGCACACCCATCTTAGTTGGAGTGAACAAGGGAATGGGGGCGCTTCTTGATGGTATGTCCATTGAGGAAAGGCTTCTCTGGCTCTCGGACATCGGCGAGAAGGTGGCTTTTCTGCATGCGGTTTGCGGAACCTTAATCCCGTTGACCGTGGTTTGCGTAATGACGCGTTTCTTTGGCAAGAACCGATCCTGGTCCGAAGGATTGGCCGCTTGGCGTTTTGCCTTGTTTGCCGCTTTGGCCTTTACCGTTCCCTATGCCTTGATTGCTCGTTACCTCGGGCCTGAGTTCCCCAGTTTGCTTGGAGCCTTGGTCGGCTTGTGCATCGTGATTCCCGCCGTCAAGAAAGGCTTTCTGGTTCCGAAGGGCGAGCCTTGGTACTTCGGTAAGGATGATGGTTCCGATGCAAACGAGACCGACGCCCAAACCGAAAGCTCCGACGAGGATTCAGGTCGCGAAATTCCTCTTCTTAAAGCTTGGTTTCCCTATGCTTTGGTGGCGGGATTGCTGGTCTTGACTCGTTTGCGTGAATTACCCGTGGGAGGTTGGCTAAAGGAAATCTCTCTGAGCTTCGGCGACTTGCTTGGTACGGGTCTCTCCGCAAGCTTTGAGCCTCTCTACCTGCCCGGTTTCATCTTCTTGGTCGTTTCGGCAGTTACCTTCTTCCTGCACGGGATGAAGCCCGAAAACTACGCCCGAGCCTGGCGGCATTCGGGTCGCACCATGCTGAAGGCTTCCGTGGCCTTGGTTTTTACGGTTCCCATGGCTCAGGTCTTCATCAATTCATCGGGTGGAGCTTACGATGCAATGCCTCAGGTGCTTGCCTCTGGCGTGGCTTCCCTTGCCGGAGATGCTTGGCCTCTCTTCGCCCCTTACCTAGGTGGTTTCGGTGCCTTTGTCGCGGGGAGCAACACGGTCAGCAACATGACGTTTTCCTTGTTCCAGTTCGAGGTGGCTCAACAAATTGGGGCGAACCCCATGTGGGTCGTCGCCCTGCAGGCGGTTGGCGGCGCTGCCGGAAACGTGATTTGCATCCACAACGTGGTGGCGGCATCGGCCGTGGTCGGATTGGTGGGCAAGGAGGGCGTCGTGATACGCAAAACCTTCGTGGTCTTTTGCCTCTACGCCGGCTTGGCGGGGATTGCCGGGCTGGTTTTGCTGAACCTGTAGGCCCTAACTGGTTCGAGGCGCGGCCAGCTTCTTCCTGAAGGAACTGATGGGGAAGTGCTTGCCGGGGCAAAGGGTGTGGCCACGATGAAGAAGCTTGTGGGAGGTCACGTTTGCGGCAGAAATCTTGCAACGCCTCATCAGGTATCGGCAAAGCCCCTCCAGCGCCTTGAGCTGCTTCGCGGTCGGGCTGCGGGTCTCGAAATTCCCGATCAGGCAGATGCCGATCGTCGTCTGGTTCCAGTACTGTTTCTTTACGTGTCCGCCGTCCAGTTGTCCCTTCCAGCGGCTGCCGAGGTAGATTTCGCCGTCCTTCGCCTTGCGGGAACCGTTGGAGATCACCATGTGGTAGGCCAACCCGTTCTTCATACCGCGTGCCTTGTGCACCTTGTGCATGTTTACGGCATCGTCCACGTTGGTGGCGCTGTGGTGGATGATGATTTTCTTCCACTTGCCTGCTTTCGGTCGAATTGCGTCGAGCGCCTTCGTGGTTGCCGCGTCCAGCAGGGGTGGGGGAGGCTTGTAGGAGGAATTCTTGCCCAGAGGGACGATTAGTTTTTGCCCAACCTTGATCAGGTTTGCGCTCGCCAAGTTGTTTCTTGCGGCAATGGAACTCGTCTTTACGCCGAACCGAGAGGCAATGGCCCCGAGACTGTCCCCTTTCTTCACGACGTAGGGAACCTCCGCGGCGGAACCGTCCGGAATCCTTAGCTTCTTCCCGACGAAGAGCAGGTTTGGATTCTTTATGCCGTTCAGGGCCTGGATTGCCTTGGCGGACACTCCATGCCGATTGGCTATCCCGCCCAGCGTCTCGTTCTTCTGGACGACGTGCGTAGTTTCCGCTCCGGATATGCCAACACCTAGAGCGAGCAACGAAAGTAATGTGACGAAGACTCGCATCAATTATTCTTTGACTCTTGTACCTCAAGTTTCGTTGAAGGAGCAATCCTGAAAACGCGCCCAAGGCATGGAAATTGCCTTTCGTCTTTGCCTCTTGGGCCTTCCTCGCTATTCAATGCCTGTCGTGAGCCTGAAATGGAAAATCTGGATCGTTTCACAGGGATTGCTGCTGTTGACCGCCGTAATCATTCAAGTTGTCTTCCACGGCGAGATTCTAGTCGGACCCTTCCTTGGTACGGAGAAACGAGGCTATTGGGAAATCATCAATGCGGAGGAACCTATGGTTCCCGAGGAATACTTGTCCGTACAGGCGGATCCCAAGCTGTACGACGCCCGCCTTCCCATGACCAAGGAGGAAGCCGCCCGCCGAGGATTGGCGAGGCATCGGCTTGCGTTCAG
>CAZNWO010000092.1:0-12207 GCA_964576585.1 uncultured Puniceicoccaceae bacterium | reverse complement strand
CTTTTCTCACTACGGATTGCTTCCTCCAAGGCAGAAAGTTCTCGATTGGCAAAACTCAAAGCTTCCGCCTCGTTCCCAAGAATGCTTTCCGCTGCCTGCTCGATCCCTTTCTTGAGACTGTCCAGCTTACGCTTAGAACGATCTCCCAAATTCTTAGTTGCCTTGCGAAACTCTCCGGATCGCAAGTTGTCGATCAAGTCCTGCTTGTCGGGCTCCTTATCCATGATTTCCTCGAGAGTGCGAAGGAATGGGTAACTACGGAGAGCCTCCTCCTCCTCGCGAAGAAGCTTGGCCGCGGCCTGTAGTGATTTCTCGGTTTGATCCTGAGAGGCTTGTCGAAAAGATTGGTGGAGCTTGCGATTCAGCAAAGGCTCGGCCAATTCGGACTTTTCCACCACCTCCCTGACGTCCTCAAGCAAGTTCGAAAGTTTCTCCTTCTGCTGGTCGATCTGACGCGCGACCTCCTCGGAATCCTCCTTTTCCTCGTCTCCAAGTGAAAGCCTTTTTCTCTCTTCCTTCGTCTCAGCGAGTGTACGGCCGATCTCGTTCTGGTTGTCGGAAAGTTCTCTAGCCTCCCGACGCATCTTGCGCATTTCCTCTGCGAACTGACCCGAGGTTCGCTCGCGAAATCGATCCCTCATCTCCTCTAAGTCCTTTTGAGCCTTGGAACCGGAAGCAATCGCTTTCGAAACCTCGTCCTTTCGCAATTGCTCGGAGGCCTTGTTCATTTGAGTCCGAGTTTTCTCCAAACGCTGTCGCTCGCGGGACATCTCCGAACGATTTTCCTGTCGTTCCATCCGTTGGCCGACTTCATCCAATTCCGCGAGGTTCTTTCGCTGCTCATCCCTCAAGCGCTTGAGCTCTCTCTTGACCTCTTCCTCTTCAGCCAAATTCTCCGCCACCCTAAGCGCATTTTCGGCTTCCTTGAGCTTCTCGTTCAAGTCACCTTGCCGCCGAGCGAGATCCTTGAGCCGACTCAAGACTTGGATTTGCTCACGTTGCTTGTCGTCCTGCAAGCGACGGGCTTGACTCTCGGTTTCGTAACGATCGTCTTCCTCCTTGAGGTCTAATTGATCGAGTTGACTCTGCGAGCGCTCGCTGCGTTGGTCTTGGGAGGACTGGGCCTGACTCCTGCTATTGCCTCGACTCACTTCGAACTCATGAGCCAGCAAGCCAAGCAACGCTTGATAGGCAGCTTGCTCGGCAGATAAGGCGGGAAGCAACTCCTTAACTTCCTCGGGAACGCTCGTAAGGTGGGCGACTGCCTTTTCCATATGGCTTGCTGCATTCCTAAGGAACTCCTTGGCTTCTTCGCTCTCGGCAAAGTCCAGGAGCTGGTTCGCTTTCTCCAAGGCCTCGTATTGGCTTTCGAGCAAAAGGGCTGCGTTTTCCTCGAGTTTCACGGGACTGCGATGCAGCTTCCACGTCGCATTCACGATTTGCTTCTGAAGCTTGATCAATTCTTCCGCCTGCTTGGCCAGGTTTTGTTGTTGTTCTTGCTCCTCGCCCATGGGTGGCGGCTGTCCCTTCCTGAAAATTTCTTCAAATGGTCGAATCTCGGCAAAAAACATGTCGCTGTAGGTTCGACGCACATCTCCATCACCCACCCTGTCCTCGGCCCAGAAAAACCAACTTACCAGTTGTCCCGGTTTCACCGAATGTTCCTCGAGAGAAATCATATGTTCTGCAACTGCCTTCAGCGGATCGCCATCATCCTTCGAAAGGTTGAATTCCTTGAGTGCTCCTCCATCGAGGTTGTAGGAGATGCCATGCTTCAGAAGCCCAAAGTCATCCTCGATTTCCGCAAGAAATGAAACCTCCTCCAAAGGAGAAACCTGCTGGTCTCCACGAGGAGCAAGAATTCGAATCTTGGGAGGCATGTTTGGGTAGACGGCCACGTCGAATCTGGGAAAGACCTTGTTCATGCGCCCATCCGAATCGGCAAGCTCCAATCTCCACTGGAGGTTCTTCCGAAGAGACATTGCAGGTAATTCGGCCAAAGGTTCCAGCGGATTGACCTTCAGCTCGATTGTCGCGTTGTCATCATCCCTGAGCAAGGCGCTCTCCACGGGCTTGTTCAATCTAAACAGATAGCTGAGCTTGGTTCCCTCCACGACACTCAAGCTACGCGTGTCCTCAACCAATCGATCGGAAATCCCGGTGTAAGTTGGAAAGTCCAGCTTCGCATCGGCGCGAATTAGCTCGGGATACTCGAAAACCTTGACGAGAAATTCTCCCGACTGCCTTCCATCATACTCGATTCGGTAGGAAAGGGTTTCGTCCACGCGGGGCAAGGTTGCCCAGAAAACAAGATCCTTGAGCGGACGAACCAACTCCAGGCGGCTCCCCTCCCCCTTCATGGAGGAAATTACCAAGAAAACGTTTTCAGGAGTCTCACCCTTGAACCGAGCCGAAACAGCAAGCGCGCTTCCTCGCTCAACCTCGCAATCACCGGGCTCCACGCTTTCGAGTTCCGCCAAACTCGATGGAGCGGTGACTTTCTCCCGAGCAAATTCAGCCTTGGATTCGACGTTTCTTGCGGAACCCGATTCATTAAACTGGGAAAGGACGAGGCATATCGACGCCAAAAGAGCAAAGGCCGTAATCCTCAATGACTTAATTTTGCTCATAGGAGCGGCATTGGCGAACCCCGTATCCAGAAAGGCCTCGGAGGCCTTGTTGATGACGCGTTCCTGAAGAAAATTGAATTTGCCGGTCTTTGGATCGGGCTTTTGTTCGACTGCGGTAAGAAGTGAGGCGTGCAGCTCGGGATACTTTTCCTCGATGTCCCTCGCCACTTGTTGGTAATCCACACCACGTTTACGTCGGGCATGAAAAAGAATCCCCAAGGTGCCGACCAAAAGAGCCCCGACAAACCAAGATGCCCAACCGAAACCAAGGGAAGAACCCTCGATCAAGGACACAGCCCAAGTGCCTGCCGAAACAACCAGCAAGAGTCCCCACCAAGAGGTCATGAACCGCCATTTGCGCAATAATTGCCGGCGCATGATAACGGGTTGTAGATAAGATCTGAGTCTTGTCATGCGGGTTCCTCCTTTTTACTGAGCAAGAAAGGCTGTCGCCATGCTCTCCCTGCGAGCCATGTTTCAATCAATGCAAATACAATCGCTCCAAAAATGAGCCAACGCCAAGTTTTTTGTCGTTTTTCAAGCTCTTCGTCCAAAAGAGCCTGCCGACGCTCCGCGAAATTCGAAGCTTTTGCAGTCGCGTTCGAAAAAAGCGGGAGTTCCAATCCCTCCAGAACTTCTTCGGGCAAAGGCGTGGTCTTGCTCTCCGCAGGTGGTAGATTAGCAGCAAAGGAAACGGGCTTGGTCAACTGCAAGGTGTAGACTCCGGGTTCACGGGCGTGGAAGAACTTCTCATCTGTGGATAAAGTGGAAGCACCCGAAGGACCTTCGATCGAGATTACTTCCCCACGCTCAGCAGGAAGATCGACTGGTCTACCCACGATGCAGGACGCATTCACTTGAGATGTGGATCTTCCTAGACCCATCATTGAATAAAGCAAGGGCACGAACTTGCTCGACAATGCAAGCTGACTATCTTTCGGGTGCCAACCAGAAGTGAGAACAAGAAGGTTGCCGGAACCAATCTTGAGGTCGAGCAATGCGGGAGATCCATCGTCAAAGCGAAGGAGAACATCACATCCAGTCAAAAGATCGGGATTAAACAACCTGTGCTTCCAGAAGTGAATCTTGGTAAAATCACCAAAACCCGGGCCCTCAAAAGGCGCAAGCAGAGGATGCTCGAAGTCCGGTTGAGTCAGCAAGGAATATTCGTCCACCGCCGCCTCGGACACGGGAAGAGAGCTTCTTCCGGTCAATGCCGCCAAGTTAGTTGCCAACCGAAGATCCTTCAAGACAAGCAAGACAGGCTTCCCCGACGAGCAAAAGTCGCGGGCCCGTACCAAGGCGGGTGTGGGCAAAGGCTCAGTAATGATTAGGAGGCTATCGGAAGGAATCCTTGGCGCACTCGAAAACTCGGTGGGATTCAAGGCCAAGAGATCGACGTGGAGCAAGCGGGTTTGAGAAAAAACTTGCTCAAGGTAGAACTGCATCTGCCCTGTGTCCGTCGCAGCCTCGCTGCCTACGTATCGAACTCGAACGAGTTCAGGTTCCTCGGGAACGACATGGAGTCGATCGTCAAAACCCTGAACGTCGTCCAGCAGGGTCAGCTCATAGCCTCGACCAACTGGTCTTGGCGGAGCCGACAAAGTCCGAGTATGACCTGCGGGCAGGTAGACGTCGTAGACGGAGCTCGAATTGAATTCTCCGGAATTGACCCATGCCAACCTGAAACTCTCTTTCGTTGAGTCAGAACTGTTGGAAATTCTTACGCGTAAGGTCGAGGATCCGTTGGAGTCCTCGTTTGCCCGAGCCAACAATTGAAGACCGGCATTTCCCAAGACGTCGGGAGCAAGCCTTTCAAGGTGAATCGATATTCCCTCAGGCCACTCATGACCTTGAAGACCTCCGAGCCCAAGTCCTTCCTGCAAGTCCGTAAGCAAGTGAATTTGGCTCGGAATGCTTGATTCCTCTTCTTCCAACTTCCGGGAAGTAGACAAAAGCACGCCGCCCAAGTCCGTGCCAGCCCAGCCCGGCTCGAGCTCGCGAATAACGTCTCGGGCAAAATCGAGCCTCTTGTCCATGGGTGCCGCCTTCCATTGATCCACGCTGAGAACCGTCTTGGCGTCATCTCCAAAGGCGATGATCGAAAACATTTCCTCGGGCTTGGTTTGATCTATCACCTCCATAGCCTTGGCAACTGCCTTGTCCCACAACCCGCCCCGACGCATGCTGGCGCTGACGTCCACCAACAGCAAACTGCGCCGGACGTCCCCATCTCCCGGACCGGGTTCGACAAGCTCCCTGAAGAAAGGTCGGGCGAAAGCCAGCACGAGCAAGCCCAAGAGGATGCAGCGAGCGATCAAGAGCGGAATATCCTCCAATCGGCTTTTTCTAGTGACCCGAGGTGGCTCCGGACGCAGAAACATGAGAGAACTGAAGGTAAATCGCCTACGAGTATTTCGACGAATTAGATGGAACAAAATCGGACCTGCAATCGCAAGACCGCCGAGAAGAAACAATGGCGTAAGAAAGCTCATAAGTTATCTCTTCGACGAATGCTTTTTCCTCGCCTTTGCCTTTGACGAAGAAAATCTGAAAGCACTCGGGCCAAGGAACGATCAGTGGAAACCGGAATAAACTCCGCTCCAAGCTTTTGGCAAATTGATCGCACCACGTCGCTGTGTTCTTCGAAACGCCGAAGGTAGTTGCTCTTGACCGAAAGAGGATCGACGAAGAAATCCTTGTCGGTCTCGACATCGTGGAAAAGCAATGCTTCATCGAAATCGAAATCCAATTCTCGAGGATCCAAGATCCTGAAGACAACCACCTCGTGTCCCGAGGCCACTAGACGGGCGAGTTGACTTTCCAAGTCCTCCGGCGGGGCAAGCAAATCGGATATCAGAACCATGAGACCCGGCTTGCCCGCCAGTTCGACGATTCGGCGAAGCGGCTTCGAAATGTCCGTGGACTTGCCGGCATGAGGCTTTTCCAAGGAGAGCATGATTTGCCGCAAGTGTCCCGGACGGTTACGAGCAGGCACATAGTCGCGGATTTGCTCATCGAAGCTCAGGAGCCCAACAGCATCTCCTTGGCGAAAAAGGAAAAAGCCAAGTGTCGCCGCCAAGGTGTGAGCATAATCGGCCTTGGTCCAGTCGAGCGAACCAAAGGTCATGGATCGGCTTTGATCAAGAAGGATGTGGCAACGAAGGTTTGTCTCGTCTTCGAACTTCTTCACATAGGATCGGTCGGAGCGCGCAAGGAGACGCCAGTCGAGGTAGCGAGTGTCATCTCCGGGAACGTACTGGCGATATTCGGTGAACTCGGCTGAAAAACCATGGTAAGGACTTCTGTGGATTCCGCTCCAAAAACCTTGAACAACAACCTTGGCGCGCAACTCAAGGCTGCGAATCTCCATCAAGCTGCGAGTATCGATGAAGGTATGGCCTCGGGCATTGAGTCGAGTTGACACAGTCATCAATCCATCTCGGGCGAAACGTTTTCGAGAAGATGCTCGATTACCTTGTCGGTAGTGATGCCCTCGGCTTCGGCTCTGTAATTCACCAATACGCGATGTCGAAGGACGGGATGGGCGAGAGACCGAACGTCGTCGATGGTGACGTGAGTGCCCCCCAGCAAAAGGGAACGAGCCTTGGCTCCAAGAATCAGGCATTGAGCCGCGCGCAGTCCAGCTCCCCAGTTCACCCAGTCATTGATGAACTCGGTAGAAGAAGCTTGGTGAGGTCTGCTTGCGGCTGCAAGACGAACGGCATAGCGAGTAAGGTCGTCGGCAACGGGAACCTTTCGCACGAGCTTGATGAAACGAATCATGCCTGCCGCAGTGAAAAGAGGTTTTCCGGGCTTGGCCAATTCGGCCGTGGTTTGTCGAACGACCTCGACTTCCTGATCCTCGGGCAGGTAGTCAATGACCACGTTGAACATGAAGCGGTCGAGTTGCGCCTCGGGCAAGGGATAGGTCCCCTCCATCTCGATGGGATTCTGAGTCGCAAGCACAAAGAAGGGTTCGGGCAAGGGGTGTCGTTTACCCGAGGCAGTGACCTGATGCTCCTGCATGGCCTCCAGCAAAGCGGCTTGCGTCTTCGGTGGGGTACGATTGATCTCGTCGGCGAGCAACATGTTGGCGAAGACGGGGCCCGGCACGAAGTTGAGCTTGCGGCCTCGAGCGGTCTCGCTGAGGACTTCAGTCCCGGTAATGTCGGCGGGCATCAAATCCGGGGTAAACTGGATTCGCGAGAAATCCAGCTTGAAGATGTGGGCTATGGACTTTACCAAAAGGGTCTTGGCCAAGCCCGGGGCACCGGTAATCAAGCAATGCCCTCCGGCAAAAAGAGCGACTAGGATTTGATCGATTACCTCGCCTTGCCCGATGATGCTCTTTCCGAGCTCGGCTCGAATCTTGGAGTAGCCGTCCACAAGCTGCTTCAGGGTTCTGGCTTCGGCGGAAGTCTTGGCTTTGGTTTTGGCTTTCATCAATGAGTCATTGCGTAGAAGATAATATTGATTCCCATGGGATATGCCTTGGGTTCCGAAAAATTCCTGAAGTAATACTGGTTTTCCCCTTCCCTCTCCCAACCGTCGCCCAAGTCGGTATTGTGACAGATGATGGCCATCATTCGACCCTTGTCGTCCATGATTCCCTGGTAATGCACCTCGCTGCCGTCGTCGTGACCCGGACGCCACTCGAAGCTCATCCCATTCATAGCTTGCCCGATGCTAGGCAACTGAGGCTTCTCCTTGAGGTCGAAAACACAATGAAATACAGGATGCTCGAGCGGAAGCTCCTTCGGTTCTCGATCAGGGAAAACGCGTTTCATTTCGTGCGCGAAATTATCGTACTCGTCGCCACCCCAGAAATCATCAACCATGAGAAAACCGCCATTAAGCAAATATTTCCTGAGGGCCTTCACCTCCGCTTCCTCAAACCACAAATCTCCGGGCTCGATGATATAAATGAAGGGGTATTCGAATAGTTCCGGATCGGTCAGCTCGATGACCTTTCCCTCAGGATGAACCTTCAGCGACGTCATCTCCTGCAAACGGTAAGACAAGTTCAGGTCGGCATCCGGGTAATCGGTAGCCCACTTGCCACCTCGCCCGCTGTAACTGGTGTAGCGAATCCTGACAAAGGTGAAGACGTCTCTCGGCATTTCATTGTCAAGCTGCCAGTCGGGAACCCCTCGACGATCCACGGAAGGTGGCGCGGGACGCCTCTGAGACCATGCAAACGCACAGAGCAGAAAAACCCCGAGGAGCGCGATCAAGCCAAAGGCCTTTCTCTTAGTCTTCAGTCCCATTGTTCCAATCAATCAACAAGCGGTGAGCTTCTCTAAAGCGCGGAGCATCCTCAAGCGCCATAAGCAGGTAGCGCTTGGCCTGCGACTTGTCCTTCGGACGCAACAGGCAAGCAAGACGAAAATGGGCTTCCGGCAAATCCTCGGGAGACAGCTTCAAAAGAGTTTGCCAAGCCTCGATCGCCGCATCCGTATCCTTCTCATGCTCGGCAACCAAGGCAAGCTGTCGGTGCGGACCGGGAAGGAGAGGATTAACGGCCAACGCTCGTTCGGCGTATCTCTTGACTGACTTCCGTTCACCCGCTTCGGAGGCAAGCTCGACGAGACGAACGAATGCATCATAATTGTCCCCACTCAATGCCGCCAAGGCTTCCAGAGTTTTCTTCTCGTCCTCATATTCCTCCAACTCGCGATGAGCCCGAGCAAGCCAAAGGTAGGCATTTCCCTCACGCTCGCAAAAGTCGGGATAAAGCTCTATCAGTTTGCGACAAGGCGCCTTGGCTTCCTCCCACTTTTCCTCGCCAATTAGCTTGCGAGCGGAACGAGCAAGGTCGAAGAAGTTTGGCTTGGCGCTTGCATTATCGTCGGGAGTTCCACCTGCCGGACGCGAAAGCCTTCTCTCCCAATCCAGATTCGAACCATGTTCCTTGGCAAGCTTGACGGCATATTCGGCAAAGGCGGCCTCCAGTTTCGGCATGGGTTCGGCCGTCTCGGCAATCGCTTTGTTAACCTCCACGCCTTGGCGAAGCTTTTCCAAAATCGAGCGGATGGCAGTATGGCCAAACCTGTCGACGATGTGCTCGACAACGAGAGAGGATTGGAAGTAGGCAAACTGCAGGTGCTCGGGAGTCTTGGGGGATAGAAAGGCACCGCTTAGCTTGGAGACTGGGGTCAACTCGCCTCCAAGAATCATCTCGCGGTATCGAGGATTCATCTTCTCCCCCCATGTACGGCTCGCCTGTCTTTCCTCGTAAACGCTAATGCCTTCGCTAAGCCAACGAGGCATCTTGTTGTTGGTGAGATTCAGGGTTACCGTGTGGCAAAACTCATGCCAAAGCACCGCCTCCCAGTTCGCGGGATACGGCATCTGGGAGGCAGGGCTGTTCGCCGTGATTACGCATCCGAAGCAAACGCCCAAAAAACCGGGATTCTCCGGCATTCCGAAAGTGCGCACGCCAAAATCCTTTTGCTTGTCGTAAATCTCCACCACGGTCGGAACTTCCAGCTTCAAGCCATATTTTTTCGTAAGGGTAGCGTGAGCGCGTTCCAAGAGGCGCATGGCCCTAGAGCCATAAACGGCTGCCTCGTGCTTCGCCATCCGAAGGACGAATCTTTTGCTCCTGATGGTCTCGAACTTGTCCAAGGTGTCCTTGAGGTTGACGAGGTTGAAGGTCGTGACGTCATACCCGTCGGCTTCATGCACTTCTTGGGCGAGCTTCCAGCCTTCTTCGTCTTTGCCCAATCGAAGGAGGTCTTGGGCCAACTGGATTCTCGCCGGAAGGAAATCCTCATCCATCGCGAGAGAGCTGCGTTGATGCTTCTCACCCACGGCAAACCGATATCTCTGGGACAGCTTGCGACCGATCATGTGGTCTACCTTAGGATTGTTTTTCCAGTGGGCCAAGGCCTTGTCGCGGGCGAAGTCCTCCGCCTCTTTGTCCTCGCGCAGGTGAGCCAAAATGCTCTTGCTAGCCCACGCCTCGGGATGGTGCGGATTAACCTTCAAGACCTTTTCCAGCTGCCGCTCCGCTTCATCAAAGGCCTCAACGTCGATCAAGTGGTTGACCAAAAGGATATGAGACGACAAATGGTTGGGATTGATGGAAAGTGCCGCCTGCAAATGCCCGAGCATAGCTGCGCGGTCGGAGGGCGCGAAAGCTCGAGCTGCCCCATAATGCAGGTCGGCGGTCTTCGGGCCTTTCTTAAGCGCCAGCTGAAACGTACGCCCCGCCAACTCAAAGTCGCTCTTCGACAAGGCCAAGTCACCTATCGCCAAGGCAATGCCGGGATAATCGGCATCCTTCTTTCGGGCCTCGGAATAAAGGTTGTCCAAGACAAGCTTAGGTCCGGCGCCAAGCTTCAAGGCGATGCGACCCAAGGCAACCATATCAGGAGCGTTCCGATAAGCCCAACCGCGAGTGGCCGCCAAGTTGTTGACTTGGGTCAACATAGCCTCGGAACGATTGGCATCGTCATTGAAAAGAAACACCTCATGAGCAGCCAGGCGAATGCGAATTCCTCGCGGAACCTTCTCGAGAGCCTGATCGACGGATTTAAGGGCCACCTCATAACTCCCTCTTGCCATGAGTGCTCGCACGCGCAGAACCCACAAATCTTCCTTCCATTCATTTTCCTCGATTCCTTCCATGGCCTTGGAGGCAGCCAAGTCGTAATCACCTTTCAGGTAAGCCTCTTTCGCTTCCTTGGAAGGCTCAGCCGGCAAGGAGAGCACAGAGACAGAAAGGAAACAGGCCAAGGCCCTGGGTGTTTTGAATCTTGTGAAAAGTTCCACCTTGGTGAAACCATTGCACAATGTTGGCCAATCGCAAGAGAGGAATCAAAGATAATTCAAAAAGGAGCTACGAGGCACCGGAAAATCGTTTTTTTCATCAAATAAGCGAGGGCGGACGTAATGAAAACAATTGACGCAACTCACTTTCAAATTGAGAGTTAAACAAGATTATCGTGCAAGTAACATGCAGCCCAAATTAACGAATCCATGAAAAAGTTCCTCATATACCTAATGTTCCCAGCCATGGTTTCGCCGTGCCTTTGTCATGCAGATTCAAACAAGACGAAGACCCAAGAAAAAAGCTACTTGAACAGGCTTAGGAACCTATACGACGAAAAAGTTGAAACGGGCAAGAAGCTTTACGGAAAGAACCTAGAGGAAGCGAAGAAACTTTATTCGGATAAACTGGTGGATGGAAAAAAACTTACACTTCAGACAAAAGATTGGCTGCAGCAGGATGTCGAAAAGATGGGAGACTGGGAATACAAAGTCGTGACTTTCGCTGGGAAAAACCACGAGGAATTGGAGAAAAACCTAAATCAACTAGGAAACGAACGCTGGCAATGTTTCTGGGTAGAAGGTTCGCCCAAAGAGAAGGTTTTCTACTTCAAGCGCACCAAGATGAGCTACATAAACAAGATTCCTGCCGCCGACCTGATTAGGATAATCGGCGTGATCAACAGTGAATAAAGCAAGGGTTCCGATCCTTGCAAATATAGTCACAGATCAGTTGGGCGGAATAGGGTTGCGTGATGGTTTCGCTATTTAATGGGTGAGTAATCGGTTGGCGAGAGGAAGACACTCTCTACTTTGCTCACTATCTTGCCGCCGGCATCGACGTGAGATTGCTTGAACACCTTCTGCCACTCAGGGTCCTTCCGAAAGTTGCTCCACGCCTTGTCGCGGGCGGCTCGACTTGGATAAGCCAAGACGTAGACAAGGGTGTTCTTGGCCTTGGCGCCATCCGCAGGCACCCAGTAGCCCACGAGTTCCATACCGTGCTTCCTGAAAATCCGATTGGTATGTTCTCGAAAACGCTTGTGCAAGGAATCGAGCTTTCCTTCATGCGTGGTGTAAGTACGCATCTCGAAAAAACGATTCTTGCTCTTTTCGGCATAGGAAACGTGAGCCGTTGAAAATAAAGCCGCAAAGCTGAGAATGAAAAGGCATGGAAAGAGTGAGGAATGCTTCATGATTTGAATGGTGGTTGCAAGAAAGCCGAAGTCTGTTTTGAAATAGAAACATCGTCAAGCCCCGCCAAGAAATTCTGCTTCCACTTCATGATGCCTAGAGGAACCATTATAATAATTCTTTCCGGCATAACTGCGTTTTTCAGCATTCATGCCCAAAACGAGAACACTTCGATCTTCAACGGCAAGGACCTCAGTCAGTGGGAAGCTGCGGGCAAGGCCGAGTGGCGGGTCGAGAACGGCGTCATCGTGGGTGGCCAGGACGGCGACCCCAAGCGCAGCGGCATACTCGTCAGCAAGGGAGACTACAAGGACTTCGACCTGCGGCTGGAGTACAAGATCGACGAGCACGGCAAGTACAACAGCGGGATCTATTTCCGCCGTGCCAGGACCAAGCGTCTCGGCCCACCCTACCAATTGAACCTCGGACGCGGCGCGGCCGGAGAATACGTTGGGCTGCACCTCAAGGAATGGCTCGACAAGGGGGACGAGAAGGACGAAATCCGCAAGCCCCGCCAATGGAACAAGGTGCGCCTACTCGTGGACGGCAACCGCATACGGGCCTGGCTGAACGACCAACCCATCGTCGACTACACCGACCCCAAACC
>CAZNWO010000091.1:0-12208 GCA_964576585.1 uncultured Puniceicoccaceae bacterium | reverse complement strand
TATTCCTTCCCGGGCCAAGCATTCCACCATGCGGTGAACTGGTTTAGACTGTCCTCGGCGAAGCCTCTTTGGGCGGGGGAGAGTTGGTCGGTTCCGTTGAAGTGACGTTCGTATGCCGAATCGCCTCGTAGCGTGAGCATATACTTGTAGTGGAGGACGAGGTCGGGACCTTCGTCAAAGGTGGAGAGGACGAGCAGGGCTTGCTCCAATTCCCTAGCTAGGCTGCGTGCCTGCGGATCACCTTCGGTTGCCGCCCTGCAAAGTTGGGCGTAGTGAAGGATTTCGTCCGGCAAGACGTTGCCAATACCCGTAATGGCGCCAACGGCTCCGCAGTTTACGTATCCATGGAAGACTTGGGTGTCCACACCCACGAGGAGAGCGAGATCTGGGTTGCCGCTGGTAATATGTTCGGCGGCGTAGCTGAGTGAGTCCGAGCCACCAAACTCCTTGAAGCCTATGAGGTGAGGAAACTCGGCGTGGAGATCAAAAAACAACTCGGCTCGGGTCTCAAAGCCGTAGTAAGGGCTATTGTATATTATGGATGGAAGTCCGTCCCCGGCAGCAAGAATCCCGGCGAAATGGTGCCGTTGGGCGGCGGAAGAAGTTCCGCGGGAAAGAACACGAGGTATAACCATTAGTCCGGCCGCTCCAACCTTCTTGGCATGGGCGGCATGGGCGGCGGCCAGTTTCGGGTTTTGGGCTCCCGTGCCAACCACTACCGGAACGCCTGCCTCCACTAGCCGAGCCACGCCGGCTTGGCGTTGGGCATCGGTGAGAAGAGGCCAGTCCCCCATGGAACCACAATAGACCACAGCGCTCATACCTCGTCCCATGAGGTCTTTTGCCTTGGCCACAAGGGCGTCGTGATCAGGTTCGCCCGATGCATCGCAGGGCGTCATAAGGGCGGGAATCACCCCGCGATAAATTTTTGTGTTCATTGCATGAAGGAGAAGAAGCTGTTCAATCCAGGTTTGAGGTGATTTCCTTGTCCGAAGGAGTTTCGGACTGAACGCCTCCCTCGGGAATCTTGACCTTGGCGGTCCAAAGAATGGCGTTGAGCATGATGCCACGGTAATTGTCGTCCTTCCAGTTCTTGTGGACGTGTCCGCCCGTGAATCCGAAGCCTCGGCCACCGTCCTTGCGCTCGAAAGCCCAAGCCACGTGCTGTGTCTCGCCATCGGCAACGGCCTTGCGTACGGTGGGGTTGCCACTGCGGGCACCGTCCCTGCGACGGAGAGTTGAGGCGGGCGGTACGTCCGTTAGGATAGGCGTGACGTTCTTGAGACCATCCACGAAGCGCATGTGGTAGTACCATTCGTCGTTCACGGAAAAGGGCTTCACTCCGTTCCAGATGGGATGCTTTCTTGGCTTGAAATTCGGCGTCCAGTGCGGGTTCACGGACCAGTTGAGGTCGCAGAACCCCCCCATCCATTCAAGGAATTTTTCACCCGGGGGTCCTTTCACCGCTTCAGTTGCCCAGTGAATCATGACCACACCCACGCCTTTCTTCATCATGGCGTCGAACTCCTTAAGCTTGGGGTTGAGGACATGCCCTCCATGACCCGTGCAGAAAATGACGATGGAGGAGGCGTCCTCTAATATGCTCTCGTTCTTGGGGTAACCGTAGTGCGGTACAAGAACCGCTTTCACGGGTAGGCCCGACTTGTTCAACCTGTCCGCAAGAATCATGTTGCCCGCCCGATGCTCGTGAGACATCCGACCGTGACTGGGCTTGCCCGAGATGAAAACGACCTTGGCCTCCTTGGTCACTGCAAACGAAATGCTTGGCAGAGAATAAAGAAGCGATAGAAAGAAGAGGTAGAATTTTTTCATAACCAAGGCATTGTCCTGTAGAGCAGCAATTCGTCAATCAGAAGAGTTTTCAATTTTTCTTTCGACGCATAGCAGGAGTCAAAACATCCCAATCGGTACAAGATGTAATTCTCCAACATGAGACATTGAGGGGTTGCAATGGAAGAACGAATCCACTTAATTTAAGCAATGGCAAATCCACACATGGAAATGCATAAAAGCGGTCACGCGTTTACAGGCTTCCACGGCACTGAACGCGAAGGACTGGCAGTGGTGGACCGCAGGGGCATGATCAAAGCCGGAATGGCTGGAATCGCAGGCCTAACCCTACCTGAATTGCTGCGGGCTCGCGACAAGGCGACAAAGAACGGTCGAGCCATAGGCAGCAACAAGTCGGTGATCTTGCTCTGGATGTGCGGTGGGCCCAGTCACATAGACACGCTCGACCCCAAACCCCTCCAACCTGACAACAATCGCGGCCCCTTCGACACCATTCCGACCACTCATCCGGGCATAAGGGTCTGCGAACACCTTCCGAAATATGCAAAGTTAACGGACAAGTTCACCATCATTCGTTCCGTCGATTGCCGTGGAAGCAACCATCAGCCAAACCAAGTCATGCAGACCGGGAACCTTGCGGCCGGGCCGAGGGTTAACAAGGAAGGCAAGATGTATCCTGCCATCGGTTCCATAGTTAGAAAGTTTCATGGGCCCAACCATCCCGAACTGCCTGCCAACGTGGTGCTGAACCTCAAGGACAGGACACATTTCGCATGGGGCGGCTGGCTGGGCAAGGAATTTGACCCGCTCGTAGGGGACGATGCCGCAAAGCTCTTCAAAATTTCGAAAGGCTTGTCAGTCGATAGGCTGGACAATCGGAAAGCGCTGTCGAGCAAGCTTGAAAGCGTTCGCAGGCACTTGGATCAAGATGGCGACATGTCGGCATTCGACCAGTTTGGACAACAGGCCTTCGACCTCATCACCGGAGAAAAGGCGCGAAAAGCCTTCGACCTTTCCTTGGAGCCGAAAAAGGTAATAGAGCGTTACGGTGATCACCCATGGGCGCAGAAGGCCCTCATGGCTAGAAGGTTAGTTGAGTCCGGAGTCGCGTACGTAACGATAGACCTTAGCAATCACTCGGCCTCGGGCACTTGGGATACCCATGGAGACAAGTTTCCGCCCTATGGTGGAATCGTCAGCGGTCTGAAGCCTCTCTTGCCGATATTTGACCATCTCTTCACCACCCTTCTCACCGACTTGGACGAGCGCGGGATGCTGGACGACGTACTCGTCATCGCAATGGGTGAGTTCGGAAGAAACCCTCAAATGGGGACCCAAGACAGTCCGGACGGGAGGAATCACTGGCCATCTGTAGCATCGATGACAATTGCGGGAGGTGGCTTTCGTCACGGCCAGGTAATTGGCTCCACATCAAGCGACGGTGGAGAAATAAAGGAAAGGCCGGTAACGCCCGGCGACTTGGCTGCAACCATTTATCATCACTTTGGAATTCCGCTGGATTCCACCTATGAGGATCACCGAGGCAGACCACGCTTCATTCTCGAGCACGGTCAACCGATCTCGGAAATCGTCTGAAGCCGTTTTCGGCATTTGCCTTAATCAGCAATACGAATCGTGATACGTTCCATGCAAATTTCAAAAAGGGCGGCCATCTTTCTCGCAAGCATCTCGATCCTTTCCTCAAACATAGTTGCGGATGCAAAGAAGGATGGATGGATAGAATTGTTTGATGGTAAATCGACCAAAGGCTGGACCCCACGGGCAAAGGTGGAGAGCTTCGAGGCGAAGGACGGCGAACTTCGACTTTTCTCAAAGGTCAACGTCTGGGTGGTTTCGGATGTAAAGATGGCCAACTTCGAAGTGGAGACCGAGGTGAAGATTCCCACCGACTATGCGGGCTTCAACTCCGGGCTCGGCTTTCGACTTGTGGGCGACAAGGGCAAACCCCGGGGCTACCAATGTGAAATCGATCGTTCCAAACCGGGCGGGGTTTATGGCATCGGCATGGGCGGATGGCTATATCCCTCGGGAAGCACCTCCAAAGAATACAAAGAGCGGGTCGGCAACCTCTTCAAGCCCGAGGAATGGAACAAGTTTCGGGTGGTTTGCAAGGGTCCGAACATCACCACTTACCTTAATGGGAAGCTCATCGCCGAGGTGAAACACGAAAAGTCACTCAAGGGGCGCTTCGGCATCCAGCACCACGGCAAGGGCGGAACGGTAAGCTTCCGCAACCTGCGGGCTCGCGAGCTTTAGATGATTTCCTTGATAGGCCTTCCCGAATCCACCAAAGGGACGGGACGGCCGGCAAAGTCCGGAAAACTTTGGCCGTGGTCGATGCCAAGGAAATGGTAAATGGTGGCGAGTACGTCTCCAGGAGTTAGCGGACGCTCTACGGGATGCTCTCCCTTTTCGTTGGTCGCTCCAATAAGTTGCCCCATACGAAGGCCACCACCTGCAAGAATAACGCTCATGGCCTGCCCCCAGTGGTCTCTCCCGGGTACGGGAATACCAGGCTGACCGGAGTTGAGCTTTGGAGTGCGGCCGAATTCTCCCATCACGACGACAAGGACGTCGTCGAGCATAGTCCGATCAGCCAAGTCCTGCAAAAGCCCCGAAACGGCGAGGTCCAAATAGGGAAGCCGAGCCTCCAGAGCAGTTTTGATCTTCGAGTGATTGTCCCAGTGCGGCATGTCTACCGTGACGAAGGACACCCCGGCTTCCACGAGCCTCCGCGCCATCAAGGTATAATGCCCCCAAGGGCCACGCCCGTACCTGTCTCGATTTGAGGACGATTCAAGCTCCAGGTCCAGAGCCTCCCGGGCTTTTTCGCCGAGAATCATGTCTGCAGCGCGTTGGTTAAACTTGTCGAGAGTTTCCATGCCGCCGGACTTGTCCAACGTTCGGCGAACACCATCCAGATTCCCCAAAAGATCCAAGCGACCATCGACTCGCGACAGTTCACCGGAAAGGTTTTGCATGACAGGTGGCGTCTTTATCTTGGCCTTTGAAGCACCTGCAAGGTACTTTTGGCTCATGTTGAGCTGAAAAGGATCATAAGCCGAACCGAGGTAAGCCGCACCTTGATAGCCCGGATAGAGATATACGCTTTCGGCCGCGGGGAGCCCGACGTAAGCGGGCAAACCCTTGGCATTCGCTCCCTTGACGCGAGCCACGCAGGAACCGACCGAAGGAAACTTTTGAGCCTTATCCTTAGAATTGCTGCCGAAGCGACCGGTAAGCATCCAATGGGCCGCAGCGAAATGATCCCCGTTGTCATGGTGGACGGAACGCAACACGCACATCTTGTCGGCGTGCTTGGCTGATAGGGGAAGCTTCTCAGAAAAACGAATTCCGGAAACATTCGTCTCTATTGCGTCCCAAGGCCCACGGTACTCGATGGGAGCCTCGGGCTTGGGGTCGTATGTTTCCATGTGACTTGGTCCACCGTCAAGCCACAGAAGGATGACGGACTTGTTGCTTTTTTGGGCAACGCCATTTGCCTGAAGCCTGCAAAGGTCTGCGGAAGTCAGGCCTAGCAGGCCTAACCAGCCGACCTTGAGAGCACTGCGCCGAGAAATCCCCGAGCAGTTTTTGGAATGAATTCCGTTGGCAAGTTCAAGCATATGAGAAAGTCTGTTGAAACATCATCGGAAATTACAGGAAAATTCAAGATTAGAACAGACGAAATTCATGACCATGCAAAGATCAAATACGAAGGTTTCAATCTTCATGCTCGCATGTGTAATGGCTCTAATGCCTCTTTTTCTCACGGCTCAAGGCTTATCCAAGGATCAGGAAAAGTTTCTTCCATCGAAGGCATATCGCATACCGAAGGAAACCGTAAGTGAGGAGAGCGGTTACTTTTCCATCGTCGAAGGGATGAACGGCAAGGTGTATGTTGGAACGGCAAAGTATGGGAGCAACGCGTACTTGGTGGAATTCGATCCAAGCAATGAAAAGATGAGGATTGCCGTAGATGCACATGCAGAGATTGGGACTACCGCAAAAGGCTTTGCGGCACAGGCAAAGATTCATACCCGCAATAACGTGGGAAGGAGCGGCAGAATCTATTTTGGAACTAAGCAAGGTTATCCCCAAAAAGGAGAAACTCGCGACCTCTACCAAGGCGGTTACCCCATGTGGTACGATCCCGCCACGGACAAGACCCGAGTCTACCCGATTCCCATAAGGCATCAGGGCATCATCAGCCTGACGCCCGATGAGTCAAGGGGCGTGGCATACCTGTCCACCTGTTCAGACGAGAGGCCCACCGAATCAACACATTTCATGATTCTGGACCTGAAGACGGGTAGCTATCGGGACTTGATGGACTGCAGGCACATGTACGCATTCATCGTACTGGATCACAAGGGTCGGGCATATCACCCGATTCTGGGAGGAGACGTCGCTCGCTACGACCCAAAAAGCGAAAGGCTGGAACGGCTCGTACAGACAATCGACGGCAAGGCTCCCGAGGAAAGTTCCCTCTTGGCCACGCCAAAGAGCCACCCAATCAACTGGGACGTTTCTCCAGACGGGAAGACTCTTTATGCCGTAGCCATGAGCGGGAACAACTTGTACTCCTACGACTTGACCGCAAAGGGAAAGGTCTTGCCCGGCAAGAGTCACGGAAAGCTCTTGTCCAACGCCAAGCAAACGGACTGTCGAGCAATGTGCGTGGGGCCGAACGGAAAGGTATGGGCCGCAGTTTTGGAAAAGGGAAAAAGACTGCACCTAGTGAGCTATGAGAAGGGGGACGATTCCCCACGGGATCGCGGTGCCCTGTACGTCACCAACCCGGACTATACGGAATTCAAAGATACCCAAGGCAAGCCAAACCGATGGCACCACGGCATGAAAAAGCTTGAAGACGGTCGGACTGTTCCCCTTTACCACATGGGAGTCTGCGCCAGCAAGCAAGGTTCCGTTTACTTAACCTCAATCTACCCATACACTCTTTTGAAGGTATCTTCGGAAAACCTAAGGTGAAAACATTATTTAAATATGCTGCTTTCCTAGTGGGAGCATTCACGGTATCGGCTGTGGAGAATCAGCCGCCAAAAAAGGTGGCTGCCATCGTCACCGAGTATCGGCACAATTCTCACGCCGACGTCATCGTGAGTCGCCTCTTGCAGACTTACACTTTGGATGAAAAAGGCGAGTCGCCGAACTTGAAGCTGGTTTCCCTGTACCTAGATCAAGTACCCAAGAACGACACGGGGAAAAGATGGTCGAAGAAATACGGCGTTCCCATCTTCCCGACCATTCGCGGCGCCCTAACTTTGGGAGGAGAAAAACTATCCGTAGAGGGCATAATGCTCGTCGCCGAACATGGAGATTACCCGAAGAACGCCTTTGGTTCCACGAAATATCCAAAAGGTCGATTCTTCAGTGAAACCGAGAAGGTTTTTCGAGTGTCCGGTCGATCAGTTCCGGTTTTCGTGGACAAACACCTTTCGGACAACTGGGAAGAGGCGAAGAAATGCTACGACACTTCGCGGGAACTGGGATTCCCTCTTCTGGCGGGTTCATCATTGCCCCTGCTCTGGAGGTATCCGGCGACCGACCTGAAGAAAGGAACCGAGCTTGATGAAATCCTCGTCACCACCTATCACAGCCCTGATGCCTATGGCTTTCATGCGCTAGAGGTACTGCAGTGCCTTGCCGAAAGAAGAAAAGGTGGGGAAACAGGCGTAAAGCGAGTAAAGTGCTTGAGCGGCGATGAAGTCTGGAAAGCAGTGGAAGAAGGCATCCTCGACAAAAAACTTCTCAATGCTGCTATACAAAGGGGTAGGCATCGATCAGGCCATTATGGAAAAATTCCACTCGAGAAACTTGTAAGGAACCCTTTTCTCTTTCACGTCGAATATCGAGACGGCTTAAAGGCCAACGTCATAAACCTAGACAATGCCATGTGGGAATGGTGCGCCGCCTGGCGGGAAAAAGGTGAAGAGAAAATCCATTCCACCCTTTTCTGGACGCAGGAAAACCGACCCTACGGACATTTCACCTTTCTCGTTCAGGGAATAGAATCGACCTTTCACTCTGGCAAGGCGGCATGGCCCGCAGAGCGAACTCTGCTCACCTCGGGCATGCTGGACTTTCTTCTTCGCTCCAAGGCGAACGGGGGGAAGTTCATCCAGACTCCCGGATTAGCCATTTCCTACAAATCTCATTGGGACTGGAAAAAACCTCCGCCACCTCCCAAGGAAAGGCCTTGGGACAAACAGTAGAAAGCCTTGGCCAAAGCTGAGAAAGCAAACATTCGAGTAAGCGGACATGCCTAAAAGTCCCTGAAAGGACCGCGTGGCTCGGCCGCCTCCATTTCCTTCACCCACTGCTGAAAACGACCCTTGAGCCGAGCGAGAATCTCGGGGTGCCTTGAAGACAAATCATTTTTCTCCGAGAGATCGGCACCTAGGTCAAAAAGACCTCCACCTCTCGCGCTTTCCACCCACTTCCATCGACCTACTCGGGCAGCCTTGTCCAATCTTCTCTGCCAAAACATTTCCTTTCGCGGCGACTTTAGCTTGCCTTGGAGAACAGGCAACATGTCGAAACCATCCAAGACAACGCCTTCAGGTTGGGGTAGGCCAACCGCCTTACAAAGAGTGGGAAAAACCTCCAAGGAAGTCAGAAACTCTTTGTTCAAGGATGCGGCAGGAACCTTGCCGGGCCAGCGAACGATACAGGGCACACGAATACCTCCCTCGAACATTTGCCCCTTGGCGCCACGCAAAGGAAAATTGTCAGCCGCACCACCTCCTCCGTTGTCGCTGAAAAAAATCACGATGGTGTCCTTGGTCAGACCTTTGTCGTCAAGGAAATCGAGAACCTCTCCTATCGCATGATCCATGGCAGTGATGGATGCGACGAACTCTAGGCGCCTGGCAGGCTTGTTCGGCACCTTGTAAAGTTTATCTCCATAGCGTTTCCTTGGTCGCTCCTCTATCCCCGATAGTCCCTGCAACTTGGGATAGAGAGCCTTGTACTCTTGCGGTGCTTGTGCTCCCGTCCGGATGGCGGGGTCGAGGTTGGAGGCACCGTGAGGGGCATTAAACGGCAGGTAGAGGAAAAAGGGCTTTTCATGATTTTTCCTTAGGAATCGCATAGACTCCCGACGGAACAAGGAGGTGCAGTAGGTTCCCTTGTCCTCGATCGTCGCCTTGTTGTTCCGGTACATGGAAGGTACACCGTAACGCTCGTGCGTGAAGTAATCGATGCCAGTGTTGACGAAGCCATAAAAATCGGCGAATCCGCGGGCCAAGGGAAGGAAACGCTTGTGGACTCCCAAGTCCCACTTGCCGAAAATACCACTGACGTACCCGGCCTCGGCCAAAACCTTTGGCAGAAGAACCTCCCTGACGTCCATTCCTCCAACACGCTCGAAGGTTCCTTCGTACTCTCCCGGTTTGTATTTGTATCCGTAATCGGGAGCCTCGTTTCGAATCATGTCGTAGATTCCGTTCCGTTGAGGATACCGACCTGTTAGCAAAGCCCCGCGCGAAGGAGTACATGCGGGCCAAGCGACGTAAAAATCCGTAAGCCTGACTCCGCCCTTGGCCAGACGATCCAGGTTGGGGGTTTTCACCTCTTCAGAACCGAAACAGCCCAAGTCTCGATAACCTTGATCATCCGAAACAATGAGTACGACGTTTGGAGGCTTTGCCAAAAGCAGTGCGGGCAACGTAAACCAAAACAGGAAATGAAAGAACGCCTTCATGCTCAGAAACTACTGATGGGGCTACAGAGAAAACAAGCTATAAAAAGTGCAAACTAGCACGTAGAGGCTGACTTGCCGCCCATTGCCGCTAGAACAGCTTGGAGGAATGAACATTTAGACTATCTATATTTGACTGCTTGCTGGTCCTGTTCCAGGAACTCGCAGGACAGAACCTGCGTGGTCTCGGCGAGGTGATAGGTTCGCACGGCGATCTCTACCTCCACAATTACGGTGGCGTCAGCATAGAGTTCTTCTGCGAGCCATGTATGCAAAAGTTCAACAAGCATTCCAAGAAGTACCTCGCGAAATCAGGCAAATAGGCCGTAATCAATTGTCTTTCTTCGGGCGAAGCGATTGCCACCAACTCTGCTTTGGCGGCTTTCGGATGGCATCCTGCTGCTTCTCGGGAAGACCACTGTTGGGGAGCCATGCCTCGGCGGCTTCCTTGTCGCGTCTATACCAGTTCTGACCAACAGTCGTCACCGTCTTGGACTGCAACTCCGAATCGGTGATTGAAACTGCCCATTCCATTGCTCCTGACTCGCCACCATCAATATTGGAAACTTCGCGAGCGTAGGCGGCAACCACGGGATCTAGGTCGGGAGAAGGCTCCCTGCCGCTAAGCCAAGCTCCCGATGCCTCGGGATCGTCGCGAGCCCAGCTCTCGAATATTTCTCTCATGCCCTCGCTTCTGGCCTTGCCCGAAGGCAAGTCTTCAAAGTAATCGGCAGCCTCTGTAGGAGCGCGATTGCCCCAATTGTCGCCAAGGCGAGAAAAAGCATCTGCGGCATATTCCTCCTCCGCGTGAGACTTAAGCCATTCAGCGACTTCCTCGGGATGCTCTCGAGAACGCTGTTGGGAAACGCGAGTGAAAGCGCTTTTTTTCAAGCCTTCTTCCTCAATGGACTCCGCCCAGCGACTAGCGGGTTCAAACCCCCTACGCAATTGCTCGTCAGTAATGGTGCGGATAAGATCCGGGCGATTTCCGTCGGGTTCCATGGACTCGACGTAATCGGCAGCACCCTCCAAGTCCGTTGATGCCCAACCCTTAACAAGTCCAAACTTGTAGAGCTTAGCCATACCGGCATTCTCGGGAAGGTTAACCCATTCCATTGCCGCTTGGGGCTCCCTGCCCGCCCAACCCTCCAGAACTCCCGCCACTGCAAAGCCAGCGCCAATCCCCTTGGCTCGCTTGTTGGAGTATTCGATGGCGGCAAGTGGGTCGATTTGGCCCCAAGCGTAGAGCAACATGCGATAGTCATGAGCGTTTTCAAAACCAAAGGAGATGTCCTTGTATGCCTCAAGAACGGCACCTAGGTTTTCATCGTCAAGTTGGGCAAGCACCTCAGCAAAGACGGCAGAACGGGTAATGGGGTTGGGATCATCCTTTGCCTTCAGAAGAGCTTCTCGCAATTCACGTGGAGATCTTGCACGCTTTTTCTTCTTTTCCTCTTCAGCGAGCGGTGAGGGAGACAACGAAGCGCCATCGGTCGACCTCGCACGAGCACCAAACTGAAGCTCGGATTCGGGTTTGTCGCTTAGTTTCTTGGTCTGCTCGATGGCCTGAGCAGAGACATCTCCAGTCGAGTTCCGTTGGTCATCGGCGAGGTTGCTCCCAATAAGGAACCCGGCCAACAGTCCACCAGCAGCAGAAAGGAGGAAGAAGATCTTGTTTCTCATGGCGAATTGCAGTTGTTGTTCAATCTGCTTACAGCACAAAGTGGGGATAGGTTACATTAACGTTTATTTTCATGCCTCCGAGACGAATATCGACAGAAAACATCACTTCTTGATCTTCTCAATCGAGCCGTACATGTGACCGCCAACCTTTCCATGAGCCCAAGTTCCCGCGTACTTGTCTCCATCCAACACGACGTGAGCGCTAAATGTGCCTAAGCCGGGAATGGCAAGGTTCTGCATCGTGATAACGGGGACCTCGCCCACCCACTTGACCGGGAGAGGCATGGGGAGGATCACGTCCTTGCCACCATACATAACGCGAGCTGTGAAAATCCAGAGGTCTCCATCGCCAAGCTTTTGGACGTTTTGAATCTCATAGGTTTCCTGAGCGGGCGGACGATCCTTGCCCGACACGGTAAAGTGACCCCGAAGCCTGACGTTCTTCATGGAAGACTCAAAACGCTTGTGAAGCTCGGCCTTTGCCGGCTCCGTTGCAAGCAAGGGAGAAAGGTTAAAAACAAGAATTGTAAAAAGGATAAAAGCTTTCATGATTCCATTTTTCTCGATCGAGACTTCGAGAGCAAGAAAAAGGGGTTCAAAAGCATAACCCTCGGCTATTAACCTAAAGCAAAACCAACAAGAAATAAGCAATGAACCAAGACGAACTTCACAGTATTCGCGCTCTCAAGGATGCCAACGCCTCCGAACACCTGACCGACCGGGAAAAACACCTCGTGGGCCTCGCAGTTACCTTAACGCGCGGTTGTTCCTACTGCTCGGGCGGGCGTATCCACAAAGCCCTCGCCGCCGGCATCCCTGAGGAAACCGTGGAGGCAACAGTCGACCTCACTGCCGCCGTGAATGCGGGCGTGGCCGTACGGATCGCCCTCCTTGGTATGGAAGGCAAAGACTCGACCAAGGAAGTCTGCGACGACGAAACCTGTTCGGCCTAAGGTTTAAAACCCCTCG
>CAZNWO010000090.1:0-12337 GCA_964576585.1 uncultured Puniceicoccaceae bacterium | reverse complement strand
CCGCGGTCGACGGGGACGTTGATGGGGTCGTCGGCATTGGCCCCGTTGCGCCAATGCACGGTTCCGTTTTGGTCGCGCAGTGCGAAGGTGAAGGCGGCGGCCCCTGAGTAGTTGAGGCCGTTGATCGCCAGCTTGCCCGAGAAGGGAACGGGGGCGGAATAGGCAAATGGCAAGGACATGCAAAGGCATGCCAAGGGCAGGAGACAGAGCGATGCAAAGCGTCTCATGCTCCCAAGCGTGCGCACGATACGCCGAGAGGTCAATCCCTGTTTGTGGCAAGTCGGCAGGAGACGCAGACTAGGCAGGCTGCGTAAACAAAAACCCCCCCGATCGTGGGGTACAACCGGAGGGGGGATCAAATGACGTAGCAATCAGATGACTTGTGAATAACCTGTTAAGGATTGTGGTTTCGTCAAGTAGGAATTTGAAAAAAATAAAAACGTTGGAGATTCGACGCGATGAGGGTTGCGGTTGCCGAAAGGGTACTTTTTCGTGAATGACCCCAAGATGAAGAGAAACCGTACTCGATTATCCCCAATGTGGGCAGGATTGGCCGCCTTGCTGGCCTTAACCCTTGCCGCAAAGGAAGACGGGCAGCTCCTGCCGGGAGCCAAGCCCCTGACCCTCGAGGGAGACCTGGCCGAGAGGATGCTGGACGGGGCCCATCGCTACCTGGACCGCAAGCTGCAGGAAACGGAAAGGGAACGAGCGGAGGCTTGGAAGGCGGGAAAGGATCGTCCGCAGTTCCAGGAAGAGGCGAGGAAGGAACTGGGGCGAATACTCGGTACGCAGGATGCGCGAACGCCCTTCGAGGCACCTTCGCTGGTGAGCACGACCAAGCGGCCTGCAAGGGTGGCCAAGGGAGCGGGATACGAGGTGTTCGTCATTCGTTGGCCGACGCTGGAGGGGACCTTCGGGGAGGGCTTGCTGCTTGAACCCGTGGGGAGGAAGCCGACCGCCGAGGTCGTCGCCCTGCCCGATGCCGACCAGACTCCCGAAGCCTTCGCGGGCCTTGAGGAAGGAACGCCGCCTGCGGGACAGTTTGCGAGGCGACTGGCGGAAGCGGGCTGCCGAGTGGTGGTTCCCGCATTGGTGAACAGGACCGTGAAGGCCCACCATGCCCGGCGCAAGAGAGTGAAGATGAGCTACCGGGAGCTGCTGCATCGGTCGGCTTTCCTGATGGGACGTACCTTGCAGGGCTACGAGATCCAGAAGGCGCTGGCGGCGGTGGACTGGTTTGCGAAGGAGGGAGAAGAGGCGATAGGGATCGCAGGCTGGGGCGAGGGTGGAATGCTGGCTTTGCGGGCGGCGGCCCTGGACGAGCGGATAAAGGCGACTTGGGTATCGGGCCATTTCGGGGCAAGGGAAGGAATGTGGAGGGAGCCGCTGGAACGAAACGTCTTTGGCTTCCTGAACTTGTTTGGTGACGCGGAACTGGCAGCCATGGTGATGCCGCGAAAGGTATTGGTGGAGGCATGCGCCGGTCCCGAGGTGACGATTAACGCGCCGGGGGCGGCTCCGGGAAGTCTTTCCACGAACAGCCTGCAGGAGGTTCGCAGGGAGATCGAGAGAGCCAAGAAGCTGGCGGGGAAAGGTGACGGCGTTGGTATTTTCGCGAGCGGGAAGGATGGCAAGGGCCCGGCGGGAGAAAGCGGAGCGGGAGAAGCCTTTGTGGAGGCCCTTACGGGAAAGAAACTTGTTGCGGCAAAGGGCAAGGCACCGAAAAAGGTCGCTCCCCTGCCCGACCCGGAGGCTCGCCACGAGCGTTGCTTCCGCGAGATCGACGGTCTCATCCAGCGGACGCTGGACAAATCGCACCTCGTCCGCAGCGCCGCCTTCAAGGTGGAGCTCTCGTCCCTCGACGCCTTCGCCAAGAGCGCGACCCCGCACAGGAAACGTTTCGAGGAAGAGGTGATCGGGCTCTTCAAGGATGACTTCCTGCCGCTTTCGCCGCGTTCCCGCAAGGTATTCGACAAGCCCCTCTGGACGGGCCACGAGGTAACGTTGGACGTACACCCCGACCTGTTCGCTTTCGGAATCCTGCTGGTCCCGAAGGGAATGAAGAAGGGCGAGCGCCGACCGGTGGTGGTCTGCCAGCACGGGCTGGAGGGTCGCCCTCGGGACGTGATCGAGGGAGACCATCGGGCCTACCACGACTTCGCGGCCAAGCTATGCGAGAAGGGCTACGTCGTGTTCGCCCCGCAGAATCCATACCTGATGCTGGACAAGTTCCGCTCGCTCCAACGCAAGGCGAACCCCTTGGGGCGAACGCTGTTCACCTTGATCGTGGCCCAGCATCGACAGATCGTCCGCTGGCTTGCGGGCTTGCCGTTCGTCGATCCCGACAGGATCGCGTTCTACGGCTTGTCCTACGGCGGAAAGACGGCCATGCGGGTGCCCGCCCTAGTGGAGGAGTATTGCTTGTCGATATGCTCTGCAGACTTCAACGAGTGGGTAAGAAAGACGGCTTCGACGCGCCCGGGCGACGACCGCTACACCTACCCTTTCACGATCGAGTACGAGATCTTCGAGTTCGACCTCGGGCACACCTTCAACTACGCGGAGATGGCTGGGTTGATCGCCCCTCGACCCTTCATGGTGGAACGCGGTCACTTCGACGGCGTGGCCCCGGACGAGTGGGTGGGAGCCGAGTATGCCAAGGTGCGCCGGCTCTACGCTCGGCTAGGCATCGGCGAGCGTACGGACATCGAATGGTTCGTGGGACCCCACACGATCAACGGGCAAGGCACCTTTCGCTTCCTCGACAAGTGGCTGGATTGGCCTCCCGAAAAAGACTGAGCTAGCGTTTCACTCGCCCGAAATACTCCCTCGAAGCTTCCATGACCTTGGGAGCCAGGAGGAGGGAGCAAAGCATGGTGGGCACCGCCATGAGGCCGAAGGTGAGGTCGAGGAAGTTGACTACGTCGTCCATCGGGACCAAGGCGGAAACCACGATGGCGACGAGGTAGAAGCAGACGAAGGGAATGCGGGCCCGAGAGCCAAAGAGAAAGCAGCCGCACTTCGTGACGTAGTAGGAAAAGCCGATCATGGAGGAAAAGCTGAGGCACAGGACGCATACGAGGAGGAGGTAGGGGCCGAAGCCGGGAATACCGGCCTCGAAGGCCTTGGCGGTGAGGGCAACACCGTCGTCGCCGCCGCCTTTCCAGACGCCCGTGACCAGAATCACGAGGCCCGTGATGGTGCAGACGATCAAGGTGTCGATTACGGGACCGAGCATGGCGACCAACCCCTCGCGGATCGGCTCCCTGGTCTTGGCGGCGCCATGGGCCATGGCTTCCGTGCCCATGCCCGCCTCGTTGGAAAAGGCGGCCCTCCTGACGCCGGTCATGATGACGGCGCCGAGGACGCCGCCCGCAGCCGCCTCCCCGGTGAAGGCATCGGAAAAGATCAGGCCAAACGCATCGGGAATGCCCGAAAGGTTGTTGCCCAAGATAACCAAGGCGCAGAGGCCGTAGAGAACGACCATGCCGGGCACAAGCCATCCCGCGACCACACCGATGCGCTTGATGCCGCCGAGGATGACGGCGCCGACCAGGCAGGCAAGGAGCAACCCGAAGAGGCCGTTGCCGAGGTTGACCATTTCCTCGGTGTCCGTGAACCAGTCGTTCGGCTCGAGGAACATGTCGCGAACGATCTCGGTCAACTGGTTCGATTGCAGCAAGGGAAGACAACCGAACATTCCGCAAAGGCAAAACATGACGGACAAGGGCTTCCACTTGCGGCCCAAGCCCTCGATGATGAAATACATGGGGCCACCCTGCACTTGCCCCGCGTCGTCCCTGCCCCGATACATCACGGCGAGGCTGCAGGTGAAGAACTTTGTGGTCATGCCGAGGAGAGCGCAGACCCACATCCAGAATATGGCGCCGGGTCCACCTTGGGTCACCGCGATTGCAACCCCTGCGACGTTGCCCATCCCGACGGTTCCGGAAAGGGCGCTGCACAAGGCCCGGAAGTGGCTGACCTCGCCGGGGGCCCGCTCGTCGTCGAACTTGCCCAAGAGGGCTTGAATTCCATGCCCGAGAAAGAGGAAGGGAAGAAACCTGGAGTAAACTAAGAAGATCACCCCGCCGCCCAATAGGATGATGAGCAAGGGAGCGCCCCACAACCAATTGGAGAGAATATTCAAAATCTCGGACACGAGACAAGTTCCTCTAAAAAGCGACGACAAAGTCAAGGCTTGCATGATCCAAAGCCCATGGATCACGAAGATCATGAACTTGACCCGGCGATCAAGCCGAGGTATTAATATTTTACATGAAACACATTATACTGGTTTCCATGACTGCAATCTGCTTGGCATTCCTTCCCTCCTGCGGGAGTGAAGCCCAAGCCGGGCTATGCAACGGCTGTGGCCAAGACAAGGGCAGCGCCGAGTGCTGCGCCGACGGAGCCGAGGTGTGCGACAAGTGCACCAAGCACAAAGGCTCCCCGGGCTGCTGCAACTAAGGTTTCCTGACGGCAAGCCTTGCCGCAGGCCTTCAATCGAGTCGAGGTGAGCTCGACTGGGTATATAATGGCAAGGGTTTGCAAGGTGCGGTTTAGTCGGAAAGTAAGCTGATGGCGGGATATTCCATGCGTCTCCCAGCGTTGTTGGCGCTCGCATGCCTGAGCTGCGTGATGGCCGGCGGAAAGGAATCGGTGAACTGGCCCTCGTTCAGGGGAGAATTTGCAAGCGGAGTGAGCGAGGGACCCGCCCTTCCCAAAAAGTTCAGCGGCGAAACGGGAGAAGGCTTGCTGTTTCGTACGAAGGTTCCGGGCATGGGACACTCGAGCCCGATAGTCTGGGGAAACAAGCTGTTCCTGACCACGGCTGTAAGCGAGGATTCCGACGCCACGTTCAAGCCGGGGTTGTACGGCTCGGGAGAAGCATCGCGGGATCGGTCCGTTCACGAATGGATGGTGATTTGCCTGGACAAGGGCACCGGCAAAACGATTTGGAAGAGAATCGCAAAGAAGGGACGTCCAAGGGACAAGAGGCACGTCAAGGCAACCTATGCAAACTCCACGCCCGCCACGGACGGCGAACGCGTGGTGGCGTTTTTCGGATCTGAGGGTCTGTTTGCCTACACCAGCGAGGGGGAACTTCTATGGAAGAAGGACTTGGGCAGGCTGGACGTAGGAGCCTACGACTTGCCGAGCTACGAGTGGGGATCGGCATCCTCGCCCATAATCCACGACGGCAAGGTGATCGTCCAGTGCGACACCCAGAAGGAATCATTCATCCTCGCTCTTGACGCTCGAAACGGCCGTACGCTCTGGAAAACGACAAGGGACGAATTACCATCTTGGGGAACGCCCACGGTTGTTCCGGGAAAGGTGCAAACCCAAGTTGTGACGAACGGCTCGAACTTCATTCGCGGTTATGACTTTGGGACGGGGAAGGAAATCTGGCGCTTGGGGGGCAGCTCGAAGATCACTGCCCCGACCCCGGTTTTTTCCAAGGACCTGATCATCGTAGCAAGCGGAAGAGCTCCCGAAAGGCCCATTTACGCAATCAGACGATCGGCCCGGGGAGACATCACCTTGCAAGCCGGGAAAAGCAAGGACGCCAACGTTGCATGGAGCCACCGAAAACGCGGGCCCTACATGCCCACTCCCCTCCTCTACGGCGGCAAGGTCTACGTCCTCGGGAACGGAGGAATTTTCACGATCTACGAATTGGGCAGCGGAAAGGAATTGAGTCGAGGCAGAATTCCTCACCGGGCATTCGGTTTCAGCGCCTCCCCCGTGGCGACTAACGGAAGGATCTACCTGCCGGGAGAGGACGGCTTGGTCTTCGAGATGGAAGCGGATGAAGAAACCAAACTGGTCGCGGTTCACGAAATGGGCGAACCCCTGATGGCTACCCCTGCCCTATCCGAGGGAGTAATGTACCTGAGGGGAAAGAGTCACTTGTTCGCGATTGGACGTGGGAAGCAATGATCGAAAATTGCCGCTTTCACATGATTCGCAGTTGCGAATCGAACAAAAGAAAGACAAATTTGTAAGGTAATCTTGAAGCATCGAAAAAAGATTTTCCTCCTTGCGAGGTTCATGCCTTGGGCATTGGGGCTGTGGTTGGTTCATTCCCTCCACGGAATGGACGGCCTGCGGGTATTGAAGGAGAACTGCTTCAGGTGCCACGATGAGGGAAAACGAAAGGGCGGACTTGTCCTCACCACTCGCGAATTGGCTCTGAAGGGTGGCGACGAGGGGAAGGCAATCGACTTGGAAAAGCCCGAGGAAAGCCTGCTCCTCGAGTTGATGAGGGAGAACGGGGATCCTCACATGCCACCGAAGAAACAGCTGTCGGAGAAGGAAATCGAGGCCGTGGAAAGGTGGCTCCGCGATGGAGCCAAATGGGACGAGGGCGTATTGGCCGAGCTCCCCGTGAGAAAGATCAATACTTGGAAAAAACTCCCCGATGGGTTCAGCCCGGTCGGAGCCTTGGCGACCTCACCCAAAGGAGACAAGTTTGCCGTCGCAAGGGGAAAAACGATCGAACTGTTTGACCTGACCGAAAAGGATGCCAACAGGACCGCAACGTGGCGAGGGCACGACGATGAGGTGAGGTCCTTGGCGTGGAACCCTTCAGGAGACAAGATCGCCTCGGGCGGATTCGGAAAAATCCTAGTCCGCGACGCCAAGAGCGGAAAAATAGAGCGTACCCTGCAAGACGGGCTGTCGGGAAGAATCACCGCCTTGGCATTCGCCGGGGAAAAGGGACAATGGCTCGTAGCCGGCGACGGCGAACCCACGGTAGCGGGCAGGTTGGTGGTTTTTGAGGTCGGCGCGTGGAAAAGGACCAAGACCATTCGGGCTCACGGAGACTCGATCAACGACTTGGACGTCAGTCCCGACGGGAAGCTGTTGGCAAGCGCAAGCGCCGACAAGTTGGCCAAACTCTGGAAGGTCGGCTCATGGGAACCTTTCGGAACCCTCGAGGGACACACGGAATACGTTGAAGCAACGGCCTTCGCCCCGGACGGGAAACGAATCGCCACCGCCGGAGCGGAAGCTTTCGTCAAGGCATGGAAGGTAGAGACCCAGAAGGAATTCAGCACTTTTGCGGGCAAGGCAGCCAAGCTCGTGAAGACGGACTTGCTGTGGAAATCCGATCCGACGAAGGAAAAACCGAAAGCCGAGGACGACTGGATTCTAGCTGCAGGCGCAGACGGCATTCCCAGGGTATTCACCAAGCTGGTCGAGCACGAGGGAGCCCAGACCTCCACAGGAGCAACAGAACGAGCTTGGACGGCAAACGATGCAGGCCTGACTGCAGTGGCCTTTTCCAAGCCCGCAGGCCGAGTGTTGACCGGCGACTGGAACGGCAAAGTCGCGATCAGAGACCTTAAAGGAAAAGTCCTGAAGGAGTTGCCGACGGAAGAGGTCAACGGCACTCAACCCAATGTTCCCGAGAAAACGAAAAGCTTTCGCAACGACGTATTGCCCGTCTTGACGAGAGCGGGCTGCGCGAGCGGTTCTTGCCACGCCAAGTCCGGCGGAAGAAACGGTTTTCAACTCACCATCTTCTCCTTCGACCCGGTGAGCGACCATCGCGAGATCACTCGCGATTCGCGAGGAAGAAGGATCATGCCCGCAGCTCCGGAGGAAAGCCTTCTGCTAAGAAAAGCGACCAAAGCCCTAGATCACGAAGGGGGGAAACGCTTCGACGTAAATTCGAGCCACTACCAAGTCCTGAGGGAATGGATTGCCCAAGGCGCCCCCTACTCCATCCCGAACGAGCCTTCTCTGGAAAGCCTTACAGCCGAACCAGCAACGGGAACCTATAAGAAGGAAGACTTGGTCGACCTTAAGGTCACGGCCCACTATTCGGACGGCTCCTCCCGCGACGTGACCCACCTTTCCGAGTACCAGTCGAACGACGAGGGAATGGCAACGGTCGACGAGGACGGGAAGGTGACCTTGGGGAAACAATCCGGGGAGGGCGTCGTGGTGGTGCGCTACGTCGACGAAGTCGCCTTGGTTCGACTTGCCGTCCCCGTGGACAGGATTCTGCCCACCGACGTCTATTCGGGACTGCCCGCGCACAACGAGATCGACAAGCTAGTCTACGAGCGCCACAAGAAGCTCGGGCTGGTTGTATCCGAGCTTTGCACCGACTCGGAATTCCTCCGTCGCGCATCATTGGACGCGCTCGGCACGTTGCCGGGAGTGGAGAAGACGAGAAAATTTCTGGCCGACGATTCCCCCGACAAGAGAACGAAGCTTGTGGAAGAACTTCTGGAAGATTCCCACTGGGCCGACTTCTGGGCGACCAAATTCGTGGACCTCCTGCGCCCCAACACCCAGCGGGTGGGCGTCAAACCCGTCTACCTGATCGATCGCTGGATCAGAAGAAAGCTCCGTCAAAACGCACCGTACGACTCCTTCGTCCGCGAGCTTCTCACCGCGCAGGGCAGCAGCCACGACTACGGACCGATCGCCATCTGGAGACACAAGCGAGAAGCGGCGGACATGGGTGCCTACGCAAGTAGAATCTTTCTTGGCGTACGCCTCGAATGCGCCCAATGCCACCACCACCCGAACGAAAAATGGGGGCAAGACGATTACTACCAAATGGCTGCCTTCTTCGGCTCCATGAAAAGAAAGGGGCAAGGAATCTCTACTCCAATTTCCGGAGAACCGGAATACTGGTGGTTTCAGCCCGGTGGCCAAGTCAAGCACCCGATCAGCGGAGAGGTCATGGGATTCAAGCCTCCCGACGGTCCGAAGATCGAAGTCCCCCTCGCTCGCGATCCGCGGGAGTCCTTTGTTGATTGGATGCTTTCGCCCGAAAACCCTTTCTTTTCTAGAGCCATCGCAAACCGAATCTGGGGTGAGTTCTTCGGCAGGGGCATCGTTCATCCGGTGGACGACTTCCGAGATTCCAATCCCCCTACGAACGAACCGCTCTTGGACTGGCTTGCAAAGGACTTCTCCAACCATGGATACGACCTGAAGCACCTGATGCGCCGCATCCTAAACTCCAGAGTTTATCAAGCTTCCTCCCTGCCGAACGAGACCAATGGAAGGGATGCCGAGAACTTTGCCCGCTCGCTAAGGAGAAGAGCCGTAGCGGAAGTGATGAACGACGCAATCACCATGGTAACAGGAATACCCGAACACTTCCAAGGCGTGCCGCCGGGCGACAGCGCCAAGATGGTCTGGAACACAACCGTCAGCTCCCTGTTTCTCGACGTCTTCGGGCGACCCAACCCCAGCGCCGAAGCTCCCTGCGAACGCGACCCCTCGCCCACCATCGTGCAATCGCTGCACTTCATGAATTCGGACCAGATTCAGGCGCGAATCGGTTACGCCAACAGCAAGGCCGACCAGCTTGCCAAGAGCGACAAGACCCCGAAGGAAATCGTTGAGGAAATCTACCTGTCCGCCTATGCTAGATTTCCTTCCGAGGAGGAAGAGAAAATCGCCGTGGGCGCCTACTCCATGGAAGGAGCCTCCAGAAAAAGCGCGACCGAAGACGTAATCTGGGCCTTGATTAACACGGCCGAATTCGTATTAAATCATTGAAGCATGAAAAGTAAAGCAACCGCAAGAAACTGCGAAGGCCTTGGAAGGAGGGACTTCCTGCAGGTGGGATTGGGAGCGTTGGGAGGACTCGGTCTGACCGATATTCTGCGCCTTCAGGCTCAGGCAAAGGCCGCAGGCAAAAAGGTAAACGACGTGAGATGCATCTTCGTCTGGCTTGACGGAGGCCCCAGCCATTACGAGACCTTCGACCCCAAGCCCGATGCCCCCGACGGCATAAGAGGTAATTTCGGGACTATCAAGACCCCCGTTCCCGGCGTACATTTCAGCGAGCACATCCCCAACCTCGCCAAATCCTTCGACAAGTACACGGTCATTCGTTCCATCGCCCACAAGCAGAACAACCACGGCGCGGGCAATCACTACCTGATGACGGGAAGGCCCACGCCCACCCCGGTCGGCTGCGGAGCAATGGTCACCTTCCATCCCTCCATAGGATCAGTGGTGGCTAAGGAAAGGGGCATAAGGGAAGGCTTGCCCAGCTACGTGAGCCTTCTTCGCATGACTCGCTCGGGTGGACCAAACTTTCTTGGAGCGCCGTACGCACCCTTCGTCATCAAGGAGAGTCCCAACAGCAAGGACTTCAAGGTTCGCGACGTCAGCATTCCGAAGGGCATAGTAGATGGTCGCGCCAACAACCGCCGACACTTGCGCAAGAGCTTGGACCGACTGAAGCGCATTCAGGACAAAGCCGCGAACGATCCTGCTGTAAGTATCGACGAGTTTTACAACCAAGGATACCAGCTCGTCTATTCCGAGAAAGCCCAAGCGGCCTTCGACATTTCCAGCGAACCGGAAAAGACCCGCGACAAATACGGCAGGCACGACTTCGGGCAACGTCTCCTTCTGGCTCGCCGCCTGACCGAGGTCGGCGTTCCCTTCGTCACGGTCTACTTCGGGGGATGGGACCATCACCGGGACATCTTCCCTGCCCTGAAGGACAGGTACCTCCCCCCCTTGGACCAAGGAATGGGAGCATTGATGGAAGATCTTCATGAGCGAGGCACGCTCGACAACACCCTTGTCGTCTGTCTCGGAGAATTCGGCAGGACGCCGAAAATCAACACCCGGAAGGGACGCGACCACTGGTCCTTCGCGATGTCCGTGATGATGGGAGGCGCAGGAGTTCCCGCAGGACAAGTCGTTGGAGCCACCGACGTCAAGGGCTACTATGCCAACGAGAACGTCTACTCACCCAAGGATTTCGCGGCATCCCTTTACACGAAGATGGGAATCGATCACGCCCAAATCCTGCATACTCCCGTAGGCCGTCCGATCCAGTTGATCGACAAGGGTCGCATGATCAAGGAAGTGTTCGCCTGATGCCTAGGCATCATCCGGCTGTAATCTTCCTCCTTCTGCCGACCTTACTGCTCCAAGCCGATCCGCCAAAGCTGGACGCCCTCTATCCCTCGGGCGGCGAAAGGGGAGAGACGCTCGAGGTAAAGGCAATCGGGACATTCGGAACATGGCCGCCCAAGGTATGGACGGATCACCCAGATCTCTCGGTCGTTCCAAAGGAAAAAAAGGGCTTGCTGGAGATTGCCGTCAAGGCAGATGCAAGGATTAGGCCGGCCTTGATTCGGATCATCGATTTCAATGGTTCCTCTCAGGCTAGAACCTTCGTGATCTCGCAAAACCGTGAATTTCTGGAAACCGAAAGCAACAACCACAGGAAACGAGCGCAGGACCTGAACGTAACCCGTCGAGGAATCGTCGTGAACGGGATACTCAAAAGAGACGACTCCGACTTTTTTCATATCCACCTCAGGAAAGGGCAAACCCTAAACGCAGAAGTCGATGGATACTCTCTGGGGTCCATGATCGACCCTTTTCTCAGCTTGCTCGATCCCCTTGGACACGAGGTCGCCTTGGCAAGCGACACACACAACCTAGATCCAAAGCTGTCGTACAAGGCCGCGGTCTGCGGCCCCCACTACCTGCAACTCTTCGCGGTTTCCCACCCGGCCGCAACCTTCATAGGCTATGCGGGATCGGATTCGTCCACTTATCGATTAAGCCTTTCGCTGGGGAACAAGAGACCAAAGGAGCTAGAGGCCGATTTCAAGGAATACGAGCTTAGAGAGGCAAACGGGAGTCGCCTCATCCCGAGGCAACCTGCATCCGTGGAAGGCTTTCTGTCCAATGGACACGAAGTCGACTCCTACGTTTTCGAAGCCAAGAAAAGACAGAAGCTCCAGTTCAGCGTATACGCCCAAAGCCTTGGCTTGATCACGGATCCCGTCTTTTCCCTTCACCGCCCGAGCGGAACCCTTCTCAAGGAAGTCGACGACGGGAAGGGAACGCGGGATTCCTCTTACCTCTCCTCCGCCATGCCGGAGGACGGCAACTACACGCTCAGGATTTGGGACAGATTCGACAGAGGGGGGAAACCGTTCAGGTACCTTCTTGAAATCTCGAATCCGCTTCCGGAGCTAGTAGCTAATTCAAACAAGGAAGTGCTTGTTCTGGAAGCAAACGGAACGGCAAGCCTGAAGCTCAATCTAACCCGCAGCAACGGAAACAAAAACCCTCTGCGAATCAGGACTGTACCGTCCTTGCCCAAAGGAGTTACCTTGGAAGATGCCAACGCATCGGGAAAGGCTTCCCAAGTCGAGCTAACCTTCAGGGCGAGTCCCGAGGTAGGACCCGCAAACCTTCCCTTGCGCCTTCGCGTCATTGAAATTGAAGACGACAATTCCACAAACAGAAGCTTTGCAACCCGACCTCTCGTATACGGAAGCAAAAAGGGAGACTACCTCGTAAACCAAACGACTTGGCT
>CAZNWO010000089.1:0-12753 GCA_964576585.1 uncultured Puniceicoccaceae bacterium | reverse complement strand
CGGACGACGTCTCTGCATGGTTGGGCAGCTTGACCAAGGACGGTTACTCGGTCGCCAGTCTTGCCAGAAAGCTTTCCGCCGTGCGGATGCTTGCCCGGTTTCTCGTCTCTGAGAACTTGCGGACAGACGATTTCACGGAGTTGCTGTCCAATCCGAAGAAACATCTTCATTTGCCCGAGGTGCTCACCATCGAGGAAATGGAAAGCTTTTTGAATGCCCCCGATACGAACTATCCTCTGGGCAAGCGCGACAAGGCCATCTTCGAGCTGATGTACGGCAGTGGCTTTAGGGTTTCGGAGATTTGCACCTTGCCCATGACGGCCATTGACTGCGAGGAGGGTTTTGCTAGGGTTTTCGGCAAGGGTTCCAAGGAGCGAGTGGTCCCCGTAGGCAGGCAGGCAGCCCAATCCGTCCGCAATTACCTTCATGGAGGTCGTCCCAACTTGGTTAAGGATGGAACGGGAGGCGAACTCTTCCTCAGCATGCGTGGCAAGGGAATCTCCCGAAAAATGATCTGGGTCCTGGTTAAGGAGTATGCTCGGAAGGCCGGGATCGAGAAAAACGTTACGCCACATGCCTTACGCCACTCCTTTGCGACGCACTTGTTGATGGGTGGCGCCGATATTCGAGCCGTTCAGGAAATGCTTGGTCATGCCGACGTCGGCACTACCCAAATCTACACGCATGTAGAGGGAGAACGACTGCTTGACGACCATGCGGCTTACCATCCGCGAAGCCGAGCCGCAGTCTGAAATTTCCAAATTTTTTGCTTTGTGCGCAAAATAGTGTTGAAAGGTTGGCGCGTGAATGCTCTTTACCCTGTCCCGTGAAGGTTACGGTTTTTGTCACCCCGAAACCTACGGTGTTGGATCCACAGGGCGCCGCGGTGGAGCATGCCATGAAAAGCCTTGGGCATGAATCTGCCTCTGGCGTCAGGGTTGGCAAAACGATTACCTTCGAAATCGATGGGCAGGATGATGAGGAAACCCGGGCCAAACTGGACGATTTGTGCGACGGTTTGCTCAGCAATCCAATCATCGAGGATTTCAGGTACGAGATAGGTTAACGATTTGCGGTGAAGATCATCCGTTATCTCGATCGGAAAGGGGAACTGGGTTTCGGGCGACTCGATGACGATGGTAAGGTTTTCGTAATCAGCCAAAAGGAGAAGGGTGCCTTCGAGGCAACCGAGGAACCCGCCGATCCCGGACAAATTCTAACCCCCATTGACTTTCGCTGCATTTATTGCGTTGGATTAAACTATAAGGCGCATGCGGAGGAGTCGGGCTCGGAATTGCCGAAGCACCCGATGATCTTCATGAAGGCTCCCACTGCTGCCCAAAACCCCGGTTCTCCCATCGTCCTTCCGCGTTTTCTCAAGAGCGAGAAGGTCGACTTCGAGGGCGAGCTCGGCGTGGTGATCGGTCAACCCTGCAAGAACGTTTCCCGGGAAGAGGCCCTTTCCCACGTCTTGGGCTACGTCTGCGCCAACGACGTCAGTGCCCGCGATTGGCAGAAGGAGAAGGGCGGAGGACAGTTCTGCCGGGGCAAGACGTTCGATACGTTCTGCCCAACGGGTCCCTGTCTGGTAACTACCGACGAGATACCCGATCCGTCCAAACTGACTCTTCGAACCACGATCAACGGGGAGCTCATGCAGGAATCCCGGACAGACGATCTTATCTTCGACGTTCCAACTCTCATCGAGTTTCTCAGCGGCAGCACCACGCTTTTGCCGGGCACGCTGATATTGACGGGTACGCCCTCGGGTGTAGGGGCGGCCCGCAATCCACCGCGCTTCCTCAAGGCAGGCGACCAAGTGACGGTGGAAATCGGCGGCATCGGCGAGTTGGTCAATCCCGTCGTGGAAGAAGCCCTTACGGATGAGGATTACGAGGAAATGGAGGATTGATTTGTTGACGACTCTTTCTTTTTGCCGATGCGAATAGCCATTATCCAGTTTCCCGGTTCCAATTGCGATTGGGATGCTTGGCATGCCTGCAACGATGTCCTTGGCGTCCCTTCCGCCCGAGTATGGCACAAGGATGCGCTTCCTGCGGAAACCGAGGCGGTGATCGTACCTGGTGGCTTTTCCTTCGGGGACTACCTTCGCTGCGGGGCTATCGCAAGATTCTCACCTATAATGGGTGACCTTCAGCGCTTTGCGGGCAATGGTTGCCCGGTTCTCGGCATTTGCAACGGCTTTCAAATCCTCTGCGAATCCGGCTTGTTGCCGGGAGCCTTGATCCGAAACAACTGTTTGGAGTTCCGTTGCGTCAACCAGAGTCTTTCCGTGGAAGACTCTACCGAGAGCTTTTGCAAAGCCAAGCTCGGCGAAAGGATTTACCTGCCGATTGCTCATGGGGAAGGCAACTACCGTCTGGACGAGGATTCCCTGGATGCGCTGGAGTCCAAAGGTCAAGTCTTCCTGCGGTATTCGGGTGACCCCGAAGAGGGTCCCGGACACGGCAATCCGAATGGTTCCGTTAACGATATCGCGGGCATACGCAACGAGACTGGTAACGTTTTCGGCATGATGCCTCATCCCGAGAGAGTCGTGGAACCCTACCATCCGGGGTTGGACGGAATTCCGATCCTCCGTGCATTCCTTGCTCCTTTGTTGGATGCGAGTCCGATGGAATTGGTGTCTTGATGAGTACTGATACCACTGGGGAAACTCCCCTGCGTTCCGCGCCTCCGCCTAACCCTGACGAGATGCTGAACGTCGAGATCACCCCGGAACTGGTTGACCAACATGGCATCTTGCCCGAGGAGTACGTTAGAATTAAGGAGATTCTCGGGCGTGAACCGAACCTTACCGAATTGGGCATTTTCTCCGTCATGTGGTCGGAGCATTGCTCTTACAAAAATACCCGAAAACTTCTCAGGCTGTTTCCCAATGAAAAGGCCGACAAGAAGGCATTGGGGCAAGTGCTCGTAAAGGCGGGCGAGGAAAATGCCGGGGTCATCGACGTAGGCGACGGTTGGGGAGTCGCCTTCAAGATCGAGTCGCACAACCATCCCAGTGCAATCGAGCCTTTCGAAGGCGCTGCCACTGGGGTCGGCGGCATCGTTCGGGACATTTTCACGATGGGCGCTCGTCCCGTTCTGCTAACGAATTCCCTTAGGTTCGGTTCCATCGAGTCACCTCAGGTTCGACGTCTCTTCAGGGGTGTGGTTCATGGGATTTCCCATTACGGCAACTGTCTCGGTATTCCCAACTTGGGAGGAGACGTCTATTTCGACGAGGCCTACGAGGGCAATCCTCTCGTCAATGCTCTTTGCGCCGGAATTCTGCGTCACGACGAGATCAAGCGCGGGGCGGCAACCGGGGTGGGGAATCCCGTTTATTACGTCGGTCCTGCAACTGGGCGGGATGGTCTTGGCGGGGCCAGTTTTGCCTCCAGGGAGTTGACTGAGGAAAGCGCCGCGGATCGCCCGGCAGTTCAGAAGGGGGATCCCTTCATGGAAAAGCTTTTGCTAGAGGCATGCCTCGAAATGATGGCCATACCGGACCTCGTGGTGGGAATTCAGGACATGGGGGCCGCCGGTCTCACTTGCTCTTCTTGCGAGACTGCATCTCGTGGCGATGCGGGGATCGAGATCGATCTGGATCTCGTGCCCCAGCGCGAGGAGGGCATGAATTCCTACGAGATCATGCTTTCCGAGAGTCAGGAGCGGATGCTCGTGATCGTGAACAAGGGTCGTGAGCGCGAGCTGGAGGAAGTGTTCGAGAAGTGGGACCTGCACGCCGTAAGGATTGGCGAAGTCAAGGAGGGGGATCGCATGGTTGTGAGGCACAAGGGTGTCGTCGTCGCCGACGTTCCCGCCAAGTCCCTTACCGACGAGGCACCCATCTACGACCAGCCTGTCGTCGAGCCCGATCACGTTGCCCAAGCTCGAGAATGGACTCCCGAAGGCTTGCCCGACCTCCACGGTTCCGAGGTGGAGGACTTGTTGATGGAACTGCTTGGTCATCCTACAATCGCCTCGAAGCGTTGGGTTTGGAGGCAGTATGACCACATGGTCATGGCAGGCACCACCGTGGAACCGGGAAGCGATGCGGGAGTCGTCCACTTGGCGATTGCCGGCGTGGACAAGCGCATTGCCATCTCCAATGATTGCAACAATCGTTTTTGTTATCTTGATCCTTACCGTGGGGCTCAGATTGCCTTCGTTGAGTGCATGCGCAACCTAGCTTGCTCCGGGGCAAAGGCTTTGGCTGTTACCGACAACCTCAACTTCGGCAATCCCAACAAGCCGGAGGTCTACTATATGCTCAGCGAGTCTGTCAGGGGGTTGGCCGATGCCTGTAAGTTTTTCGACGTTCCCGTGGTTGGGGGCAACGTCAGCCTGTACAACGAAAACGAGAAGGGAGCCATAGATCCTACGCCAGTCGTTTCCATGGTGGGGCTTGTAGAAAAGGCGAAGGACGTGACTCAAAGCTCCGTTTCCGGTGCAGGCGAAACCCTGCTCCTGCTTGGAGGGCTTCCAAGCGAATTGGGAGGTAGTTACTACCTTCAGGTCCGCAGTGGACTCAAGGACGGTCGAGTGCCTGAAGTGGACCTTGAGGCAGAGAAAGCGCTTCAGGATTTTTTGATCTCCCAAATTAGGATTGGACGAGTTCGTTCCGCCCACGACATTTCCGAGGGAGGTCTGCTGGTGACTCTTTCCGAAATGCTTTTTCAGCCACTCGACCTAGGCGTTGACATCGAACTTCCATCGCGTGGAATCTCGGGAAGAACGGATGCCGTTCTCTTTGGTGAAAGTCAGGGGCGAGTGGTTGTCTCTGTCGGTACCTCCGATGAAGAGGACTTGATTGACGCGGCCGAGGATTCCGAGATCGAGGTGTTGAAACTAGGCGTCGTAAACGACAGTGGACGTTTTAAGGTTACCTTGGGGCATGATATACTGTTGGATGCGGAAACCAAAGACCTCCGCGAAACTTGGGAGAACGCCATTCCTCTCGCCATGGATCGAGCATGAGCGACGAAATCGGTCACCACTGCGGTATCGCCCTGATCCGTTTGCTCAAGCCGCTTTCACACTTTGCCCAAGCCAAGGAATCTCCCCTTTGGGGTTTCAATCAGCTTTTTCTTCTCATGGAGAAGCAGCACAACCGCGGGCAGGATGGCGCCGGTATCGGATCCATGAAGCTCGACGTTCCCTCCGGGGAAGCCTTTATGTTCAGGGAGCGAAGCACGAGCGCGAATGCCCTGTCCGCCATCTTTGGGAAGCAACTCAAGCATTACCAGGAGCTTATGGATTCCGGATTGGCTTTTCCCGAGTTTCCCGAAACCGTCAAGGAACATTTCGACTACGGTGGAGAAATCCTTCTTGGGCATCTGCGTTACGGTACTTCCGGCTTGTTCAACGCAACTTCCTGCCATCCCTATTTTCGAAAGAGCAACTGGCCTTGCAGAAACCTGATGATTGCAGGCAACTTCAACCTAACCAACGTGGACGAGTTGAACCGTGCCTTGGTCGATCGTGGTCAACACCCCGTCTTCGATACCGATACGCAGGCAATTTTGGAGGAAACCGGTTATCACCTGGATGCGGCCAACGACCAATTGGCTTCGGAAGCCACCGAATCAGGCGTTCTCGGAACCGAGCTGTCCACATGGATAGGCGAACGGCTCGACGTTCCTTCGGTATTGAGCAAGGCGGCTCAAAATTGGGACGGAGGATACCTGATTGCTGGAATCATCGGCAACGGAGACAGTTTCGTCATGCGGGATTCTCTCGGCATTCGTCCCGGGTATTTTGTGCGTGACGACGAGCATGTTTCCTTCGCATCGGAGCGAGCTCCCTTGATGACTGTGTTCGGCAAGGACGCCGATCAGATTGAGGAAATTGAACCCGGCACCGTCGTCGTCGTGAAAGCAAATGGTGAAATCCTCGTCCGTCGCTTTGCCGAGGTCGCCAAGAATAGGTCGGATTGTTCCTTTGAGAGAATCTATTTTTCCCGTGGAAACGATCCCGATATTTATGCTGAGCGAAAAAACCTTGGTGCAGCGTTGGCTCCTCAGATTCTCGATTCGGTGGGTAGGGATTTTTCAAAGAGCGTCTTCAGCTACGTACCCAATACGGCAGAGAGCGCATACTACGGTTTGATGGAGGAACTGAGACGGATACGTCGAGAAGAGGTTCGTAAAAACCTCGTCTCGGCTGCCGAAGAAGGTAAAGTCACGCCAGAGCTTGTAGACGATCTTGTCATGGACAACTGGCCGCGCGGAGAAAAGATTGCCAACAAGGACATCAAGCTCCGTACCTTCATTAGCCAGGAATCGGGGCGAGCCCAGCTGGTTTCGCATGTCTACGACATCACTTATGGAGTTGTGCGAGAAGGGGAAGACGCCCTGGTCTGCATTGATGATTCCATCGTTCGAGGGACGACCTTGAAGCAGAGCATCCTGAGAATTCTCAGCCGTTCTCGTCCAAGGAAATTGGTCGTAGCCTCCACGGCTCCACAAATTCGTTATCCGGACTGTTACGGCATCGACATGTCCGAACTCGGCAAATTTATTGCGTTTCAGGCTGCGGTGGCTCTTCTTGAGGATGGTGGTTACGATGGTCTCCTCGACGAGGTTGCCGAGGATTGCAAGGAGACCTTGGAGAGCGGAAAAGACCAAGATGTTAATTGTGTGAAACGCGTCTACGAAAATTTTTCTCCCTCAGAAATTTCCGCCGAGATCGCTCGATTGGTTGCACCCGATAAAAATGATTGGGATGGCGAGGTAGAGATCATCTACCAAACGATCGAAAATTTACGCACAGCTTTGCCGGATCACCCCGGCGATTGGTACTTTACCGGCGATTATCCAACCCCGGGTGGCTATCGCGTTGCCAACAAGGCTTTTCTCAACTATTACCACCAAAAGGACGGACGAAGCTACTGAGTCTGCGAAATTCCTCTTCCTGAGGCTTTTAGCAGCGATGCGCAGAATAATCGCAAAGAAATCCTTTGACAGCCTTTGTTTTTTTTCCGCAACTTGAGGAAGCATGGATACCGCTTTCCAGACACTAGTCCTGAATCGTCTCTGGCAAGCCGTCAACGTTGTGGGCGTTGAAAGAGCTTTCAGTCTTTTGACTCAGGATCATGCTCAGGTCATCTTCGCCGAGGATGGGAGTTTTCGTCTTTTTGATGCGGTGGGTTGGTTTGCTTTTTCCGCAGAATCCCCCGAGCCCGAGAGCGGACGAGTTATTCGCACCGTGAACCAACCTGTTAGGGTGCCCAGCGTTCTCCTGCTGCGCCGATACGATCGAATGCTTCTGCGCGAGATGAAGTTCAATCGTCAAAACTTATTCGAGCGAGACGGCTACCGTTGCCAGTATTGCGGTGGCTCCTTTTCTGCAAAGGAACTTAATATGGATCACGTTGTTCCCCGTGATCGCGGTGGTAAGACAAACTGGGAAAACATCGTCACCGCTTGCATCCGGTGCAACAGCCGAAAGGGAAACCGCGAACCATTGGAAGCCGGGATGAGGTTGCTCTCCGAGCCGGCGCGTCCAAGGCAGCGACCTTTCGTCAGTTATCTGTATGGTCGAAAGATCGAGGATAGTTGGCGGCATTTCATCCAGTCCAAGTAGTTTTTCCCCTTTTGCTCTCTTGAAACGGGAGTCTTTGGTGTTTGAGCCGCGGCTCATTCCGTTCTATGGTTTGGCGCGTGACCACGGAGAGCGGAGTTTCCGGACAGCGGGACGGTAGGGCATTGGACGCCCTGTATCGTGTGAGTTCCCTCGTCGGCGAGACCGAGGACCCTGCGGTTGCCTTGGAGGGTATTCTCGACGAAGTGATGAGAACCTTCGATGCCAATTCCGCGTCCATCGCCTTGCTTGATCCGACCTCGGTTAAATTGCTCATCGAGGTCGAGCGCGGCTTTTCCGAAGACACCAAGGGTTTCGAGCTTCCCGTCGGCAAAGGAATCACCGGTTGGGTTGTTCTTCACGGCGAGGCCGTTCTTGCTCCAAAGGTTGCGGAAGACCCCCGTTACTTTCCGTTGAATCCGGACGTTAAGTCTGAAATGTGCGCTCCCCTCATGGAGCGTGGTCGTCCCATCGGGGTTCTCAACGTCGATTCCTTTCTCGAGGAAGCTTTCGACGAATCCGACTTGCGCCTGCTCAGCCTCTTGGCCAATGAGGCGGGCCGCGTGCTGGAGAACACTTGGCTTATTCGGCAACTGCGAAGAAAGGCCGAACAGCTTCAGTCATTCGTCCAGGTAGGACATGAGGTGGCTGGCAAAAGAGAGGTCGAGGAAGTCTTGCGTACCATCGGCAGGGAGGCTCTGGAACTAATGGGATGTCGCTTTTCCGCCCTCTTCCTTTACGACTCCGAGGAGGACTTGCTGCGTTTGCATTCCTTGCGGGGGCCGGATGGATCCCTTGATTTGAATGAGACCCTTCGGCCTTCGGACAGCATTCTGGGTTCTGCCTTGCGGGGTTTGCGTCAAGTACAGGAAAGTGACCTTTGCCGAACCGAGGAACATCACTTCACGCAATTGATTCGTGACGAAAACCTGTGTTCCATGCTCGCCACGCCCATGGTCTATGAAAAAAAGGCCATAGGCGTCCTGTCCGTTTATCTGGACAAGGCTCACCGCTTTAATGACGACGAGCTTCTGGTGGCCAGAGCCTTGGCCGATTTGGGTGCTCTCGCCATCGAGAATGCTCGGCTATACGGTATCGTTCTCGATACCGAGGAAAATCTGCGAAAAAGCGAACGTTTGACCACTCTGGGCATGCTCGCCGCCGAAATTGCCCATGAGATTCGGAATCCGCTCATGGTCCTGCGATTGTTGTTCGATTCCGTTCGAACAGGCGTTGAAACCGATGGTGAGGCCGAGAAAGACCTCTCCGTGATTCGGGAAAAGCTAGATCACCTTGAGCAAATTGCCGGACGCATCCTTGACTTCGGCAAGAATAGAGAGGCCGTTCGAACCGACCTTTTTCTCGCGGAGCTACTAGATGATGTTTCGCGCCTAGTTCGCATCAAGATGGTTCTTTCCAAGGTGGAAATGGAAATCGAATCCGTTCCACCAGACTTGGTCGTCAGCGCGGACAAGGGCCAACTGCAGCAGGCCATGCTGAACCTGATCCTCAACGCTTTGGCGGCCATGCCTGAAGGTGGATCGCTTTCAATGAACATCGATCTTTCAAGTGAAGGAAAGGCGATGATCTACATCAAGGATTCCGGGCGTGGCATTTCCAGAGACATGCAATCCAGAATTTTCGAGACCTTTTTGACGGGCAATTCTGAAGGCGTTGGCTTGGGTCTTGCCATTTCCAAGCGAATTTTGAGAAGCCACGAGGGAGACCTTGAACTTGTTGACACTGGTGCGGAGGGAACGACCTTTAGGCTTACACTGCCTTTGGCGGACTCTTAAGGCATGCTGCCGATTTTCGAGTGATGCGTCTTCAGACTTCCACTTGGAAACTGCCCTCGACCAGAGCTTTACCCAATCTTTCCCTGAGCTCGAGGTAACGGGCCGGGGAGTAGGTTTCCTTCGGGGCGGAAGTCTCAACATGAAATATATCGGTGGCAACCCCGTGTTCAGTGGCTATTCGGGCAAAGGTAATGTTCAGGCCACAGGAGGAAATGTTCTTTGCTATGAGATGAAGCAATCCCGGTCGATCGGCGGCGCTTACCTCAACGATTGTCCGACCTATGACCACATCCCTGTACAAATCGACCTTTGGAGCAATTGTAGCCCCAAGCTTGTCGTTGGTGGAGTAGGTTTGCCTACGTTCAAGCTTGCGGATGCGTTCCATGATCAGTTGTTCGGGCGAGCTTTTTCCCTCAAGAACGTCCCTTAGAGTTTGCTCGAGGGTTTCCCTGGACCTTTCTTCCTTTTCCTTGGCAGCGAGAAAGTCCTTCTCGATGAAGAAAACGTCGATTGCGAGCCCATCCAACCGGGTGAATGCTCTTGCGCTAAGGATGTTCATGCCGCAAATGGCAAAGGCACCCGCCAGTTTTTCGAAAAGTCTCTCTCGGTCGGTGGTCAAAACGTGAACGATAGTGAGCGATCGTCGAAGGTCATCTCGCCATTCGACTATGGGAGCCGGTTGGATTCCGTTCCGGGTGCCTTCGGAAGCTTTACTGAAACGCTCGGTCATGGAAAGGTGAAGGGCAACTTCCTCCCCGAACGCATGGGCGAAATACCGATCGGGAAACAAATCCAGTTGCTCTGAGATTTCGTTTTTGGTGAGTTGATCGACCTTCAACTCTCGATAAGAGCTTCTCAATGTCTCTGGATTCCTTCGGGCGGGTCTTCCCCTCAGAGTTCTCAGGGTTGCAGTGAACAACTGATGATGAAGTTCGTCCTTGTGGTCGTTCCATAGTTCCGGCGACGTGCCCTTTGCGTCGCAATAGGAGTGAACGTAAAGATAGCATAGGCGCTGCTCGCTGCCCACCAATCCGGCGAAGGCATCGATCACTTCCGAATCCTCCAGATCGTACTTTAGGAAATACCTCACCATTTCCAGATGGTTCTTCACGACAAAAAGCACTCTTTCGTGCATTTCGCTTGGTACGGCTAGTCTTTGGAGCAAGTTTCCGGCAATTCGCTCGCCTCGCTCGCAATGGCCTTTGGGGCCTTCGTCCTTGCCCAAGTCGTGCAGGAAAAGCATGAGATACAGAAGAGCGGGCACGTCCGTTCTCCGAATAATTTCGTGATAGGGTCTTCCATTGGATTCTTCGTCTTGGAAGATTTTGTCCAGTTCACGAATGCATTGGATGATGTGAGCGTCCGCCGTATAGCGATGATAAAGCTCGTGCTGCACCTTGCAGGTAAGCCGTTCAAATTCCGGGACAAAGCGTCCCAACACTCCAAGTTCGTGCATACTGTAGAGGGTCGGGGCAACGGAACCCAGTTCCTGAAGAATGGATCGAAAGGTGACGTTCGCGGATGGCTTTGTGATTAGTTCGCCGTCAATGATACTGAGTCTGTTTCTTATGAGGCCACGTAGGCTTGGAGCCAGCTTTGCATGGTGTTTTTGGCTATGTCGGAAGACGCGCAGGATGCGCTCGGGATCCTCGTCCAAGACCTTTGGGTGAAGAGCTTCGAGAATCCCGTCGGATAAGAGGAACCCATCCATTTCTTTGGCCTGTCTCGAACTTTTCGGGGAGAGGAATCCGACGAAACGATTAAACAAGCCCTGCTTTTCGTCTTTGGGAGCCAGTAGAGCTTCCAATCCCTCGGAGGTTTGTCTTATCAAGCGAGTTCTCGAATAGTACTCTCCCATGAAGGCCTCGACTCTCTCGAAGATGTCTTCCTGCTCAAATCCCAATCCTTGAGCAATCTCGGGCTGCTTTTCCAAGTGCAGCACGTCGTTTGGGCGCTTGCTGCCAAAGTGGAGTTCGTTTCTGACCCGCAAAAGGAATGAATAGGATTCCTTAAAGGTTTTCGCCTCCGAAGCGGAAACAAGTTTTCTGTCGATCAACCCATCGAGGCCCTTGTCGCCGTAGCGAACTTTCGCCATCCACAGGATCGCCTGATAGTCTCTCAATCCGCCGGTGCCGTTTTTCACGTCCGGGGTCTGAAGGAATACGGTCTCTCCCTTTTGCTTTCTTCTCTCCACTTGTCCAGCGATAATCTTCCGGAGATATTGCTCACGGTTCTTCCTGATGCATGATTTCGCAAATTTTTGTAGGAAGTTTTCGGCTACGCTTTTGTCTCCCGAGAGGAAGCGAGAATCAAGCAGTGCGTTCTTCGTGCGTATGTCTTTCTTCGATTCCTCGAGTGTCTCGAGAATGCTTCGTGAGGAATGGCCTACCTTTAGTCCCAAGTCCCACAATGGATAAAGGATTTCCCGTGTCATTATTTCCTTTAGGGTTTCCAGAGGCTTGCCCGAGGCGGACTTTGGGTACAGGAACATCAAGTCCAGATCGCTGTGGGGGCATAGTTCGCCTCTTCCGAATCCACCGGTCGCAAAAAGGGCCATTGGTTTAGGTTTTGCTAGGAAATCTTTGGATAATTTCAGGGCGTATTCATGGAGGCTTTCAATCAGGACGTCCATGATGACGGCTCGAGCCCTCGCTACCCTTAGTCCCGAGTCTCCCTTTTCGTGATACCTGCGGATCATCAGGTTCTCAAGATGTAGAAACTCCTTGAGCTGTTCCACTCGCGCCTTGTCCGATTGTGTCTCGGAAAACCTGAGACGTTTCTCGGCATGTTGCCGGATTCGCCTAAAAAGAGGATCGTCTTTCATGTCCCTTGGTAACTAGGGGTCATAACCTTAAGGTTTATCGGCGCGAGCTTAAAGAGGCTCGGGTTTGATATTGCCTGAAACTTTTTTCCGGATCATCTTCTCATTTGTGCTTTTCCTACCTTCATGAAATTTATTCTCCAATTGTCTTTGTCATGGTTTTGCCTGCTTTGCGTGCACCATGCCGGAGGCGAACCCTTTCTGGGGCCATCGGATCCCTTTGTTCGGCACGAGTTGCGCTGGTTGAGCGACTCCAAGAGATTAAACGTCCCGCTCAACACATGGCCCATTTCTTTGGGTGGCGTTGACGCCAAGTTGAGCTCCGAAGGGGAGGATTCGCCAACTGAATCTTTTCTGCGCCGTCTGGACGAGGAACGCGAAACGGGTTGGGCTCGACCTAATGGCATCGTGACCATCCGGAGTGAGAGAGGTTTGACTCGTACCTTTTTGGACGAGCCGCGAGGAGGTTATTCGGCGGGTGTCGAGCAGAAATGGATGGGGGATCGGTTTGCCGGAAAGTTGCGGGTGACCACCTTGGGTGACGCC
>CAZNWO010000088.1:10265-12781 GCA_964576585.1 uncultured Puniceicoccaceae bacterium | reverse complement strand
TCATCTTCACCAGCAACCGCCACGCCTTCAAGCCGTCAAAAGGCTACCCCGCCATTGCTCTCCAGCTTTTCGTGATGGACGACGACGACGAGGGACTCGGAAAGAACCTCGAGAAAATCGGCCACTTCAACGTCGCGGGCGCCTTGCACCCGGTAACCCTGCGGGACGGCAGGGTCATCTTCAGCACTTTGGAATCGCAAGGCATCAGGAGCAACATTTCCTGGGGCATCTGGAGCATTCATCCCGACGGCACCTACTGGGAACCCGTGATCAGCGCGTTCGATCCCGGAGGAGCGGCGAACGGATTCCATTTCCAAACCCAACTGAGCGACGGTTCCATCGTGATCGAGGAATACTACAACCAGAACAACAGCGGTTTCGGGGCCTACGTCAAGCTGCCGGAGACACCCCCTGCGGACAAACCTCCCTTTGGTCCCGCCTACAGGAGGGACCCGCGCAACAAGCCTTGGCGCTTCGGCAGGCACTACAACGGCAAGGGAAAATGGTACCGCATGGCGTTCATGCCCACCGATTCGGTCTCCATGACGCCCTTTGCCCTAAACGGCGAAGGGCCTGCAAACCCATCGATTCTCAAGGACAAGGAGTCGCCCAAGACGGGAAAGTTCACGCATCCTTCAGGTGCCCCCGACAACCACATGCTCACCGTGTATTCCCCTGGTCCAGTCAACCACCAGTATACCTATCTCCCCCAGCTCGACGGCGGGATCTACCTGATGAAAAACGGAGAAATCGTCGATGAACCGGGCGACCTGCTCCTCATCAAGAACGACCCGAAGTACAATGAATCTTGGCCTAGAGCCGTCGTGTCCTACGAGAGAATCTACGGGGTAAAGGAGCCCAAGTCCCTGCCGCAGCTTGCCAACGACGGATCCGAGTCCAAGGAATTGCCCGAAGGGTCGCCGTACGGCCTAGTCGGGACTTCCAGTCTCTACAAAAGGGGAAGCTATCCCGACGGTCTGGCTCCGAAAGGTTCAGTCACCGCCAAGTATCCCGGAGGGAAAGATCCTTGGAAAGGACTCGATGCCTTCACCAGTCACGGCAACGGCATGCCAATCAACTGGCACAACCAAGGCGCGGATGCAGGATTATATGAGAACGAGGAGATTCACGCGATTCGAGTTCTCCTCATGGACCCGACAACGGATCGGCATCGAGGCGACAAGCAGGGACGCCTCTTTCATAATCACGCCAGCGAGAGACTACGAGTGTTGGGAGAGATTCCCGTGCGAAAGTTCGAGGAGAACGGCAAGCAACCCCTGGACCCCGACGGAAACCCGGACACCAGCTTCTTAGCGAAGATTCCAGCCGATTCACCCTTCACCTTCCAGACCATAGACAAGCGAGGAATGGTGCTGAACTCCTCCCAGACTTGGCACCAACTCCGTCCGGGAGAAGTCAGGTATGACTGCGGGGGATGCCATGCCCACGGACAAAAATCAACGGACTTCACCCTCACCTTTGCCTCCAAACCGGAATACAAGGTCTGGGACTTGGTCGAGACCACGCCCCTGCTGACCTCCCGAGAAAACGACGTCTACGAAAAACGTTGGGACGCGGAAAGTTCGGGTGGTCTCCGTCAAGCCGAGGATGAAGTGTACAACGTCGAGTACTTTCGAGACGTGAAGCCCATCCTAAATCGAAGCTGTGTAGCCTGCCACACCAAGAAAAAGGACAAGCCTGCGGGTAACTTGGTCCTCGACGCGGACGACGAAAAAATTCGCTACCGCCACCTCGGCGAATTCCCGGGCACTTACTACAGGCTCGCCTTGGACGAAAGAGCGAGCTACGGGCACAAGCCCTTCGGTTACGACTCTTGGGGTTACCCAAACGCCTCCCGCTACATCCGCAAAATGCAGGCGCGCCGCAGCTTGCTCGTCTGGAAGATTTTCGGCGAACGATTAGACGGTTTCTCCAACGACGACCACCCATCCGAATCGAAACCGGGTTCCGGAAAGCTCTTGCAAGGCGGAAAACCCGTGGACGAAAAGAAGTACCGCGCCAAGTGGGACTTGGACTACGTCGGGCATCAAATGCCTCCTCCTGATGCGATCAAGAAGGGAAAGGTGAAACCTCTCACCGAAGAAGACCGGTTCACCATCGTGCGATGGATAGACCTCGGCTGCCCCATCGACTTGGATTTCGATCCCGCCCACCCCGATCGCGCGGGATACGGTTGGATGCTGGACGATGCCCGCCCCACCCTTACGCTTACCCATCCGGTTGCAGGAAGCAACCCACCGCTGGACCGAATCCTGTTCGGCATGCACGACTACGGCTCGGGCATAGCCCCCGACAGCCTTTCCGTCGTCGCCGACTTCCGTCTCGCCGATCGTCCGGCGGGTGAAAACCTCGCCCCTCTCTTTCGGAAAAAAACGAAGGGCGTCCTAGAGCTTCGCCTGCCAGAAAAGCTCCGTTCCTTGAAGCAAGGCCGAATAATCGTCACCGTCGCCGACAAGCAAGGGAACCTGACCAAGATCGACCGCGTCTTCTCCGTT
>CAZNWO010000088.1:8092-10165 GCA_964576585.1 uncultured Puniceicoccaceae bacterium | reverse complement strand
GCCTGCAAGGCGGGAAACTTCATTTACGTCTATGGGGGACACAAGGGCAAGGCGCACGTCTATTCCAAGAAAACCTACTCACTCAACTTTGTCCGCATAAATCTCGCTAAGCCGCAAAAATGGGAAAAACTGCCCTTCAACCTACCCCTACAGGGTTTCGGTATGGCTTCCGTCAAGAACAAGATCTATTTGGCCGGAGGCTCGCGGGCAACGAATGAAAGCGGCAAGAAGTCCAACTTGACCTCGGTGGACGAGGTATCGGTCTTCGACGTCAAAAGCCTGACCTGGAGCAACCTGGCGCCATTGCCAAAGCCACGCTCCTCCCACGAACTGTTGATGCACGACGACAAACTTTACGTCATTGGCGGATGGAACATGAAGGATGGAAAAGGGCTCGAATGGCACTACAACGGACTCGTCGCCGACTTGAACGAAAGCCCCATGCGCTGGAAAAAGCTTCCCGAAACCGAATGGACCGTGCGGGCAAATTCCGCAGCAATCGTCAACGACCGGCTTTACGTGGTCGGAGGTCTGGACGACAACGGAACAAGCAATGCAGTTCGCATGCTCGACCTAAAGACCATGAAATGGTCGGATCTGCCCGCCTTTCCGGCGAAAGGTCACCTGAAAGCCTTTGGAGCCGCCGCCTGCAACTTGGACGAGAAACTGTTGGCCAGCTCGTTCAGCTTTCAACCGAGGATCCTCTCGGGACCGAACGGCAGCTGGCTCCCGACGTCCCGAAAGCTGGAGATCAGGAGATTCTTTCACAGGATTGTGCCCATCGGGAAACAGAAGGCAGTATTCCTCGGGGGAGCAAATTACGATGGACACCTCAACCAAATCGAAACTCTAGACCTTGGTGAGAAAAAGAGCAAAACCGATCCCCACCCTACGCCGGTTCCTAAAAAGCAACAGAGCAAAGGCAAGGGGACCTCTTGGCCCGGCTTTCGGGGAAACGGCAACAGTCGTTCCTTGGCAAACGACCTTCCGCTGGAATGGTCTGACGAAAAGAACATCGCATGGAGGACAAAGCCGAAAGGCTACGGTCAATCGACGCCCGTCGTCTGGGAAGACAAGGTCTTCTCCACCTCCACGGTCGGGGATTGGAGCGAGAAACTCTTGGTTCATTGTCACGGACTGCTGGACGGCAAACTGCTTTGGCAACACTCCGTCTCTTCCCCAGCCAAGATTCGACGAAGCAAGATGGTCTCCCAGGCCGCACCCAGTCCGGTGGTGGACGGGAACGCCCTGTACCTTTTCTACGAGTCCGGAGTCCTCCTCGCATTGAGTCACGAGGGCAAGCAACTCTGGACTCGCTCCCTGACCAAGGACTACGGCCCCATGCTCGGCAACCACGGAATAGGTTCGTCCCTCTTCCAGTCCCGGGAAAAGCTCGGTCTGTTGGTAGACCATTCGGGTCCGTCCTACCTGCTTAGGATCGACAAGGCGACGGGCAAGACGGACTGGAAGGTCGATCGGCCCAAGAGAGTTTCGTGGAGCACGCCGACCCTTGCAACCGATGGAAACGCCGAGACGCTATACCTCAGCTCCAATGGAATCGCGGAAGCCTACGACTTTGCATCGGGAAAACAACTATGGCAACTCGACGAACTGGAGGGAAATACCGTCGCCTCTCCAACAATCACCAAGGAGTACGTCATCATCGGATCATCCGCCCCCGACAACACGATGGCGCTCCTGCGCGAAAATAAACTGAAAGGTCCCGACAGAATCGCCTGGAGAGCGGAAGACGGGTCATCGAGCTTCGGATCGCCCTTGGCAACCGACGAGCACCTTTACCTTGTGAACCGCGCCGGAGTCGCGACTTGCCACGAGATCAAGACAGGCAAGAAACTATGGAACCTGCGTCTGCCGGGTTCCTGTTGGGCATCGCCGCTTTCGGCCGGCAACAGAATTTACTTCTTCACCAAGGAAGGAACGACGATTGTGCTCTCAGCGGACGGGACGTCGAAGATTCTCGCGGAGAACAAGCTTGCGATAGAAGGTAGAATTTACGGCGTTGCAGCCGTGAACAATGCATTTGTGATAAGAACCGGCTTGGAACTGATTCGG
>CAZNWO010000088.1:0-7992 GCA_964576585.1 uncultured Puniceicoccaceae bacterium | reverse complement strand
CCCATTCAAGATTAGTCACGATCCACGATCCGTTTTTTCGTTTCTCCGGTAATTTGAGGATAGACTTTGATCGGGAAATCTTTCTGAACCGTGGAATGAGATCTCTTGCTCTTGCCCTAACCTCCGCCCTTTTGTTCTCGACGGTACTCTCTTCGGAACCGCAAGTCCCGGAACACAGGGCGAAGCTGTACCGGGAGTGGAAAAAGCTTCCGGAACCTCCCATCACTCCCTACGAGGGGCCGTTCGGCCCTTCCGCAAGAGCCTATCCGGATCGTCAGGAACACCAATACATCGCGACCAACAAGGACAAGCTAACCGAGGCCCAAGTCGCCAACCTCAAGGCGATCTCGGACTACCGTCACACGGCCCAAAACGGAGTCTATGATCCGAAACTGGATCCACGCCCTATCAACCGCGAATACGAGAAGGCGATCCTGGAAGATTGGAACCGCATGGGATACAACTGCGCCTACAAGGGAAACTCCTTTACCTACATGGTCGGGAGCTTCCTGAAAACCAAGGGCATGCTCGGCGCAATCGACCAGACCCTGTGGGGCTCCAACGAGAATCCGCCCATTCAGTTCGACGGCAAGGAAGGCCGCAAGCAGCGCGAATCCTGCGGCAGCTTCTTTTCCCCAAAAAGTCTTCAGTCCGGGATCGAGTCCATTTTCGGCATGGGGCACCACTACGGTCACCACCTGTTCACCGTGGGCGATCATCGACTGACCTGCTCCTGGGACGAAGTCGGCTTGCGGACTCGTTCGCAGATGGACTACGGACACGGGATGAAGGACGAGTTCCGCAAGTACCTGAAGGACGTCTGGTTCGGGGACGCCTCCCCGGGCAAGGACACGAACAAGGATGGGCGAACCTACAACGAGTTCACGGGAGAGAGACTGAAGGACTGGAACCAAGTCGAACCCGTGAAGGTTTCCCTCGACTGGACGCAGGCTGCCTACGACCGTGTAAAGAAGGATGGCACGCAGGTCTTTTCCGCGATGCCCGAGGTCGATTCCGTGATGTTCCGGGAACCTGCCCGCTACAAGCTGCTCGTCGACTTCCACCGCTATTTCACCTTCGAGTTCTTCCGAAGGATCAATGATGAGGCCACCAAGAAGATGAACGCGGCCGGGACCAAGGGTCGAGTCAGCTGCTACCCCTTCACCCAGCACTTCATCATTTGGCCCGGCGCGAACCAACGCCACGGCAACAGCTTTTACTGGTATCATCGGCTCAGCCCCGTCGTGAACGTGGAGCACTGTTGGCCCGAAGGACCCGTCATGAACCTCAACTACGCGATCACCGATCGCCTGTCCAAGAGGTACAAGAACCCCGTCATGGGCTGGATATGGTTCTACTTCGGACAGGAAGGTTGGGACATGTACAACGGCCCCCACGACATGGATCGAGCCTTGGCCCGAATGATCGGGCACAACGTAGACGGAACGCACCATTGGCTCTACTCGCCCCGCTACCGCGGACGCGACCGCAAACAGAGGCTGCAGATCGCCTACTGGCAGAACTTCCTCAAGTCTCACTACTCCACCATTCTGTCCAAGTCCGAGCCCGTGACGCCCGAGATCGCGCTGCTCATGCCTGACACGACGGGATACTACTACCGCTACTTCCAGTATCCCAAGCAGGACTTCGCCTGGACGGCGGATGCGTTCCAGCAGCTTCAGTATCCATACCACCTCCTGACCGAGGAGGAAGTCGAACTGGGCGAGACCAAGCTCTCCGACTACAAGGCGCTTTACGTCGTGGGCAGCGAATGGAGCACCCCCGCCATTCGCAAACGCATCGAGCAATTCATCGGGGACGGCGGGGTGGTATTCGCCAACGTGGACAGCTTGACGCTGGACGTAAGCTCGGGCAAGCGCATCGACTTCCTCAAGTCGAACTTCGGGGTCGACATCAAGCGGAAGCACAAGAACGGCTTCTATCCCAGCACCCAGAGCGCGGAGGAGGCCGTCTGGGCGATCCCTTTCGATCGGTGGGGCGGCCCCTTCAAGGTCCAGGGCCACATGGTCCATCACCTCGACGACCCGCGCGCCTGGGCTAAGCTCTACGCCCGCACGGAACAAAAATACCTGCTCGACAAGGACGGAAAACCCAAGCGTCCGATACCCCTCAACCAAGGCATGCGCGGGGGACAGCCCGTGCGCGACCCATCGTGGAAGATGATCAGGGACAAGAACGGGAAACTCGTTCGGGACAAAGCCGTCTGGAAAAAGCTGGACGAGCACATGTCCCGGATGCCGAAGAGCGTGCTGGGCATCCCCCAGAGCCCGCTCGACATGCGGACGCCGCCGGTCATTCGCTACGCGGACCAAGTCTCCTCGACCGAACCCGCCGCAACCTGGAGCGAGGTGGACGAGGCGCTGCCGGTCGGCAACGCGAAACCCATCGCGTGGTGGGGAAAAAAGGTCGTGGGAATCGAGACCGAGCGCACCGTGTGGTTCGGGACACGAGAAGGAATGAGCCTCCATGCCCTCTCCAACCGGATGGAAGCCCACCGGGGCACCGAGCCCTGCAACCCCTTCCCGAGCGAAATCCCCAAGCTCTACGAAGCCTTCCGCCCCTATTCCGAGGCCCTCGGCTACGCTGCCCGCAAGGCGGGAGTCAACCGTCCCGTCACCCTCTCGCGCGAAGGCAAGCTCCCGATGAATCTCGAGGTGCTGCCCAGGGTCGCCCCCGACGGCTCCCTCATGGTCGTCGTGATCAACCACGACGAGACCAAGGCCGAGTACGACGTCTCGATCGGCGCCTCGCTCATGGCCAAGCTGAGCGGAGCGGAAGCCTTGAACGTCCTCACCGAGAAGACGATCGAGCCGAGCACGGACGGAAAGTTCAAACTCGACGTCCCGAGCTGGGGAGTGGCGGTCTTCATGGTCGGCAAGGCCAAGGCGCTCGCCCCGGTCAAGGCCGCCCAGGCGAAGCTGAGCAAGAAGGACTTGAGCGTTCCCGACTACTTCACCAAGCGCCCGAAGCTGAACCAATACGAGTGGGGCACGCCCGTTCCTCCCATCGAGTAGACGTCGAGGTCGTACGCCCCCGGCATGCTCAAGGGGCTCGCCCCGGCAGCTCCTTGCTCCCCCTTATGGTATCGACCGCCAGAGGATCGAGGTATTTGCCCTTTCGCAGGGAGTTCAATTGCTGCAGCCCCGCCTCATGTTGCTCGGGCGACAGCAAGGCAATGCGCTTGAGCAAGGCAAGCAGACGATCCGCCTCCTTCCCCCTCCCCTTTTCCTTTTCGGCCCGCGCGGCCAAGGCCAGACCCGCCGCCTCCAGAGGATTCCTTTTCATCAGAGGCAAAAGGACCTCCGAGGCTTCCGTGGGCTTGCCCGTCTCGAGCAGGGCCAAGGCGACCATCAGGCGAGGCAGGGTGGCGTCCGGAGCATGCAGCAGGGACTCCTTCGCCGCAACAAGGCATTTCTTCCAATCGCCCTCGGCGGCGGCAAGCAGGGCCAGTGGAAAATAGGAAAGATGGGCCGTTGCGGGATTCCGCTTCAGGCTCAGGAAAGTTTCCCCCGCCTTCTTGTCGTCCCCGCCGAACTGCAGGATGCCCAAAAGCCGTCGGGCCCGAATCCCGACCGATTCGTCCTCGACGATCCTCAGAAGCATCTCCAGGGCTTTGCCGCGTTGCTCCTCGGGAGGAGACTTTCTTCCGCGAAACAGGTCGCTCTCCGACTCCTTCATCAGGGATCGGGCGTAGGCAAGGATCAGCTCGGGGTTCGCCTTGTCCTTCTCCAGGGCCTTGGCGAAGCTGGTGGGCGGGTGGTACCACGGCCCCCACGCCATCATCGGGGTGAAGGCCTCCTCCCACAAAGCCTGCGTAAACGAGTTCTTCCTTCGCCACGGCGTGTCGACCATTTGGTAGACCCTGCGGGGGCGCTTGCTGAAGAACCTCCCGTGCCGAAGCAGGATCTCTCCCGACTCATCCACCACCGTCAGCACCACCTCGTCCACCTCGGCGGGTCGCGCCAACCTTCTTCGGAAGGGCTTGCCCGGCTCCAGTCGAACGCTCTCGCCCAGCAAGGGCTCGCCGTCCACCGCGAGGCGAACCAGGCAACGCCCAAGGTTCCGGGGCGCATAGATTCCGCAGGTGATTCCCTTCTCGTCCACGGAGAGGTTCAGGGCAAGTTGATCGTTCGCCCGGGTCATGCCGCCGATGCCTCGGACGGGAAACCAGTAGTCGCTTGCCTCTATCGTCTCGTGCGGCCCGATCCAGACGGGGTCCTCCATGTTGTGGGAAAGTCCTCCCCACACCTCGCACCAGTCCCACCCCTTGGGTTCGGGCTGCCATTTTCCCGCCGCCTTGGCTGCCGGCATGACCTTCGGATCGAAGACTCGGGCGAGACCATCGTCGTCGTCGTGAAAGTAGATTCCCGAGTAACCCTCCGTAATCCCGTAGCCGAAGACGCTCGTCTCATTCATGTCGCGGAGGAAGGAATGGTCCACACCCTCCTTGTCCACGGGCCAAGGCCGAAGCCAATTGCCGAACTCCTCCTTCTCGCCGATGCCGAACCAGTGGCCCGACACCCAGTCTGCGGGAAGGATGAACTGCACGTCCTTGCGAAGCGGGAACATGGCGTTGATCCAGGGATTGAATCCCATGGGAAGAGGCGAAAGGTTCTCGAAGCGATAATCGGAGCGAAAACCCGCCTCGTCGGGCCGAAGCGTCACCTTCCAGACGGTGCGCTGGAGATGCGGGTACGACGTGTAGGCAAGGGTGAGCGAGGCCGCCCCGTCGGGCCCCGTCTCCACAACGTAGGGAAGAGGCGCCACGTAGGAGGTGCCCGCATGGTAGTGGGGATGGTTGACGTGGATGCCGCCGCCCGAGCCTCCGCCTTCGTCGAGGGCGCTGCCCGAATACTTGATCACCCCCTCGTACAGCAGCTTCCTGCCCGTGGCCTTGTCCCGCACCTGTACGATGCGCTCCCCCAAGGCGGGGCAAAACACAAGCTCGAGGAAACGGTTCTCCAGGACCACGGTGTCGATCACCCGCTTCACCTTCTTCGCCTTTTTCCCCTTCTCCACCCTTTCCACCTCCCGAGTCATGGTCGATTGCCGAACGACGGTCGATTCCGCCGCCTCTCGGGCTTCGGTTGCAGCCGTCCACGAGAGGAGGCAGGCGAGGAGGAAAAGTCGGCTTGCGGGCATCTTCATTTCCTCGTCCAGGGCAAGGCCAGCGTGGGGGAATTCGCGTAGCGTTTCATCTCGACTCGATACCTCTTGCCCGCCCCGGGGTCCAGTCGAACCGCAAAAAGGCCGCCCTTCACCTCGCGGGGCTTTCCGCCATCGGGAATGACCCGCAGGAAACGGTGCTCTGCGTAGGCTCCCGCCTGCACCCACACCTCTCGGCTCTCCTTGGGATGAAGGTTCACGAGAGTGACGGAGGCATGATCATTCGAGAGCGAGTCCACCAAGGCGGCGCAGTCGGGAGGAATCCCCGGGCGCCTGCGGGCGGGATCCAGGTAACGGAATCGCGACATCAGCAACTGCCCGTGCCAAAGAGGCATCACCCCGCCCGTCATGCTCTGGACGAGGGAAGCGCAATACCCAGCTCCCACTCGCCACTGGATCCAAAGGTCTGGCCCGTCCTCGCGCAGCTTGGGATCGTCCAGGTGCTTGCCCAGCCAATCGATCTGTCTGCGGACGCGGGCGAGGTTGTCGTCCAGCGCCTTCTCGGGCCATTCGGGATTGTCTCCCTGCAGGAATCGAATCCACCGTCCCTCCAACCCGCCCTCGTGGAAGTCCTCGTGCCCGGCTCGACCCTCGATCGTGCATTCCAGAGACCGGGCCAGGTCCTCCTTCTTCATCGTGGCGAGCCACACGTTCGCCCTGACGTTCGCGTAGATCCCTTCCATCGAGTTGTCCCCCATACGCCCGAACCATCCCTTGTCGTTCAGGTAGCGAGGCAGGTAGAGAATCCCGCGCTTGTCGGTCTTGCGGTTCTTCCACGCCCCGTCCGCCATCGTCCGGAGGGAATCGTAGTAGGACGAGTCTCCCGTCAGCAGAAGGGCGTTCGCCCAGCCCGCCCTCGGCCCCGAGGAAACCTGGAAAAGGCCGCCGAAGGGCAGGAAGTTCCAGCCCATCACCCCACCCCACCACTCCTTGGGCACGGCGCCGGAGTTGTCCACGATCGAGGGAATGATCCCGCCGTTCGCGCGGGCCCGCTCGCGCCACGCGTCCAAGTATTCCAGCGTCCGGCGCTTTCTCCACGCCTCCCCCGTCAGCATGTAGGCGAGGGTTCCCCAGTTCGTCGTCACGAGGTTCACGGGGCCATCGTGTCCGCACTCCAGCCAAGCGTCCCAGAACGGTCCCCGCCTTGCGTCCCAGTGTTTCCTTTCCGCCCTCAGGATTGGGCCCGCCCCGCCCGTCAGCATGCTGCGCATCACCTTCTTCTCGGGATCGTAGTTGGGCGCCTTCGGGTTGGTGCCGTCGAAAAAGCCCGCAAACTTCAGCAGCAATTCCCGGTACAGCGGATCCTCCGCCATGCACAGGGCCGCCGTCCAGAAGGACTGGTAATGCTCCGCATTGTGGTGCCAGTCGAGGTACTTGCACATGTCGTTGACGAAAATCCCGTTCCCCTTTTCCCCGCATTGCCGAAGGCTGGCGCGAAACATCCTCCACCATTGCTCCAATACGAATTCGTCCGCGCCCAAGGCGTAGAGCAAAGGTCCCTTGCCAGCGAACTCGAAGACGTCGTCCGGGGCCAGGTTTCCCCCGCCATGCTCGTAAGTCCCCTTGAAGAATCCGTCCTTGCGAAAGCAAAGCCTGTCCATCAGCCGCGTCGCCTCCGCCGAAATATCCAACAGCTCCCGTTGCTTCAGGGCCCAACCCGGGGCGGGCATCCTCTCCTTGGCCACCAGCATGGGAACTCCCTCCGGCAGCGCCTCTGCCCGTCCAAACGCTCCCTCCGGGAACGCAAGCCCAACCAGCGCGAGGGTCACAATAGCCGAACGCGGGAAAAGCCTCATCGGGAACTCTCCGGGCAAGCCCTCGGCTCCTTCAACCCACGGGTCCCCGATAAGGATAGGCGGGCGCCCCCGAGACTCCCAGCCCGTCCACCACGAACGCCTTCCCCGCATCGCTCTCCTGCAGGGTATTGTGAAGGCCCGTGGTCACGAACAATCGGTCCTGCCCGCTTCCCCCGAAGGCGCAGGAGGTGGTCTCCACGCACGGGAAATCCACCCGCGCAAGCACCTCCGAGCTATCCGGGTCCACCCGCAGCACCGCGCCCGCATGGCACATCGCGATCCACAGCTTGCCTTCGGAATCGATCGTCATCCCGTCGGGAGATCCATCGAAGCCCGCCGACTCCGTGTCCACCGCGACCTCCGGCTCGGATATCTCACCCGTCGAGCCATCGTACCGATAGGCCACCACCTTCTTGGTCGGCGTATCCACGTAATAGGCAAGGCCACGCTCCGTGTTCCAGCAAATCCCGTTGGAATTCGTCACGCCCGGCACCTTCAGCTCCAGCTCGCCGTCCAGGCCCAGGCAGTACAGGTTTGCGTCCCCCGTCTTCTTCACCGTGCTTATGGTGCCCGCCCAGAACCTGCCCGCGGGATCGCACTTGCCGTCGTTGAAACGATTGTCCGGGCGCTTGTCCGCCTCGGGATCGGCCAGGTTCCGCCGCTCGCCCGTGTCGGGGTCCAGGAAGTAGATGCCCGAGTCGCCCGCGCAGAGGAATCCCCCGCTCTCCACCGGGGCCACCGTGCCGATCCTCTCGCCCATCTCCCAAGTCCTCTCCTCCCCCGTCTCCGGGTCCAGGCTCACCAGGGCATGCCCCTCGATGTCCACGTAGACCAGCCGGCCGTCGACGTACGACGGGCCTTCCCCCCACTGCGAGACACGCGTTCCAATCGGACGTACTGAAAATTCATTGCTCATGCCTCCCTACCTTGGAGCTTCGGGACCGCAGGTCAATCCTACCCTGCAGGCAAACCACTCAACGCCGGGGACACCCCCGCCACCCAAACTGCA
>CAZNWO010000087.1:0-12940 GCA_964576585.1 uncultured Puniceicoccaceae bacterium | reverse complement strand
GCCTAGAGACTTCACTCGACTGGCGACGAATTTGGCGTGCTTTGGGTTTTTGGACAATTCGTCCCAAGTCAATTGTTCCGACCAAGAGTCCGCTCCACCAATACCCTCATGCCCGAAATTGATTCCACGGTGATGAGGATGGTCATGACGCTCGCCCTTAATTTTCTTCATGGGATAGTTTCGAGTCATGGCGGCGCCAGTGGGTCCGTGAACGGGATAGAGGTAGGGTTTGTTCGCCTGATCAACAACGTAATCCGCAAACGGTTTGCCCTTGTGCAAGATACGAAGACCATCGTTCTTGGTTTTCTTAATTGCAAAGTCGGCTCCCAAACATAAGGGGACTGCAGCTAAAAGACAGAGGAAAGGGACAAATGGCTTAGGCATTTTCAACAAGGGGTTATGATAAGTTAATGAAACTCGGTTCAAGTCCATGCTCTTTTGAGAAAATTCAGGAAATTTTCATGGAATATGGCATCTAAATCCTCCTCGGAAAAACCTCGGCGACTAAGAACGGAACGAAAAGACGTGAGGTCTGCAATCGTATCGAGACCCGCAGGGGTTTGCTCGGTACCATAACCACCGTCAAGATCGGTTCCGATGCCGACATGTCGGGCGTTTCCCAAGAGCTGACAATAGTGATCGACGTGATCCGCGACTGCCTCAAGGTTTGCATTGGGCTTGTCCGCTCGAGTCGTGACCCCACGTGTCCAACCGGAAACGACCATCCAGACGTCGAAGGCAATCCCGATGACTGCTCCGCGATCAGCAAGGGCTTTGATTTGCTCGTCGGCAAGCTGGCGCGGATCGTCGACCAGAGTCCGGCAATTGTGGTGACTGGCCCAAATCGGGCCTTGAAATAGGTCAAGTGCCTGCCAAAAAGTTTGGTCGCAGAGGTGAGTGGCGTCGAGAATGATACCCAGTTCGTCCATCTTGCGAAGCAACTCGCGACCTTGGTCGGAGAGAGGACCATCGCAGTCGTGACCAAAGGCATAGCGACCGATACCATAATGAGCGGGTCCAAGGGCGCGGAGACCTTGATCATAAGAAGTTTTAAGGTCATCAAGGGTTCGCAGGGAATCGGCTCCCTCAAGGCTCAAGATATATCCGATAGGAGTATTTTCCGGATCTGCATGCCAAGCTTCTAGGTGAGCCTCGACTTCAGACCAGGAACTAACCTGCTGCAACTCACCGTCGTCTTCCATGGCCCGATACCATGCCAACTGGGCCTGAGTCATAGCCCGTGCCTGAGCGGGGGAATTCCAACTAGCGATGGGACCAGCAGGTTTCATGCAACCCGCTAGTTGCGTCGCTACGCACAAACCAATTCCTGCTTTTCGCATCTCCGGAAAAGAGACTGTTCCGTTGCCACGTCCCTTCAGGTCGGTCATTCCTGCCTCCGCCTCCCGAATCTTTCCAAGGCCCAATCGGAGGTCTCGGTTATACTCAATCGCGTTGAGGCTCAGGTCGAGATGGGCGTCGAAGGTAAACATGGCAAGCTAGATAGAAAGGGCCTTGCGAGGATTCAGGTCCACGAGCTTCTCAATTTCAGATTCCTCAAGACCTAGTTCGCTCTCGAGGTTGCTGAGAATCTGCGGAAAAGTGATGGTAGAACCAGCCAAATTAGGAGAACCGGGCCTTCTGGCCACGCCACGGTCGTCCACTTCCACGGTAATTCCGGATATCTGATGTAGCCCGGGGCCCAATCGAGCTGCGGACATAGCATCGCCGGTGATTATGGATCGGTCGATCCCAACGAGATCTAGGTAATTTCTCAAGGCGGGAAATTCAACGTGGGCTCCATCGGGAATGAAGCAAAACCAGAGTTTTTCTCTAAGGAAAAGAAAACGCTGCAAAACATTGTCATGACGAGGAAGCTCCACGGGACAGCCATTGCCAAAGTGAGTCACCATGGTCAGTCCATTGTCCATGGATTCCTGTAATTGATCGAGCGATGGATCGCAATGGCCGGCTGAAACCGTCACACCTTCCGCTGTCAAAAATCTAGTGACGGCCGCACCCTCGTCCTGCTCCGGGGCAAGCGTGAAAAGTTTAACCAACCCTCCTCCGGCATCGAGTAGGCGCTTTGCATCGTCCAAGTTTGCAGGCCGTACAAATTGCGGCTCATGAGCTCCTATGAAACCAGCTTTCGGATTCAGAAAAGGTCCCTCGACGTGAAAGCCTGCAACCATTGCTCGAACCGCATCATCTTCCTCACGGAAACGGACCAAATTAACAAGCTTTTGGACGAGCTTTTCGACCTTGTCTGTAATCAGCGTAACCAAAATTCCGTGAACTCCGTCATCCTTCAAGGCTCGGCAAGCTTCATGTAGTTGCTCGGCGGTAAGGTTGACGGAACAGAAGTCTGCCCCGGCATAACCGTTGACCTGCAAGTCGAAGGGCTTCACCACAAGGAGGCGACCACAGGCACTCCCACTTCCTGCTTTGCAGCAGTTACCTCAACCTCCATTGCCGGTGATCTCAGAAACTAATTTTTCAAGACGACGGGCAAATTCAACCCAGACGGTTCGGGCTTCTCCCGTTTCATCCACGTCTTGTCCCAGATGGATGGCGGCCTTGATGTGCGGCTCTATGGATAACCATCCATCGTAACCGGTAGCCTCGAGGTCGGCGAAGATGCGTCTCTGGACAGGATCTTCGTCGACATGACAGGTGACGTGATCACCACCCTCCTCTCCAGGCTTGGCGCACTTGACGTGAACATGAGTGATTTCCGACCTGCATGCTTGATAGAAATCCCAAGTCACCTCGACATCGTTGTCGTGCAAACTGTTGTTGCCGGTATCGAGGATAAGCTGGAGCGCGGGGCTTCCCACGGCCTCGACAAGCTCCATGTAACCCTTGGCGGAAGCACCATAACCACTGCAGTTTTCATGGGCCAGCACAATGCCCTCACCTTCCGCAATGGCTGAGAGTTCTTTCAGCCGACGAACGGTTTCAGCTTTCCATTCGCCGTCGGAAAGAGGGTTCTCCTCGTCATTAGGATAGGACATAATTCGAAGAAACTTCGTGCCGGCTTCACGCATACGAGGGGCAACCCTGCGAATTTCATCCAAGTCGGCCTGGAAGTCCGAGGATATGGGACGAGCCCAGTTGCCGATTTGGCCTCCGAAGCCTACTACCTCAATCCCCTCTGCCTGCAATCGCTCGTGCGTAGCCTTCCACTCGTCTTCGGTTTGGTCGCAGACGTTGTTGCCATCAATGAGACGCAACTCGACAGCAGACCAACCGACCTCCTTTAGCGTTGATATTTGATCTTCGAGAGATTTTTCGGCCTCGTCGGGGAATCCTGTAAACTTAAACGGCATGGCAGTATGGGGTTAATGGTTTTGTTAAAGGTAAAGTGCTTACCGCCTGAAAGAAGCGGCGAAATCCTCACCCGAGACCTCCACCACTTTCTTTTCATGGGTGGATTCTGCGATGAGTTGATTGAGCTTTGATTCCCAAGCTGCACCGTCCATGGGCAAATCGACGGTTTCGCCGAGGAGACCCGAATACAGCATGACGTTGGCCAACTCCACGGAACCGAGACCTTCCTCGCCGGGAGCAATGAGTTCCTTGCCATCGAGAATGGCGTCGACGAAGTTCGTCATGAGGACGGCATGCGGATCTTCCGCAGGGGGAATGGGGATTTCCTCAACCGTGGTATCGGGTTGCTGAAAGCCGATCTTGGAAGTCTTGCACCATTCGTCCGAAGGGACTGCGTTCTTGGTGAAGACCAGCTTGTCGTTCTCCAGAATAAGGCGACCCTTGGTGCCCGAGAGTTCGAAGCGATTGCTGCCAGGCGTCTCGCCCGTGGAGGACAGGAACATACCCGAGGCACCATCGGGAAACTCCATGTAGCATGTCACGTCGTCCTCAACCTCGATATCGTGCCACTTGCCGATACCCACCTCGCTGCGAACCTTGCTCGGCATACCGGTTATCCACTGCATCGCGTCGAGCTGGTGGAGGCATTGGTTCAACAGAACGCCACCGCCCTCCCCTTTCCAAGTCGCCCGCCAACCACCGCTCTGGAAGTATGCCTCGGAACGGAACCAGTCGGTCATGATCCAGATGACTCGCATGAGGTCGCCCAGTTCGCCGCTTCGCACGATCTCACGAATTTTCTCATAACGCGGCTCCACCCGAAGCTGGAACATCGCTCCGAAAACGAGGTCGGCCTTTTCCTTAGCCTTGGCCACGAGTCGCTCGGCATCCGCCTTGTGGGCTGCGATAGGCTTCTCCACCATGACATGCAAACCCGCCTCAAGGGCAGCAATGCCGAGGGAGACATGCTGGTAGTGCGGGGTGGCAATGACTAGGGCGTCGACCTCTCCCGAGGCGATCATTTCCTCGCCTCCGCCAAAGACCTTGACGCCCTTCTCCTCGTACTCCTTCAGCTTTTGCGGCGAGGTGCTTCCGACAGCCGTCAGTACACCTCGCGAAACCTTGCCTTCGAGAAGATCGTTCGCATGGAAGCGGCCCATGTTGCCCATGCCGATAATGCCAATTCGCACGTTTTGCATAAGTCGAAAAAAGCGAGCCGACAGGAATTCGGCGAGAGCAAAATGTAGCCGGACGGAATTGAACTGGTGGGCGCCTTAGGCGTTTTCCCACTCTCGGCGAAGGTACTCAACGGATCTTGGGAGAACTTCCCGAGCAGGGCCGGAAAGCTTGCGACACTCCACCTCCACCATTCCCTCATACCCTGCCTCCTTCAAAGCCCTGAAGCCCGGCCTGAAATCCATCTGGCCCGGCCCGGGTTCCACGCGAGTGTTCTCAGCAACATGCAGAAGACGCACCCATTCGGAGGCCGCACCCAAGGCTCCGCAAACGTCAAGTTCCTCCATTTGCATGTGAAAGAAATCCGGAGTCAAACCAACTGCGGGATGATCCACCTGCCGACAAATTTTCGCCGCATGGCCAACGGTGGTAAGGTAATCAGTCTCAAAGCCGTTAACGGGTTCGATCAAAAGGAGTATGCCAAATTTCTCGGCCTCGTCGCCCAGTTCCGGCAATTGATCAATGAGCAGTTGATCCTGCTCCTGCTCGCGACCCGGCGGAAAACGATCAGTGTTATCCTGAATCAGGGCGGGCGGCATGTTCACGCAGGTCGCGCCTAGGGAGCTTGTGAACTCGAACAATCGTAGAAGGGAATCACGACAAAGCTGCCTTTCCTCCTCTATCGGACTGCAGAGCGATCCCGCGAAGCCAAGCGAAACAGACCTGACGGGCAAAGGCAGGTCGACAAGCGCCTCCAGCGTCTCCAGGCCAAACCGCTCGCGAAACCTACCGGGGAATGCGATCCCATCAAACCCGGCTTCGGCCGCCAGACCAACACGCTGATGGACGGAATCTCCAGGCAAGACTTCAAGCCGAACATTGAGTCGTCCATCCAGTGATTTCGCTGAAGAATGCATGCACTTAAGCTTGCCTGAGAAAAGTTTCATTTCAAACCAATTCAACTTGGACGAGGCTTTAGGGTTGCCAATCAAGCCGTTCGGAAGGAAATCTTGGAAACAATTCAATGGAACTGATAGATTACGTTGTTCTTTTCATATACTTCGGGGGCATGGCTGCCATAGGCGTCTGGGCCATGCGCCGAGTAAAGGGTCAGGAAGATTACTTCATGGGCGGCCGAAAGTTCGGGAAGCTCTTCCAGACCTTTGCGGCTTTTGGCGCAGGAACAGGGTCGGCGGATCCAGTAAACACCGCACGGGGCACTTTCGCCAACGGCATGAGCGGCATGTGGGGGGTCATGTACTGGCTCTTCGTCACTCCCATTTACTGGATCAGCGCAGTCTGGTATCGCCGCATGCGTTGCCTCACTCTGGGCGACTGGTTCACGGAAAGATACGAATCGAAACCCATGGGAGCGGCATACGCAGTTTTCGGATGCTTCTACTACATGACCTACGGAGCCATGCTATTCACCGCCATTGGGAAAGTGGCGGTTCCATTGGTTGGCCCGGAGCTTTTGGGCACTCAGACCGAATACATACTTGTTCCGCTGGTTGCGGTCATCGTAACCCTCTACGGGGTATTGGGAGGAATTGCGGCGGCCTACTGGACCGACCTGATCCAAGGTCTTTGCATCATCCTGCTCTCCGTCCTGCTCATCCCCTTTGGCCTGAATGCAGTTGTGGAAAAATTCGGGAAGCCCGGGGACTCCTGGACGGACGGCTTCCGCGTCATGCACGAGCAACTTCCCGCCCACAACTTCACTGTTCTAGGTAGCGAAAACGCCGCCGAGTTTCCGCTTTACGCTATCGTGGTGATCGTGATCATCAATGCCATCGGCATCGTCCTCACGCCTCACTTCATCGTTACTGGCGGAGGAACCGCAAAGAACGAAAAGGATGCCAGGATCGGTCTAGTCACCGGCAACTTCATCAAGCGCTTCTGCACCATCGGTTGGGTGGTCACAGCACTGATCGTGCTAACCCTTTTCGGTAGCGACACCGCCTTGCTGTCGGATGCGGATATGGCATGGGGCGTGGCCACAAAGGAACTGCTCGGTCCCTTGGGCATTGGGTTGGTCGGGCTTATGCTGGCATGCCTGCTCGCAGCCCTCATGAGTAGCGTTGATTGCTACATGATTGTTTGCTCCGCCTTGGTCGTCCGAAATGTCTACGTTCCCTTTATCAGACCTGATGCCGACGAGAAGGAATGCCTGAAGCTTGGTCGAATCGCTGGTGGCATCGTCGTCCTTGGCGCAGTGGTCATCTCCGTCACCATGCTGGATATGTTCAAGCAACTCCAGCTCACCTGGATCGTCCCCATGACCTTCGCCGCCCTTTTCTGGGTTGGCATGTACTGGCGACGGGCAACCACAAGGGCGGGCTGGATCACGGTAATCTTCTGCTTGGTTAGCTTCTTTGCCCTGCCCCGGATCATTCCTGCCGTAGCCCCCGACCTCCGAGTCAATCCCGCCTTGACTCAAGTCAACGAAAAGACGGCTACGGGAGGCGGCAAGGCAATCTATTGGACGGGCGGCGTAAAGGGAACCGAGAACGGCGAACTGAAAGGCGAGGGAAACTTTCGCTTCGACATGTTGATTTACGACAAGCTCCTCGGCATCGACCTCACCAAGGTCCGCAACGCAACCTTGGCCACCCTTGACCTTCCTTTCAAAATCATCGCCCCGTTTTTGGTAATGATTATCGCCAGCTTGCTGACCACCCCGAATCGGAAGGAGGCCTTGGATCGCCTCTATGTGAGGATGAAGACTCCCGTTCGCTCCAATCCCGAGGAAGACGAATCCGAGTTAGAAAAAAGCTACGCTGACCCCACCCGCTTCGACAAAAACAAGCTCTTTCCCAACACCTCGCTGGAAGTCCAGCGACCCACTCGATATGACCTCGTTGGCTTTATCGTCTGCTTCGCCATTTGCTTTGCCATCATTGGACTCGTTCTCTTGGTCGCGCAAATTGGGGCCTAGCCAAGAAATTGATCCTGTATCAATCTTGGAATCGTAGACCCCGATCCATTGCCTTCTCCATGTTGCCCAAACGATCCGCCATCCCGATCACCCTAGCCGCTTGGCTACAGGTCCTGGGATTCGGTTTGGCGACGCATGCCTCGGAGTGGAACCAATTTCGGGGCCCGAACGGATCAGGAGTCAATCACGAGAGTCGCCCCCCGCAGAAAATCGGGAATGAAAACCTAGCTTGGAAAATCAAGGTTCCTGCAGGCTTTTCCTCCCCCGCAATTTGGAAATCCAAAATCTTCCTGACAGGATTGGATGACGGACGACTCACAACCTTGGCCTTCGACAAGGAATCAGGGCAAAAGCTCTGGAGCAGGCAAGCCCCCAAGGTGCCGCTTGAGAAAGTCCACCAATCCAATGGTCATGCAACGCCATCCCCATTTGCGGACTCCGAAAAAGTTTACGCATATTTCGGTTCCTTCGGCTTACTTTGTTACGACCACGATGGGAAGGAAATCTGGAGAAAGACCATCCCTTCGCCAAAGAGCATGTACGGTTCATCCACCTCTCCCATCGGGCATGGAGACCTCCTGCTCATGGTTCTCGACAACGACGCGAACCTGCCCAACAGTCGATTGAGCCAATCCAAGATCCTGGCACTGCGAAAAAAAGACGGTGAGGTTGCCTGGGAAACGCACCGACCTTTCCACCGCAGCGGATGGTCCACCCCCATCATCTGGAATCATGGAGACGCCAAAGAGCTTGTAGTCTTGGGAAACGGCAGGCTTTGCGGGTACGACTTAAAGTCGGGAGAGGAAAAATGGCACCTCACGGGCTTTTCTAGGGAAACCATTTCCATGCCCCTCCAAGGCAACGGCATGGTATTCGCCTCGGCTTCCAAGCAAGGAGGTGCTCCGGATGCACATCCTGACCCAAAACCTTTCTGGGACGCGGTCATCAGTTTCGATTCCAACGGCGACAAAAAAATCGAGCGGAAGGAAATGACGGGGCACTTCACCTTCCCCTTCCGCCCGGAGCTACCTCCCGAGCATCCTGGCTACGGCTTGCCCTTGCCCAAGGACAACCGACAAAAGCAAAAGAGGCTCGACGGCATTTTCCACTGGATGGACAAGGACAAGGACGGCTTCTGGTCGGAAAAGGAATTCATTTCCAACATCTCCATAGGCAGGGGAAAGCCCATGCTGGTTGCAGTCAAGCCGGGCGGCGTGGGCAACGTCACCGAAACACACTTGGGCTGGGAGCTGAACCGGGGCATCCCCGAGATTCCGTCACCTCTTTTCCACCGCAACAGGATATACATGGTCAGGAGCGGCGGTATATTGACCTCCGTCCATGCCGACACGGGCAAGATCGTATATCGGGAAAGGCTGGCGGCCCAAGGCCATTACAGGGCATCACCCGTACTGGCGGGCGAACTGATGTACCTTGCATCCGAGGAAGGCATCATCTCCGTCGTAAAGCCGGGAGACAAGATGGAGGTCGTCCATCAACACAAGCTTGAGGAAGCCATCCCCGTAACACCGGCACTCGATTCCAATACCCTTTACGTGCGAGGCAAGGAACACCTCTGGGCCTTTAGGCGAAAGAGCTGAAAGAGCTTTATCTCAGCGAAGCTCGAAAAGATATTTTAAGAGATTCGCAAGTTCCTCGCGGGAAAGTGTCTGGGCGGAAGGAGGCATCAGGCTACCGATTTCTTCCAGCTTTTCCACCCTTTCCCGAGGCAAGCGACTCAGGTCCTCGCCCGCGAAATCCCGAAACAGCAGGATTCCTCCCTCTCGGCTTCCCCGGACGTAACCTTGGCGGATCTCCCCACCCTTAAGTTGAAGTCGAGTAAGGGAATAACCCTCCTTGACCTGCTTCTTCGGCCAGAGAACCTCAATCAAGATACGTTCTTGTGGAACGCTGCCGCCAAGGGCGGAGAGATCAGGCCCGATTCTTCCACCTTCATTCCCCACTCGATGGCAGGCGGCGCAACCGAGGCGAGCCGACTTGAACAATTGCTCCCCCTTGGCTCGATCCCCTTTCCTGCCCGCTGCCAAAAGCTCCCCAACTTGCTCGGGACGGTAAACCTCGGATGGACCTGTTTCCCCAGCCAAGGTCATCAGCTGTTGCGAAACCACCTCATCCACCAAGCCGGTCGAAATCCATGAGGCAAGGAGTCTTTTCCCAACGGAGATTCCGGGCTTGGCCTTGGCAAAGGCTTTGGTCAAGGCATGCCCTGCTCCGGGGTGAGAAGCAAAACCCCGGAAAACAACATGAGCCATTTCATTCTCCGGCGATCCCGCCAATAGCTTGGCCGCAAAGGAAGCAGCCAAGTCCATGTCCGTATCCAGCATTGCGACCACTGCAAAGGCGCCCAGCAACCCACCGGGACGAATTGCGATTTCCCTGAGAAGCTTTAAGCTCCTCTCACCCCCAAGCCGACCAATAGCCTCTAGGGCCGCAGCCCTCAGCTTTTTGTCGCCGTTACCTTTGGCAATCCCACCGACAAGCTCGAGAAGCGAATCCACCCGCCAAAGCCCGATCAGCTCAACCGCGGCAAGCTTCACCTCAAGGTTGTCTGCGAGAAGCATTGATTCAACCTCGTCGGAGGCGTCGAACCCAGGACTAGGCCGGTCGGCCAAGGCGCGGAGGATACCGGGATCCATTGGCCTGTGGCGCAAGGCCAGGCGAAGGTCGGCTTCATCGCCCAGCACAACCAAAGTCTTGAGCAAGTTGCCTTTGGCGGCGGGCTCCAAGTCATTCGACGAGAGCAACCCTCGAAGGTCCGAAGACAAGTTCCTGGCCTCGGATTGGCCGATCAGGGAAGCCAGGCCTCGACGACGTCCGGAAAAATCGATCTCGCCTCGTCGAAAAGCCGGCAGCCAAGTGGGACGAAGGTGATGCGCGGCTTGGGAGAAGGCGTAGCCGATCCAGCGATCCTTTGGATATTCCGCCACCGTGGCCGCAACCAACGCGGAGCGCGGGTGGTCGACCTGGCCGCAGGCGAGCGCAGCTTCCATGCGTGCTCGTGGGTGCTCGTCGGCAGCGGAAGCCTCCATCAAATCCCAGAGGTTTTCCAGGCGAGTTCCCCAACGACCCGCGACACGGGCAGCATAGGCACGCTCCCGATGGTCAGTCGATTGGAGCAACTTGGCCAACAAGGCTTCGTCCGGCCGATCCATCCACTCCAAGAGCATTACGGCCTGAAGAGCTCTTTTCCCTTCCGACGCCCATTCACGCAGCAGCGGCAAAACCTCCTCGTGCTTGCGGGCCGACAAAACCTGCTTGGCCTTCAGCCGAGTCCACCTGCGCGGAGAAAGCAATTCTTCCAGCAACTCGGGAACAGTTGCCTCCGCCAGCTTGGGCACGGGAAGCGCTCGATCCTTGGGGACGATCCGCCAAATGCGACCATGGGTCTTGTCTCGGGCAGGATGACGAAAAAAATCGTCCTGATGGCAAGTGATCGGGTTGTACCAGTCGACCACGTAGACCGCCCCGTCCGGTCCGACCTTCACGTCGATCGGGCGAAAGTTACGATGCCGCGAACGAAGCAAAGGCTGCCGCCACTCCACCCGAAAGCCGGCGCCGTCTTCAGCCACGGCAAAACGTGAAACCTGATTCTTCTTGTAGTCGCCGAGAAGGAAGTCGCCCTGCATCTCCTTAGGAAAATTGTCGGCCCCAATGCATTCCACGCCGCAGTAGCCGCCGGGCCTGCCGATCCGCGGCAGCCGAAGACGACGCTTGGCGGGAATGGAGGCGGGGGTCAGGTAGGAAATACCACCCGCTCCATCGATCACGAAGGATTGCCCGAAATCGTCGAAGGCGATTCCCCAAGGGTTCCCCGGCCCCATAAAGTCGTCCAGCAAACCGTCTAGGCGAAGCTCGCGGGGACGCAGCCGAAATACTCCCGCCTGGAAAAGGGAAGACACCCCGAAAGGCGTCTCCACGCGAGACTCGATCCCGTCTCCCTGGCAAAACCAAAGCTCTCCTCCCGGCGACCATACCAAGGAATTGATCGTCTGGTGGGAATCGCCGTTGCCGAAACCGCTCAGCAAGGTCTTGCGAAGGTCCGACTTGCCGTCGCCATCCAGGTCCCGAAGCTCCAGCAGCTCGGTTCCTTGCCCGACGTAGACTCGGCCATGCCCCACCTCCATGCCGGTAGGAATCTTCAGGCCTGCGGCAAAGACGTTCGACTTGTCTGCGCGACCGTCGCCGTCTTGGTCGACCAACCGAATCACCTTGTCGTTGGCGAGGGTCCCCGGCTCGATCTGGGGGTAGACGTCGGAACAGGCGACGTAGGCGTTTCCCCAGGCGTCCCAACGAATCGAGAGCGGGTTTGCAATCCCCAGGGACTCGTCCGCAAAGAGGTTCACCTCAAAGCCATCCATTACCTCGAAGGACGCCTGTTCCTTCTTCACGTCCGCATCCTTGAAACCGGTCAGCGGCTCCGGTTCGGCAACCTCGGGCAGTTGGCCTTGCAGGACTCGGGCCTCGGCCGCCTCGATCAACTTGGGATAAGTCTCCCATTCCTGGCGAAGGGAAAGTCGCCCGTGGGCGGCATTGGAAAAAACCCTGCGGGAATCGTCTCCGAAAAGGCACTTCCAGTTGGCGGGTCGCCAATACTCGTTCCATAGCCGGTGCTTCGATCGCACCGCTTCCGCAAGCTTCGGCAATGCCTCCGGAGCCACGCCAGTCAAGCCTCCGGCATAGGCCATCGCGGGATCCTTCTCGTCTCCCGGAACCAACGTCAGCCCGCGCTTCTTGGCCATGGCCCGAATCGCCTCGGCGTAGCGCCCAAGCGCCTCGCCCCCTGCAACCTCCCACTCGAAGCCCATGGGTTCCAGCAGGAAAACCCTGCGGTCCTCCGCCGACAAGTCGTCCAGCAACTTCTCGTAGGCTGCCACGAAGCTCTCGATTTTATCAACCCCGTCGAGGGACTCGATCTTGCCGAACTGGGCGATCACCACCGTGGCCCCCACCCTCTTCAGCTGGTTCCTCAAGTCCCCGAAAGCCTGCCTGCGCCAACGTACCCGAACCGTGCTCTGGAAGTAGACCGTGTCGCCGTCCCACGCAAGGTCTCGAAACTTCGGCTTGGAGTCCCGATAGCGGTTGGTCAAGGCAGCCTCCAGCCGACCCTCTCGCTGCATCCTCACCATGTCGGTGCCACCCACGAATGCGACCACGTCTCCCTGCTTCAGTTGCAAGGTCTCCGCCCGGGCTATGCTCGTCGCCAAGCCGAGACAGGCGAGAAAAAGCAAGCAGCCGGACCTCATGAAAAAATCCCCGCTCCTATGCGCAGTCCCCGCAGGTACCGAAAACCTCGAGGACGTGGGAAACGTCCCTGAATCCCCTCTCCTTCGCCAAGTCCTCCAAGTCGGCCTCCACGCACACGTCTATCCGCTCGGTTGCGCCGCACTTGCGGCAGGTCAGGTGGTGGTGGTGGTCCGAGCCATGGGCAAGGCAGTACACCTTGGTCCCGTTCTCGCGCACCCCGCGCTGCACCGTGCC
>CAZNWO010000086.1:4032-12972 GCA_964576585.1 uncultured Puniceicoccaceae bacterium | reverse complement strand
ATCCGTTTCAGCTTGTGAGAAATTGGTTGTGCATAGACTGTATATCGAGACCCCAGTTAGCAGAAAGGCTCGTGGGTAAATTTGGCAAGCGGTAGCAAGGCTCTTTCTGATTGCAATTGATATTGCGTACATTTTGTTCGAAAATATCCTTAGGTTCAGCTCCCATTGGTTTCCATATGGAAGTTCTGGTAATAGTTGATAAAATGTTGAAATTATTAGAAACCCATAAATTTACTGAGGTAGTTGACAATCTAAAATATAAGGATTCACTTTAATTCAATGAGCGAAGATCCCTTTAAGCAGGACGAACCCCCAAAACCGACTGGCAGACCTCCCAAGCCGGGGAAGCCTCCGTTGTTTAAGGATCGCAGGGCGCATAGGATTGAGTTGCGCAACAAGATTGCTGGATTCAAAGACGAAATTAACGAACTAAAAGCCATCAAGACAGACGACGAATCGAAGCAGGCGGAGGTTCAGCAGAGGATGTCCGTTTTGAAAACTCGACTCAAGGAATGCGAAATGGAAAAGGAGTCGATCGAGCAATTCAATCATACCCAGTTCGTGAAGAACGTTAAGAAGAGCCGGGACGACGAATCTCGCTTTGAAGACGAATCCCATGGAAATACTCGTTTTTTCGATAACCTAACAAAGGACGCCGAATCCGAGGGAAAAACTGCAGATTCCAGATGGGGTTCGGCCGAAGATGATGACGCCGAGCCAACCGATGCTTTTCCGGGAGAAGAGAAGACGGGGAAAATTTCTTCTCCTGAATCGGAAGTTGAATCTAGCGAATCTACCGTGGAAGAAGAAAAGTTCGAGGAAGCAGAAACCGAGGAAGCCTTGCCTCAAATTGAAATAACCCCAAATACAATTGTCTAGTTTTGCGGATCTTTCTATTCGTACCGCCACTTCATGACCCACGGATCGTTTGTCTGTTCCTGAAAGGCCTTAAGCTTTTTCTTTAAGCGACCAAGAAGCTCAGAGTGTTCCTTGGACCCAGCGAGATTGTTTCCTTCATGAGGGTCTTCCTGAAGGTCGTATAGTTCGAACGCCGAGCGGTGGACATAGCTTCTTACGGTTTTCGCGCCATAAGGCGCGCTCATGCCTTGCTTCCATTGCGCCTGCCAAGTCGGTGCCGCCCATAGGTCTGAAGCAAATGGAAAGGGTAGGGGATGAGCAATGTTCCAGATGAGCTTGTATCGGCGCTCCCTTACCACCCTCATCGGATAGTACATGGTGATCTCATGAAAGGTGTGAGAAGCGTAAACCTCATCCCAACCCTTGGTCTTTTCTTCGCCAAGTACCGAGAGAAAAGAGCGCCCGTGGAATTTACCCGGAGAGAGATGTCTTCCGTTTTGTTCGCCTTTAGGCAGGCTCGATCGCAAACTTTCGAGGACTTTGGCGGAGAGCTTGCCGGTTTGGTCGAGAACACCTGCGAATTCCAGAATCGTGGGCGTTAGGTCTACCCAGCTGACCATGGCGTCGGTTGCGATTCCGCGTTTCTTTTGATAGGGATTTCGGACGAGGCATGGAGAGCGCATGCCTCCTTCGTAGAGAGTGGTCTTGGCCCCGGGCATTGCAATGCCATGGTCTGAGATGTAGATGAACAGGGTGTTTTCCCATTTGTCGGCATCCTTTAGGATTTGGACGAGGCGTCCAATTCCTTGGTCTATGCGGGAGACGGATTGGTAGTACTGGGCGATTTCCGCACGAGAAGTTGGTGTGTCCGGAAGAAATCCTGGTACTCGTACCTCGGAGGGGTCGTAGACTACTTCATTGATTCCCGGATAGCCTTTCGATCCTCTTTTCGGATTGCCGAATCGATCGGGCTTGTGCGGGAGCTCGTTCGCAAAGCCTCCTCCCCTGTGGGGATCAGAGGTGCAAATGTAGAGAAAGAAAGGCTTTTCGGATTCATCGTTTAGAAAATCCTTGCAGTTTTCTGCCATGGCGACAGGGCTGCGGGAGGATCCCGGAATGGCTTGGTCGAACTTGTAGATTTTCTCCGGAGAAACATGATATTTTCCGCATCGAGCGGTCCTGTAACCTCCGTGGGAAAGGTATGCCGGCAAGCTGATCAGGTTCCCGTAGCTATTGAACTTGTGATACCTGTGCTGATGGCCGTAATGGCCGTTGGCGTGGTTGTGGAGGCCCGATAGGATTACGGAGCGACTAGCCGAGCAGCTGGCGGTAGTGCAGAAGGCATAGTCGAAGCGAGTTCCATCTTTTGCGAGTGCATCTAGGTTTGGTGTTTTGAGGATGGGGTTGCCGTAAGCTCCGAAGTCGGGGCTCTGGTCGTCTGTCACGAACAAGACGACGTTTCTTTTCTCAGCATGGCAAAGGGCATATGCAAAAAACAAGCCGGCCAGTAGTTTGCTTAGTCTGATAATCATGTCGTTATCCTTTGTATAATCCTTGGCTGTGTGTTTGGCCGAGATACGTTTCCCTGCAATTCAATTTTTCCTCTCAAATAAAAACCGACGTTTTTCAACGCCGGTTTTGGGGCTGTGGTGGAGTTGCTGAAGCCTTTGCGGGATAGGCTTTGCATAAGGATATGAATTTACTCGATGGCGATTGGCTTGCCTGTGGCGGCCGACTGGTAGGTGGCGTCGATTATCTTCATGAGGGCCAAAGCTTGGGCGGGGGTATTCAAGGGTTCCTCGCTGCCCTCTACGGAGAGGATGAAATTTTTGGCGGCCCGAATGCGACCCATGTCCTCGTCAGGCTCGGTAATGATGGATCGGTTTACCGAGCGACCGTTTTCCTGAACATACAGTTCGCAGTCGTCGATGGCGGTTTCGTCAAGGCCATCTACTCCGAATAGCCTTCTGATCATACCTCCCGCTTTCGTGCCTTGAAAAGTGACGGAAACTTCTTCGCGCTTGTTCATCTCGGCCCAAGAAATTTGGAATGAGAGGACTTGTCCCGTGACAAAGGTCACGAAACCGTGGGCTGCGCTCTCCACGTCGGTTACTCCGTCTGCAACGTCGGGAATTCCCCACGGACCCTTGAAGGATTTGTCTTGAATGAAGTCATCGAAGGTTTGCGACAGCACATAGGTCGGCTCCGGATAATCCATGTAGAAGAGCGCCAAGTCCACCATGTGCAGGAGATCGATGAGCGGACCGCCTCCCGAGAGTTCCTTGTTGGTGAACCATCCGCCGAGACCGGGAATTCCCGTGCGGCGACTCCATTTGGCCTGAGCGGAGTTTATTCGACCTACGTCGCCGGACTTTATATAATCGCGAAGGGCATAGGATTCGGGCCTGGCGCGATTGTTGAAGTCAAACATTAGCACCTTGCCCGAGGCTTCAGCGGCATCCTTCATTTCAGCCACTTCGGCAGCGTTCAGCGCAGGAGGTTTTTCACAAAAGACGTGCTTGCCAGCTTCTAGGGCTTGTATGGCCAACGGCTTGTGAAAACGGTTGGGGGTTATTACGCTTAGGGCATCAAGTTCCGGAAGTTGCTCGAGCATTTCGCCCACGTCGCCGAAAACGTTCTCCACGCCATATTCTTCGGCAGCTTGACCTGCCGCTTCCTTGTTTACGTCGCAGACTGCGAGAATTTCTGCATTAGCCTCGCGAAAGCCTCCGGCATGATACCGCAGCATTCCTCCCGCACCGATGATTCCTACTTTTGTAGCCATAGTCTTATTTGTTTTTTAGACGCGGGGAAACTTCACCCACTTTTCCTTGGCCTTTGAGCTTTTTACGGCGGTTTCTATGAAGGCCATGCCGATAATGCCGTCTCGAATGTCGGGGAAATCGTACCCGCTTTTCCGTGGATATTTTCCCGCGATTTCATCGCGGATGGCGACTCCAGCGGCATTGTAGACGTTGGCGAAGGCTTCTATGAATCCTTCGGGATGGCCAAACGGAATTCGCGTATTCGCTGCGGCTGCACCCGTGATGTAACCGTTGCCGCGCCTGTAGGTCACGCGTGGAGCGCGTGCATCCTTTACAAGTAGTTCGTTCGGGTCTTCCTGATGCCATTCGAGGGATTTCTTCGTCCCGTAGACCCTGATGTTCAGGTCGTTTTCGTCCCCATTGGAAACTTGGGATGCGTAAATGATTCCCTTGGCGCCACCCTTGAAGCGTACCAAGACGTTTCCATCGTCGTCCAAGGTTCGCCCAGGGATGTTTACTGAAAGGTCGGCGCAAAGCTTGTCGATTTCAAGCCCCGTAATGTAGTGGACAAGGTTTTCGGCGTGGGTGCCGATGTCTCCCATGCAGTTGGAGATGCCTGCTATTTTCGGGTCTGCCCGCCAGTTTGCGATTGCCTTGTCTTCTCCCGTCAATGCAGTGATTGCATAGCCTTGGGGGTATTCGCAAACGACTTTGATGATTTCTCCAAGTTCACCCTTTTTGACCATGTCCTTGGCCAGCTTGACCATAGGATAGCCCGTGTAGTTGTGGGTAAGAGCGAAGACCTTTTTCGACTTTTTTATGATTTTCCTGAGTTCCCTTGCCTCGGCCAGATCATAGGTCACGGGCTTGTCGCAGATGACGTTGATGCCGGCCTCGAGAAAGGTCTTGGCGACATCGAAGTGAAGGTAGTTCTGAACCACGATGGTGACGAAATCGATCCCCTGACCGTCTTCCAGAGCAGCTTCTCGCTCGGCCATTTCCTGATAGCTGGAATACACTCTCTTCGAGTCCAGGTGAAAGTCCTTTCCGGAAAGCTTGGATTTCTTAGGGTCAGAGGAAAAGGCTCCCGCAACGAGTTCAATTTGTCCGTCGAGGTTGGCAGCTGCGCGATGGACGCCCCCGATAAAGGCTCCGCGACCACCCCCGACCATTCCCATTCGTAATTTTCGTTTCATTTTGTATTGGCAGTGTTGCGGGTTCTTTCCCTATTGGTTTTCTTTGTCAAAGGCTGCGTCGAAGGCCATTTGGTTCGGCGTGAAATCCAGTTCGCGGACAAAATCACAGGATTCTTCGGCCCCATGAAAACGATCCATTCGACTGTCTTCCCATTCAATGGAGAGCGGTCCGGCGTAGCCGATGTCGTTGAGGGCAACGATAATTTCCTCGAAGTCGACGTCGCCCCTGCCAACTGAGCGGAAATCCCAGAAGCGTCGAGGGTCGGCAAACGTCGTGTGTCCGCCGAAAACGCCCACAGTGCCGTCTCCATGGCCCCACCATGCGTCCTTCATGTGGACATGGTAAATTCGCTTGGAGAAGGTACGAATGAACTTCACGTAATCCACTCCTTGGTAGCCGAGGTGAGATGGGTCGTAGTTGAAGCCAAACCTCTTGTGGCCCTTCACGGCATCGATAGCCCTTTGCGCAGAGGCTATGTCGAACGCAATTTCCGTGGGATGAACCTCTAGGCCGAAGTTCACGTTTTGCTTGTCGAATTCGTCCAGAATGGGTCCGAACCTCTTGGCGAAATCTTCGAAACCTTTGTCCCAATAGGCTTGGTCGGTAGGAGGGAAGGCATAGATGGAATGCCAAATGCTTGATCCCGTAAAACCGTTTACGACTGCCGGGAAGTCATCCTTCTTGCCGCGTCCGGGTTTGCAGTCGATGAACTTTCGGCAAGCCTTGGCCGCCTTGATAAGTTTTTTTGCGGCGCGCTTCCTGACCTTTTCCGGGTTTCCTTCTCCCCAGACGTCGGGTGGGAGAATGGCCTTGTGGCGCTCGTCTATGAGATCGCAAATTGCTTGTCCGACAAGGTGGCTCGAGATGGAGAAACAAGTGAGTCCGTTGTCTCCCAAAATCTCCCACCTCTCTTGACAGTACTTTTTCGAAATGGCGGCCTTATCAACGTCGAAGTGATCGCCCCAACAGGCAAGCTCAACTCCATCGTAGCCCATTTCCGCAGCTTTTGCGGCAAGTTCGGGTAGGGAGAGATCGGCCCATTGGCCTGTGAATAAAGTGACGGGTCGTGCCATGATTACTTAGCTTAGGGGTTTGAGATATTCTGCTGTAATTGCAGGAAAGATTTTATACTGGGAAAAATTTCTTTTGCTGAAAAGACTTTTTTTCACAACTTGCCAACACCCTTTCAAGAGGTTGCCGACAATTCGAGCTTCCGGAAATAGCTCAGTTGGAAACCAAAATCTTCTTTGCGGCTTTTGTCCCTACAGTGAATGACTTGGTTTTGCCTGCCCTCAAGGTGACCGAGTCGGACACCAAGTCTCTGGACAAGACTTCTATCTTCGCTCCGGGCACCATTCCCTTTTCCCTCGCAAAATTGAGAAAATCGGCACTTTGATCTGCCAGCATTTTCACGGTCAATGGTTCCTTCTGCCTGCATTTGATCAAGTTCTGAATCCTGCGAGCTGCAAATTTACCTTCTTTTGTGGGAATGGGGTCCCCGTGCGGGTCGAATTCGGGCCTGCCCAGGAACTTGTCCATCCTGTCCAGCACCTTTTCCGAGATTGCATGCTCCAGCTCTTCGGCTTCTTGGTTGATTTCAGTCCAGTCCAGCCCAAGAGTTTCTACAAGAAAGGTTTCCACTATCCTATGTCTTCGAAGCATTCCCATTCCTAGTTTTCGGCCTTTTGACGTAAGGTTTACCCCTCGTCGCGCAACATAAGTCACCAGCTTTTCCTTTTGCAGCGTCTTGATCATTGAAGTTGCCGTGCCTGGAGCAACTTTCAGGCTTTTGGCAATTTCTCCCATGCCCACTATTTCCTTCTCTTCATCAATCGAAAGGATGAGGATTTCCTTTATATAATTTTCTACAGTGGCGGATGGCATCTGTCTCTTTACCACATAGCATTAAAATAATTGACTCAAGCTCATTCACATTCTAATTTTTGACTAATCAAAATATAAACTTTTATCCATATGAATAATGTGTTTGCCAAAACTGGATCCGTGAAGCGCCTGCAATGCTTGTGCATTTTTCTTTTGGCCCCATTAGTTTTTTCCTGCGGACCTGCGGAGTATAAAGAAGAAGAATCCGGGGAAAAGCTTTTGGTTGTAACCACTACGACGCAGGTGACCGACATGGTTCGTTCGCTAGCAGGAGAACAGGTCGAAATTTTTCCTCTTATGGGTCCTGGCGTGGATCCGCATCTCTACAAGCCCACCGCAAAGGATTTGGCCGCTTTTGGAAGGGCGGATCTGGTTTTTTATCATGGCTTGATGCTCGAAGGTCGCATGGCAGATTTGTTTTCCAAGGCATCCGATTCACCCTCGAAGACCTATGCCATAACGAGCGGCATTGCACAGGATAGGCTTCTGCAGCCTGAAGAGTTCGAGGGGCATTCGGATCCGCACGTGTGGTTCGACCCCGAAATCTGGAGGGATTGCGTAGACGTCGTGCGAGATGCATTGATTGGTGCACATCCCGAGAAAAGGCAGTTCTACCTTGATAATGCGAAGTCTTTGAAGGAAGAAATTCATGCAGTCCATGAATGGGCTACTGATCGCATAGGAGAGCTCCCGAAGGATCGCCGTAGGCTGGTGACCAGCCATGATGCCTTCAATTATTTCGGTCGAGCGTTTGGTATCGAGGTTAGGGCCGTCCAAGGTTTGTCTACAACCACCGAGGCTGGCCTTGCCGACCGGGCGAGAATGGTGGACTATGTAAAGAAGCATGGAATAAAGGCGATCTTCGTCGAATCGAGCGTCAACCAATCGATTATTCGCGAGATTGCCCGCGAAACTGGGGCCAAGGTAGGCGGAGAACTTTTTTCAGATGCCATGGGTGAGCCGGGGCGGATGGAAACCAGTGCGGATGGAACCACTTATGATCTTGGTACTTGGGGCGGTATGTTGAAGCACAACGTCAATGCCTTCGTGGATGCAATGAAGTGAGGCGATGAACAATCTCGACCCGCCCCTTGAGATTCATGACCTTACGGTTTCTTACGACCGAAAACCCGTATTGTACGGCATAGACGTTACGGTTGAGCCGGGCTCAATCATCGGCGTTATCGGTCCAAACGGCGCCGGCAAAACGACACTCGTCAAGGCAATCATGGGGATTGTCCCTGCGGTCGGAGGGTGGGTTAAGGTTTTTGGACAGCCTTTCGAAAAGGCGGTACGGCGGGTCGGTTACGTCCCTCAGAGAGAATCCGTCGATTGGGATTTCCCCGTGAGCGTCATGGATGTTGTGCTCATGGGGCGTTACGGTCATTCGCGTTTCCTGCGCAGGGTTACCAAGCAAGACCGGAGCATTGCCTTGGATTGTTTGGCAAAGGTCAATATGGAGGCATTCGTTTCTCGTCAAATCGGCAACCTTTCAAGCGGGCAACAGCAACGGGTCTTCCTTGCCCGAGCACTAGCGCAAGAGAGTGACCTATACCTTATGGATGAACCATTTGCCGGAGTAGACGCTGCTACCGAGGCTGCCATTGTTGGCTTGCTTCGAGAGCTACGGGATCGAGGCAAGACGATAATCGTGGTTCATCATGACCTTTCCTCCGCCCGCGACTATTTTGACAAGCTCTTGCTCCTCAACATGCGGCTTGTTGCCTATGGCGCCGTGGAAGAAGTGTATGATCCTGAATTGTTGCAAAAGACCTACGGAGGACGTCTGACCATTTTGAGCAAAGTTGCCGACAAAGCATCCGAAAGCTCGGAAGTTCTGGCGAAATTTTCCGACTGACCTCTTTCTTCTGCGTTTTATGAAGAGGTTCACACTCTTTGCATTGTTCAGCTTTTTTCCCCTTTGCCTTCAAGCCGAGCGCATCGGGGATGTCTCCGATTCGGACCTTGGCGAGCAAGTGGAGCGTTTTCTTAGCTTGCGAGACGCATCGGTTCGCAACGCTCTCATGGGCTCGGTCTTCATGGGCGTGAGCTGCGGTCTTTTCGGTGGTTACGTCGTTACCAGACGGCTGTCCCTGCTTGGCGACACTCTTTCGCATGCCGTGCTGCCCGGCGTTGCCCTTGGATTCCTATGGAGCAGAACCAAAGATCCTTGGACGATCCTGCTGGGTGCTACTTGTGCTGGTCTTTTGGGAATGGTTGCCGTCTCTTGGATTCG
>CAZNWO010000086.1:0-3932 GCA_964576585.1 uncultured Puniceicoccaceae bacterium | reverse complement strand
TTGACTTTCGCTGTAGTCACTTCCCTCCAGGCCGTTGGCGTGGTGTTGGTTTCTGCTTTGCTCATTACTCCTGCAGCAACCGCTTCCCTGCTGACCGACAGGATGCGAACCTTGCTCATACTCTCGGCAGTTTTTGGGATTGCCGCTGGTGTCTTGGGCTCTTTCGCGTCCTTTCTGGGAAGCAATTTCCCCACAGGTCCATTTATGGTTTTGGCATGTTCCATCTTTTTTGGAGGAGCCTTTCTTTTTGGGCCGAATCATGGCCTGTGTTTTCGTTGGTGGAAGCGGCGGAACCGATCCCTTCAAGTCAGCTTGGAAAATAGCCTCAAGGCAGTTTACCAAGTGCTTGAGGCGAAAGATTTTCAATCCCAGTCCATCACCCTCGGTGACTTTGCTTCCAGGCGCCGCATCGGTGTTTCCGAGGCCCGCAAGGAGAGCGAGGCATTGGTTGCTTCCTCTTTGGCTTCCTTGGAAATAAGCTCGTCCGATGGCCCGGGACTTTCGCAAGATCTCTGTTTTTCTCTGACTCCCGCCGGATGGGAGCGTGCTTGCCAAATTGTGAGGAACCATAGGCTTTGGGAGCTTTACCTCACGAACGAGGTTCACTACCCAGCGGACCATGTCCACGACGATGCCGAGAAAATCGAGCACGTGCTGGGAGAGGATGTCGTAAGAAGCCTTGAGCGCATACTATGCAACCCCCGCCTGGATCCTCACGGTAAACCTATCCCCGGACCTCGGGACATAGCGATGGGAGGGCGTCGAGAATCAATGCCAAAAACCGCCACGGGTTACGCGAGTCCGAGTTGAGCAGCCATGCGCGAAGATTTTTTCCCACCCTTTCAATGGCAAGAGGTTTTTCTCCAACCTTGGAGGGACTCGTTCATGATGAATTTCCAAGTCGTGTCCATGGGCTTTCTCGTTTGTCTCGGATGTGGATTGATCGGGAATTTCGTAGTTGCTCGTCGATTGGCTTTGGTTGGCGATGCCGTAAGCCATAGCATTCTCCCGGGTATCGCCTTGGCCTTCTTGGTCTCTAAGTCTCTCGCCGTTCCCGCCATGTTTGTAGGGGCAGTTGTTGCGGGAGTGGCGACCACCGTGCTCATTGAGTTTATCCACCGAAAATCACGGGTCAGGCCCGATGCCGCGATAGGAATCGTCTTCACCACTTTTTTTGCAGTTGGAGTTGTCATAATAAGTCGTTGGGTGACGGACGTCCATTTGGATGCCGAATGTGTTTTGTACGGCGAGATCGGGCTTTTGCCCTTTCAAGAATCCATCGTTTTGGGTGGAGTTGACCTTGGGCCTCGCTCCCTCGTCGTCATGTTGGCGGTGACCTTGCTGGACTTCGCCCTCGTCTTGGTTTTTTACCGTTTTCTTCTCGTGACTTCCTTCGATTCCGGCTTGGCCCGATCCTTGGGCATGCCGGTAAAGATGGTTCATTATGGTCTCATGGTTGCCTTGGCCCTGACCATTGTTGCCGCCTTCGAGGCCGTTGGCGTCGTACTTGTTGTCGCCATGCTTATTTTTCCCGCGGCAACTGCCGGTTTTTTCGTTGAGCGCTTGCCCCAACTTCTCGTTCTGGCAGTGCCCTTGTCATTCTTTTATTCCTTGGGTGGCTTTCACCTTGCGGTTTGGTTGGACTGCTCGATTGCCGGAGCGATGGTGGTTTTCGCCGGAATTCTCTTTATCTTGTCTTGGATCTTTGCTCCCAAGGGCTTACTCATGCAATCCCTTCAACGTCGCGGCATGCTTTTCGAAAGAACTGATTCCGCGCCAAGAGTCGGAAAGCCTGCCTAAGCGTTGCGTTCAGGCACCCCAATGCCCCGAACACATCGGAGGCTGTTACAATATAAGAAAGCTTTCTTCACGCTGTTTTGAATTGTTGGATTCAAGGAAAATTTTATTCTTAAGGAGTTTAGTAATTTTACTCAAATGCCCTCTCTCTTTCGATTTCGGTTCCCTCACCTAGCTTACCTTTTGTTGGTATTGGCCTTGGTCAAGCTTCAGGGGCACCCCATTCCCGACATACCCGTGATCGGCCATTTTGAAACCAACGGCTCGGCTCTCTTGGAAGTAGAAATCGATCCGCGCTGTTTTGCCGAGGACCCTGAAGAGGTGCCTTACTTGCAATACTGGGTACTTCAAGAAATGGACGAAGGCGAGAAGGAAGAATTGAGGGCCAAGGCGGCCAAACTGGTTTCCGATTCCTTGCGGTGTCGTTTTGAGCCCGGAGGATGGTTTAGCCCTGATTTTGTCTTTGGTTTTGAAAAGAAGGGTGGGGAACCCTTGCTGGACATCGACGATACGGTAGTCTTGCGAGGCAAGTGGGGAACGGTCATCAGTCCGTCCACTTCCGGGTATCAGGTTCGGGCCTTTGATCAATCGGGATTCGACGTTGTGTTCACCAACCGCTTTGGAGGAATTGCCCACAAGCAAGTGCACGTCCTCTTTCCCGGCGAGGAAAGCTTCCTCCTCAACCTCAAGGGCTTGGTTGTAGAAAAAGCCGAGGAAAGCTCGGCGCCTGTTGAGAGTTCCACATACAAGGACGACGACGTCGGTCCCGGTACCTTCTCCACCTACCTGCGAAAAGGATTCGTGCATGTCGTACCCCTTGGCTTGGATCACATTCTCTTTGTCCTGGGGCTGTTTCTTTTGTCAAGGAAATGGAAGCCGCTCCTGCTTCAGGTTACGATGTTCACGCTTGCCCATACCATTACCTTGGGTTTGGCCACGACGGGAGTCGTCTCTGCAAACCCCGCGGTCGTTGAACCAATCATCGCCGCCAGCATTGCAGTCGTGGCCCTTGAAAACATCTTTCTCCCCGGCTACAAGCCATACCGCCTGGCGATCGTTTTTATCTTCGGTCTCATCCACGGCTTGGGCTTTGCCGGAGCTCTTGGCGATTACGATCTTCAGCCCGCTTCCCTCATCGCTGGGTTGCTGGGCTTTAACATAGGGGTCGAGTTCGGGCAGGTTGCGGTTATCGGCTTGGCCTTTCTCGCCACCTTTTACGTCCGCAAAGAAGAAGTTTATCGCAAATGGGTGGTTGTGCCCGGTTCTTCCGTGATCGCCCTGATGGGAGTTTACTGGACCATCGAGCGCGTCTTTTTCTAAGCCTGTCCATCAAATTGTCCTTGGCATTTGTTTGCAGGACATCCTTCTTTGTCGTTGTCTTCGCGTACCGGATTCCCAATATCAATTTCCAATGGCTCGCAAAATCTCCCTGTTGATCGTCCTGCTGGCGGCTTTTTCCTTGGCTCGCTTGCCATTGGGAATGTTTCAGGTAGGAGCTTGGTTCAACATGTTCAACGACTTCTTCGATCAAACCGGAGCCGTCGTACTCTCGGCAGAGTGGACCTTCGATGGCGACCACCGTTGTTCAGGCTGCGAATTCGTTGGCGATCAGGTTGGCGAGGAGGAGAATGCCGCAACTATTCTTGAGGCTTTTTCCTGCAAAATACCTCTTCTGCCTTTGGATTTTGCGAAAACGATCGTAGAGCCTTCAAGGTTTGTCGGCCGGGTCGTGCCGGACGTAGCTTTTCCGCGGGATGTTTTTTCCGCGATCCAACTACCGCCACCCAAGCTGGGATAGCTTCCCGGAGACTATAGCTTGGGCATAAGGTGCGTTAGCGCTCCTTGCCTGCCGTCCTTGCGATGCCTACAGGCTTGTCTCCTTCCCTCCGCCTCCGGGCTGTTCCTTTCCTGCGCCAAGTCGGCGCGTAATTTCTTTTTTACAACAAACATACAATACCGATGAAAAAACTTTTCCAAACTTTCCTCTTCCTCTGCACCACCTTTTCCATCCTTCACGCACACGAAGGGCCTTGGTCCGCTTCCCGTCCCGATGGTCACGCTCCCATCACCGTCATGGGCGACCACATGCACGCCAAGGGCGAATGGATGCTCTCCTACCGCTACATGACCATGGA
>CAZNWO010000085.1:0-13182 GCA_964576585.1 uncultured Puniceicoccaceae bacterium | reverse complement strand
CGCGAAGCCAGTCGTAGGTTTCCGCCGTTTGGGCAAGGAACCATTTTCGATATGCGTCGTTGTTTTTGGCCTCAATCTTCCTTGGAGCAAATTTTGCGCAATCCTCCGCATGGTCTTCCGGGGTGTCGTCGATACCCGCCTTTTGCTGGAGGGAGGTCCCGCAGCCCGTAAAGGAACCCACCGCGATTCCCGTGGTGCCTCCGGGTTGCGGGCATTTTTCCAGAACGAGGACACTGCAACCGACTTCCGCAGCACTTACGGCCGCCGCTAATCCGCTGCCGCCCGCTCCGACCACGATGACGTCGTTCATTTTTCAGGCTTATACCTTGAAGTGGATGAGGTACTTTTCATCCAGTCCGGCTTCGGGGAGCAATTCACTCAAGTTCCAAGTTGTTTTGGGGTGGAGCCCCGAGGACTTCAACTCCTCGTTGTAGTCGCCTCCTTTCAGGTAAAGGATGCCATTGGCGGGTGAATGCCTTTCACCCTTTGCGATCTTGTCGCTTGTCCACTTGAAGAAGTTTTGCAGAGAGCTTACGCCCCTGCCGATTACGAAGTCATATGATTTTCTCGATGGGAGTTCCTCGACCCTGCTGCAACGAGTCTCGGCGTTGCCAAGCCCAATTTTCTCGATCATGTTTTCAACTGCCACGATTTTTTTTGCCGTAGAGTCGAGAAGGGTGAACTGAGCTTGGGGATAGCATATGGCCAAGGGGATGCCCGGAAGTCCTCCACCGGTTCCAGCGTCAAGCAACCGAGCCTTGGGCATCAGGCGAAGGAACTTTGTAATCGTCAGGCAGTGCGCAAGATGCTTGCTTTCAAGTCGGTCGATGTCCTTGCGGGACACGAGGTTTATCTTCTGGTTCCATTCGCGCAAGAGAGCTGCATAGGAGCGAAGTTTTACCCATGTTTCTTCGGGGAATTCCGGAAACCATCTCCGTAGAGTGGACCAAGGGTCTTCGTCGGAGCTCATGAGGCCGAGAGGTCTTATTTGGACTAGTGGACCTCGATCTGGTCCAAGCTCTTAACGAGGTCGTCGATTGCCTTGGCTTGCGTCAGGAAGGATTCCAGTTTGTCTAGGGGCAGTGCGCAGGGTCCGTCGCATTTGGCGAGGTCGGGCTTTGGGTGAGCCTCGAGGAAAAGGCCCGCTATTCCTTGGCTCATTCCCGCCAGCATGAGCTCGGAAACTGCTTGGCGACGACCTCCCGCAGAGTCGGAATTTCCTCCTGGAACTTGCAAAGAGTGAGTGACGTCAAAGATAACGGGGTGGCCTGTTCTTTTCATGATCCCGAAGTTTAGGGGATCCACCACTAGGTTGTTGTAACCAAAGCTAGTACCTCTTTCGCAAAGCATGACTTGATCGCTACCGGCCTCGGCAAACTTATCCAATATGTGAGCCATCTCGTGAGCCGCCAGAAACTGGGCTTTTTTGACGTTGATAGGTCTCCCCGTTCCGGCAAGCGCCTCGACCAAGTCCGTTTGCCTGCACAAGAATGCCGGCAACTGGAGAACTTCCGCCATTTCCGCCACAGGGTCGGCTTGATGTGGTTCATGGACGTCGGTGATGATCGATACGCTGTGGGCTTCCTTGACCTCGGCGAATATCTCCAACCCCTTTTCCATTCCAGGACCTCGAAAGGAATTAATGGACGAACGATTGGCCTTGTCGAAGGATGCCTTGAACACGAAAGGAATTCCCAGTTTGTCTGTTGCCTCTTTGAATGCGGCGCACACTTCAAGAGCAAGTTCTCGTGACTCCAGAACATTCATGCCGCCGAAGAGGACGAATGGTCTGTCGTTAGAGACGGGAATGCCCGCGACACCAATTGTGCATTGGGGATTCATTCTTCCGCTATTCCCGGTGGTGCACCGTGTTCCGCTCGTACGGTTATCCCGATGCCTCCTCGGGCTTTGAACACTGTTTCGACTTCGCACCAGCGTGGGTTTAATGCAGTCGCGAGGTCGTCCAAAAGTACGTTGGCGAAGTGCTCGTGAAAGATTCCCTCGTTCCGAAAGGACCATAGGTAGAGCTTCAGAGACTTGGACTCCAGTATCGATTCGTTGGGCAGGTATCGAATGCGGATTTCTGCAAAATCGGGTTGCCCCGTGGCAGGACAAAGGCAAGTGAATTCATCTGTCGTTAGCTCTACGACGTAGTCTCTGTCCTTGTTCCTGTTTGGAAAGGTTTCCAGTTTTCTGCTTGGACCTGTGGATCCAGCACCCAGTTGCGTGAGGTCCTTATGTTCCGGGTTTTTGCTCACTATGAATAGGGATTCTTCATGATCCTGATGAAACGGCAATGAAGAAGATACTTGTTTCGATCAAAGTGTCCATTTTCCGGGAGAATTTCCTTCCTGCAGGGATTCGGCGAGCATCTTCAGAAAACTTGTCCTGGGAATCGAACGAGCTCCAAGTCGCTGCAAGTGCGCGGTTGGAGATTGGCAGTCGATGAAATGGAAGTGTTGCGATTTCGCGAAATCGACTAAGCTTGCCAAGGCTACCTTGGAAGCTTCCGCTTGGTGGTGATACATGGATTCTCCGAAGAACGACCTACCGATAGAGATTCCATAGAGACCTCCGACGAGTTCGTCGCCAATATAACACTCGAAGGAGTGTGCGAGTCCCTCCTCATGCAGAGTGCAATAAGCGTCTATCATCTCAGGGGCAATCCATGTGCCGGGCTGGTTTTTTCGCTTCACCTTGGCGCATGCTTCCATGACTTCTCGAAAGGCAGTGTCAACACGAACCTCGAAAATTTCGTTGTCAATTGCTCTTTTCAAGCTTCTGGAAACCTTGAACTCATCGGGGAAAAGAACAAAACGAGGATTCGGTGAATACCAGTGCCATAAAGGTGGGTTGCCTCGGAGTTCCCATGGGAAGATGCCATTTGAATAGGCAAGCAACAGTCGATCCCTAGTCAGCGAACCTCCAACTGCGAGGAGCCCTTCATTGCTCGCAAAATCTGGCTTGGGGAACCAAATGGGCTCGGAGTCGTCGAGCAGGGCTATTCGCATGCTGAGGCTATGGAGCCTTGGCTTCAAGAATGCAGACTTGAGGCCTGCAGTTGAAACGAAGTCCGTGCAGGTTTCCTACACCTCTGGAAATGTGAATCAGTCTGTCTTCCCAAGTATGCAAGCCTTCCAAGTAGTCGTGATCCTTGACAGGGGCAAAGGGAGCGTAGCCGAGAAAGGGTATTTTGCACTGTCCGCCATGAGTGTGACCGCAGAGCATCAGGTTCCATTCGTGTTCGGAAAGGAAGGCCTTTGAGTCGGGGTTGTGTGAGAGAATGATCGTCGGCGGATTTTGAGCTGAACCGCCTTCAGACTTTTTCCTCAAGCACTTGTCAGGGAAACACCTTTGGTTCCAGATGTCGCCGAGTCCCACAAGTGCCAATGGTTGGCCCTTGACGTATATTACCCTGCGTTCGTTCTCCAGTAGGCCAATCTTTGCCTCCTGAAGGAGTTCCTCGACTCTCTCGGTGTTTGAATAACCGTTGGCCGAGTTCGACCACTTGCCGCCGTCATGGTTCCCCAGACAGGCGAAGGTAGGAACTTTTTCAGTCAGCTTGCCCAGCACTTTGACGTATTTGGCAAAGTCGTCGTCGCTGATTTTCGTTGTGATGAAGTCCCCGGTAATGAAGCAAACGTCGGCTTTCTTCCTAAGGCCCAAAACGATGGATTCTTCAATGTACGAAAGGGGTACATGGTCGGAGAAGTGAAAGTCCGAGAGATGAAGGATTCGAAAGGAACGTCGAACGGGAAATTTTTCGTTCGGTAAGTCGATGCTGTCCACAGTGATCCAGCGTGCCTCGAACTTCATGTAACCCCAAGTGGCGAAACCCAATACAATGAGGAGAAGAGCCAGTTTGAGCAAGCGTGTCACGAGCTTGGGCTTGGCCATCTTCTTTCGGTTTGCCTGGGCCAGAGTGGATTGGAAGTCTGGAATTTCGTCGCTCATTCGAATTCTTTCCCTTCAGGCACTCCACCGTATTCCTCCAAGGTCATGATTTGCTGGATTAGTTCCTTGGATGGAAGCGCAGTTTCCCTGCCCGATGCTAGATCCTTGACTTTCACCTTGTTAGATAGAACTTCTTCCTCCCCGTAAATCAAGGCGAACTTTGCCCTGCTCCTGCCGGCTTCCTTGAATTGCTTGCCGAAGCCTTGTCCTCGTAGAGAATATGAGACCGAGTAACCCGCTTCACGAAGACGATTCGCATCACGCAGGGCATGGCTCAGTTCATTCTCACCTGCAACTAGGTATAAATCGGGTGCTTCAACGTATTCAGGCAGGAGCTTTTTTTCGGAAAGACAATCGGTTAAGGTTACGTCGCCAATGGCAAAGCCTGCTGCGGACATTTCGACATTGCCCGAAAGTTTTTTTACCAGATGGTCGTATCGCCCCCCTCCCGCAAGTGCTCTTGAGTCCCCGGAGTTCTCGAATGCCTCGTAGACAAACCCCGTGTAGTAGGCGAGACCGCGTACAACTGAAAGGTCGATCTTCACGACGTCTAGGGCGCCATGTGCTTCGAGTAGTGCGAGCAGTTGCTTCCATTCCTCGGCTCTTTTCTTTCCTTCTTCCCCAAAGGAATTCAGCCGATCGTTGAGTTCCTCTGCATTAGATATCGTTTTGGTATGATCAATTGCTTCGAGGATTTTCCGACCCTTGCCGGGCATTATCGACTCTATACTTTCCAAGGTTTGCTCCGGTTTGCGTCTTTCGCTTTTGTCGATGACGTCGAGCAGGTCTGGTCGTTTTTCTTCATCGACTTCAAAGGAGTCCAGAAAAAGTGACCAGGTGATGCGGTCGCTTAGACGAATACGAAAGTCCTCGCTTCTCAATCCGCAGGTTTTGAGTATGGCGGCAAGCAGTGAGATGAGTTCTGCATCGGCAGCAATGCCATCTTCACCAAGAATATCTGCGTTGAATTGGTAAAAGGAACGCAACCTGCCTTTCTGGGGTCTCTCGTATCGGAAGTGTTCTCCCAAGTTGAACCATTTGATTGGCCGTCGCAATGCGTTTGCCCTTGCTGCTACCATTCTGGCCAAGGAAGGGGTTAGTTCCGGTCGCAGGGCGACTTCTCGTTCTCCCTTGTCCTGAAAGCGGAAAAGTTGATCCACCACCTCTTCCCCGGACTTTTCGAGGTAGAGCGCCAGTGGTTCGAGAATCGGAGCATCAAACTCCTGAAACGCAAAGGTTCTGGCTACTTTTTTGAATATCCTGAAGAGATGGTTTCGACGAGAACAATCCTCAGGATAGAATTCTCGGAAGCCGGGCAGGCTTTCGAACATCGTCCGAATGATCAGGAGTGGCGGGCCACTAGGATTCGACTGAATCCAAGTCCAATCCCGCCAACCCTTCCTTGAGCTCTTTACCAGCCTTGAACTTTACCACTGCTCGACGAGGGATCATGACGTCCGTTTCGGGTTTGTTTGGGTTTCGACCGACTCTGGCTTTTCGCACCTGTATCTCGAATACACCAAATTTGCGCAATTCGATGTTGCGACCTTCGATGAGAGCATCGCGAATGATGTCCAGGGTCTCTTGTACGATTTTTCGTACATCTTCCTGCTTGTAGTTTTTTCCGTCGTAGATTTTCTGGACGATCTGCCTTTTTGTGAGGTTGTTGGACATGGCGGGAAAACGGTTTGAAAATTTGGGTGAAGGGATTAAGGTGCAAGGTAAGTTTTCACAGAATTTTCTATATCAACGACCTGTCAAACCCAATTTACATTTTTTCTATGTCAAAAAAAGACGACGACAACCCACTTGAGGATCTGCAGAAACAGCTTCGCGACCTGCTGAAGAATCGAAACGTGCAAGTGGCTTTTGCTCCATTCATGAATGCAGGCGCCTCCGATTCCGATGAAGAAAGCGTGCCCGACGACACTTCAGAAGAGCCTCCTCAAGAGAAATCTCGAGAAGAAGCTCTGGATGGAATCAGGAACTTCGACCTCAAGCCCAAGGAGATTAGGGACTACTTGGATCGCTTCGTCGTAAAGCAGGAACAAGCTAAGCGAGTTTTGTCTGTAGCGGTTTGCGACCACTACAACCACATCCGGCGATGTTTGGGAGATTCTTCCTCCAATAGTCCTGAATACGTGAAGCCCAACCTTTTGCTTCTAGGTCCCACGGGGGTTGGCAAGACTTACCTGATGCGGAACGTCGCCAAGCTCATAGGGGTTCCATTCGTAAAGGCAGATGCCACAAAGTTTTCCGAGACAGGCTATGTCGGTTACGACGTGGACGACCTAGTGCGGGATTTGGTTAAGGCTGCGGATGGTGACGTCGAATTGGCCGAGTTCGGCATCATTTACGTCGATGAAATCGACAAGATCGCATCCGAGTCGTCAAGAGGCGGGCGGGACGTTTCCGGGCGCGGCGTCCAAATCAATCTTCTCAAGCTCATGGAGGATACCGCAGTAAACCTTCATTCGCCTCAGGACATGATGGGGCAAATGAAGGCATTCATGGAAATGCAGAAGGGCGGCGACAAACCACGCAAGAACTCAATCAGCACTCGGAACATTCTTTTCATTGTCAGCGGGGCATTTGATAAGCTGGGCGAAAGCATAAAGCGCCGACTTTCCTTATCTAGAATCGGTTTCGGATCCTCGGAGGAACAAAACGCAGACTCTAGACCAGACTCCGAATTCCTGCACCAAGCCGAGACTCGTGACTTCATCGACTACGGTTTCGAACCCGAATTTGTTGGGAGACTTCCCGTGCGTGTCGCCTGCGACGAGCTCACTGCCGAGGATCTCGCTGAAATTCTCCTCACTTCCGAAGGCAATGTGTTGAACCAATACCGAAATGACTTTGCCGGTTACGATGTCAATTTTAACATTTCCGATGAAGCCATTGAGGAGATCGCCGAGAAAGCCGCACTCGAAAAAACTGGAGCAAGAGGTCTCGTTACAGTTTTGGAAAGAATCTTTCGAGACTTCAAGTTCGAGCTCCCTTCCACTGCAATTCGTAGTTTCGAGATTGATGCCGAAACCATACGAGACCCCAATAAGTCATTGGATAACCTGCTGGAGGAGAACAAGGATACTTTGGATGAATGCATGTTAGGGGACGTCGATCGTTTCGCCTCGGACTTCGAGTCCAAGCATGGCTATCGGCTCAAGTTCCGCAAACCCGCCAAGGTTGCCTTGGTGAAACTGGCAACTGGTGAAAACCGTTCCGTTCGTGCGATTTGCGAACGGAAATTCACCGACTTCGAGCATGGTCTCGGCATCATTTGCAAGCGAACCGGCAAGAAGGATTTCGTAATCGACAAGAAGGTAGTGGACAACCCCGACAAGGAGCTTTCCGAATGGGTTGTTCAAAGCTTCGGTTCCGCCGAGGCGAGCGGTGACGAATCCTGACCCTGATCAAGTTCGGGCTACCTTCGACGGTATTGCGCCCACATACGATCTCGCCAATCGGGTATTATCCCTTCGGCTTGATCTGCGTTGGAGAAGGCAAATCGTTCGTGAGGCGATGGGCATAGCGCCTAAAGACGTTCTGGACTTGGCCACGGGAAGTGGAGACGTCGCTTTGTCGCTGCGGAGGTCTCTACCTGCTGAAACGAAAATTGTCGGACTTGATTTTTCTCCACCCATGCTGGCGGAAGCTGAGAAAAAAAGAGACTCCCTGGGCTATGATTCCGGTAAGCTGAAATTTCTGGAGGGAGATTGCCTGAATTTGCCTTTCGAGGATGAGAGTTTTGATCTCGTTACCATTGCCTTTGGTCTGCGCAACCTTTCGGATCGTCCACGAGGTCTTTCCGAAATGCTGAGGGTCTTGCGCCGAAACGGTCGGTTGATGGTGTTGGAGTTTAGTCACCCTTACCTTTTTTTCAGGCCTTTTTACTACCTGTACCTGCGTGCGTTTTTGCCTTTCCTTGCTTCACGCATAACAAAGAATCGAGAAGCCTACCATTACTTGGGTAGTTCAATTTCACGATTTCCCGATCGCTTTGGCCTAGCTGAAGAGATTCGTCAAGCAGGCTTTGGGAAAGTTCGATTCACTTGCCTTGCGTTTGCGGTAGTTGCTCTTCACGTAGCTTTAGTGAAATAGTCATTTCGCCAGTGCCTTGGCTAATGTCTTCTCAAGGTCTTCGACGTTTGTGACGGGAAGTTCGCACGCTTGGTTCTTGCAGACGTAGACGGCAGGCTTCCCTTTGACCAATCCTTGGTTCAGAACGAAAGGAGCAATTTGAGCCAGTTCGGGTTTTTCTTCCTCCGTTGGACGAAAGAGAAGTACTTTGTTTGGCAGGAAAGAGGAGTTGATTTTCTTTAACAACTTTTCCGTTTCAGCATCTCCTCGTTTTCCCGCGACTACGATCTCGAGGCTTGGCCCCATTGCAAAGTCCAAGGCTGTCATCAGCACATTGCATCCACTGGGACTCTTGGTTGCAAACCCAGCAAAGGCATGAAAAGTCCCTTCGGCAGCATCGTCGTATTTCTCGTTGCCCGTTATTCGAGCAAGGCGAAGCAGGTTGAGAGCCATCACTGAGTTTCCCGAGGGTATGGCTCCGTCGTAGATTTCCTTTGCCCTGACCAGCAGTTTCTCCCCATCGTCCGCGGTAAGGAAGAATCCTCCTGCCTCGTTATCGGTGAAATGTTTAATCGTGAGGTTCGTCAGGTCGATTGCGGCGGTGAGATGTCGGTGCTGAAAGGTTGCCTCATGGAGATCAAGCAAACCCTGCACGAGGAATGCGTAGTCCTCGAGGTGGCCCGGCAGTCCGGCATTGCCTAGGCGCGAACGCTTGAGGAGTCTCCCATCTTTTCTTCTTAGGGTTTCAAGACAGTAGTCTGCTGCTTTTGTTGCTGCATTCAGGTACTCGGTCTGTTCCAGCATTCTTCCTCCTTTTGCAAAGGCTGAAATCATTAGCCCGTTCCAATCGGTGAGAATCTTATCATCCTTTTGCGGATGAATCCTTGTCTTCCTAGACTTGAAAAGTTTTGCCCGTATTTTTTCCAATCTCGCCCTCATCTCTTCCAATGCCAGTTCTTCATCTTCGGCAAATTGCTCCAGCGGCTTCGTTAGGTGAGGTACATTTGCGTTGTTCTTTTTGTGAGTTGCTTCATCGAGGAAGTTTCCGCCCTCCTCAAAATTATACACTCGTGCATAGAATGCCGCATCTTCCTTCCCCAGAATTTCTTCAATTTCCGCTCTCTTCCATACGTAGAACTTGCCTTCCTCGCCTTCGCTGTCCGCGTCCTCTGCCGAATAAAATCCTCCTTCGGGAGAGGTCATGTCTCGGAGAACGTAGGTGAAGATTTCCCTAGCTACTTCGGCATACTGTTCCTTTTTCGTCACCTGATGGCATTCTAGGTTTGCTATCGCGAACAAGGCTTGGTCGTAGAGCATCTTTTCGAAGTGCGGCAGAAACCATCTTTCGTCGGTGGAATAGCGATGGATGCCTAGCCCGACGTGATCGTAGATTCCGCCCAGTCGAATTTGCTCCAGCGTTTGCTCCACCATAGCGAGAGCCTTGTCTTCACCGGTCCGAGCGTGATAGCGAAGAAGAAACGACAGGTTGTGCGCCGTGGGGAACTTCGGTCTACGCCCGAAACCTCCGTTTGAATGGTCGTAGGAAGAGGCGAGGGAACGATAGCAGGAGTCCAGATGACTGGCATTCAGATCTCCTCCCGGACTTCCTCCCGCGATCTTCGACAAATCCTCGATGATTGCCTTGCCTAGCTCGAAAACCTTTTCGCGGTCGTCTTGCCAGACCCCCGAGAAGTGTGGCAGGAGTTGCATCATGGATTCCTTTGGAAAGTAGGTTCCTGAAAAGAAGGGGACCTTTTCCGGAGTCATGATCACAGTCATGGGCCAACCTCCTCCGCCCGTCATCATTTGGGTGACGGTCATGTAGACGTTGTCTACGTCGGGTCGTTCTTCTCGATCCACTTTAACGCAGACGTAATGCTTGTTCATGAGCCCGGCAACCTCCTCGTCCTCAAAGGATTCGTGCTCCATTACGTGACACCAGTGGCAAGTAGTGTAACCGATGGACAGGAAGACGGGTTTATCTTCTTTCTTGGCCTTGGCGAAAGCTTCTTCCCCCCAAGGGAACCAGTCGATCGGGTTTCCTGCATGTTGCAGGAGATACGGGCTTTGTTCGAAAACCAGCCGATTGTATTCGGGACCTCCGTCGGCAGGCAATTTCTTGAGCTCTTCAGGAGAAGGAATCGGCTTCCGCCCATGTCTCTCCTTTGTGTGTGGGTTTGCTTCGGCAGTCTCTTTATGTGAAGCCGACGATTTTTCTTGGGAAGTATTTGATTCCAAACCTTGCGAGTTGTGTTCCTCTCTCGCTTGTTCCCTGCAGGCCGAGACCCAAGCAATTAATGAGAGGGTGAAGCCAGTTGCAATCAGGCTCTTGAGCCTATCTATATTATGCATGAAAGCAATCCTGCCGGTCCGAAAGGACACTCTGCAAGACCGTTTCTTTCATTCAATGGAGATTAGGCTCCGCAAACGTTCCACACGTTCCGTGATGACTTTGGCTCCTGCGGCCTCCAGACGGTCGCAACCAAAAGCCTCGACGGTTAGGCTCGCGGTGGCGGTGGCAAAAAGCATGGCCTCCTTGATCGCATTAAAGTCCTTGCGGTTGCGCGATGCCAGGCGTCCAAGTAAGGCTCCTGCAAAGGAATCTCCTGCTCCAGTGGGATCGCGCAGGTTGGTCACGGGATATGCAGGCAGGGCAAAGAGACCTTCTTCATGAAAAAGGACTGCACCGTGCTCTCCTTTCTTAATGATCACGGTCTCGGGGCCGAGTTCTAACAGTTTTTGACCTGCAATGATGACGTTCTTTTCATCGGTTAAATCCTCGGCTTCGGAATCGTTGATCACAAACAAGTTCACCCGTTTAGCCAAGTTCAGCAATGTTTCTCGCTCGGTTTTTATCCAGAGGTCGATGGTGTCGGCCAGAACGTATGCGCTTCCATCGAGTTGGTCTAGGACATGCGATTGAAGAGCCGGATGAATGTTTCCGAGCAGGACATAGTCGGAGGTTCGGTAGGATTGCGGCAGGTCGGGACGGAAGCTCTCGAACACGTTCAACTGAAGGTCGAGCGTGTCTCGCCGATTGAAGTTTTCATGATATTTTCCTTTCCAGAAGAAGGTTGGCCCGCTTTCGTCTCTTTGCAGGCCCTCGAGATCGATGTCCCGCGAACGGAGTCGATTCATGTGCTCTTCTCCGAAATCATTTCCGACAACCCCAACCATTTTGGTCTTGGCAAAGTAGCTTGAAGCAAACGAACAGTACGAGGCTGCGCCGCCCAGAATTCTTTCCTGCTCTCCAAAAGGCGTGATGACGTTGTCGAAAGCCACTGATCCAACTACCAGCAAAGGAGCAGGTGTTGAGGAATCCGATGCTATGGTTTCACTCATCTTATATATCCCCCCAGATTTTACGCATGAGTTCATAGGTTTCGGGGTCGTGTTCCTTTAGCTCGGCTCTTACGAAAGGATAGAAATCATTCACCCCGAGGTAAGACTCGGTCATCTCGGCAAAGAATTCCTTGTGGTTGGTACGAGCGTAATGTTTTACCTTGCGACCCGTGAACAAAAGCACCCGCTCGTACAGGCCCTTTTTTTCCGATGCTTGGTAGACCTTTATGATTTCCTTGTTGTCAAAGCTGAGTACTTGGTCGTGATAGGCGTGGGCCAACTCGTGCAGGATGACGTAGGGATGTTTTGCCCAAGTTTGTCGATCGAGTAGCGATTTCGCCCTGGGGACATGGACTCTTTTCTCAAGCCTTGGATCATAACCATGGCTGATTAGCCATCCTTTGCTGGGATGATATTGCATGTTTCCCAATTCATGTTTCAAGTCCAGCCTGATAGGTAGTTTTCGAAGTGCCTTTACCTTTTCCTCGGGTAGAATGTAGATGATTCTCTGAAGGTGGTTTGCAAGTGCTTTCGTGACTTCTTTCCCAAAGTCACCATTCTCTTCATTCAAGAGTTTGGGATCGTATTCGATGGTCCATCCTTCAACCTTCTTGATTATGGGATCGTAAAACTTTTTGCCGCCTTGCTTTCCGTCAGCTCCAAGAAGTGAAAGCAAAAGAATGCATTTTAGGGAGAACGAAAAGCTAATGGTTTTCATGGAAATTATTCAAGTTCAGTAATGATTTGCGTTATTTTTTTGGCGATATCAGGGTGCTTCCCCGATAAGTCTTTGTTTTCACCAATATCAACATCGAGGTCGTAAAGAGCGAGCTTCTTGTTTGTCTGGACGCCCTTCCACTTCCCCATTCGGACCGCCCGGAAGCGACTCCATCGCCAGAAGAGGTATTCGTGCTTCTTCTGCTTCGCCTTTTGCCCCAGCAAGGTGGGAACGAAGGAAATGCCGTCTATGCCCGCGGGTATTTCCGCACCACCCAGTTCGCAGGCAGTGGGCAACCAGTCCCAAAAAGCGGAGGGGAGATCCGTTATGCCCGATTTCACCGTACCGGGCCACCAAGCGACCATAGGCACACGTATGCCGCCATCGTGGAGAGATCTCTTGTAGCCCTTGAGCTTTCCGTTCGAATTGAAGAAATCCACCTTGTGTCCACCTTCTTGGTGAGGGCCGTTGTCAGAGGTGAAGACCACCAGAGTCCGCTTCTCGATTTTCAACTCCTTGAGCAAGTCCAGTACCTTGCCCATGTCCGTGTCCATTAAGGTGACCATGGCGGCGAAACCCTTTTCGGGATTGGGCCAGTCGCGATCCTTGTAGATACCGTAGTCGGGCACCTCCTGTCCGTCTTTTTCTACCCGACCGGCTTCGTTGTTGGTGTGGGGGATCGTCCATGTGAGATTCAGGTAGAACGGTTTGTCCTTGTTTCGTTTGATGAAGCCGAGGGCTTCCTCCGTGATGCGGGTGTGGGCGTAGGTAACCTTCTTGGATGAAACGTTGCGCTGGCCCGAGTTCACATTGCCCGGCAATCGTTCCGCCTTGTCATTGCGGAAGAGGTTTTCGGGATAGTAGTCATGGGCAGCCGACTGGTCGAGGTAACCGTAGAAAAAATCGAAGCCCTGCCGATTGGGATGTCCGCTGGTGCCGACGTCTCCCAAGGCCCACTTGCCCGCGCCGCCCGTGACGTAACCTGCCTGCTTGAGCAACGAGGTTACCGTTACCGAGCCCTTGGGCAAAACATGCATGTTATTCCCCGCAATCGCGGTGTGTCCAGTGTGCTTCCCCGTAAGGAA
>CAZNWO010000084.1:0-13520 GCA_964576585.1 uncultured Puniceicoccaceae bacterium | reverse complement strand
GGACAAGGTAACTGCTGCCGCCACGGTCCTGACGAAGGCCATGGCCGACAAGGTGGCGGCCGACAAGGTTCTCGTGACGGTCAACGCCGAGATCGCCAAGGCAACTATGGCCATGGAAGCCGCCGCAAAGCTACAGATGATGGCCGAGGAGGTAGTCAAGACTACTATGGCTGCACTGGAAAAGACAATGGCCGAGCAACTGGCTGCAGAAAAGCTAGCTGCCGACAAGATGAAGTTGGCTGATGCGGCGAAATTGGTCTTGGAAATGCTCGTGAACGTAAAGCAAAAGAAAGCCATGACCGACGTCACCTTGGCCACGACCGTCCTGACGAAAGCCATGGCCGACAAGGTGAACGCCGACAAGGCTGTGGTCACAGCCAAGGCGGCAGAGACAAAGGCGAAGACCGAACATGCCAATGCAATAAAGGTTCAAATGACAGCCGAAACTGCAGTGAAAAAAGCAATGGCTGATTTGGCCAAGGCAAAGACTGCTGAAGAGACGGCCGGCAAATTGGCCGAGCAGAAGAAGATGGCTGCTGAAGACGCCAAAGTCGCTCTTGAGAAATGGAAGAACGATGAGACCTCCGGGGGAGCAAAGCTCACTGCGGCGGCCAAGGCGGTTGCGGAAGCAACGGAGGCACAGACCTTGGCTCAGGAGAAGCTGAAGGCGGCACAGGCACAGAAAGCCAAGGAGGAAACGGGCTTGATCTATGTGGACGATGTTCAGGTTTTCACCCATTTGCCTGTAGATGAACGAGTAAGCGTGAGTATGGAGCGTTCGGGTGCGGGTAATTTGCTTCAACCGGGTTCCCCCGTTCGGGTGAGGGTTGCGAATTGGAGCCGGTCCGGGGCGGCCAAAGCGGCCAAGATTTCAGGAGGTCTTTACGACTGGCGTGGAAGAAGAGTCAGTGGAAAAGAACAGGATCTTTCCCTAGCTCCCGGAAAGGCCATGGCGATTGATTTCGCGTCGCAGGTTCAACCTGGAGCCTACACTTTGCGCGTAACAGTAACTTCCGGAGAAGATGTCGTGGGTTCCCTTAAGGAGGATTTTCTCGTCTTTGATGCCGCCTCCATTCTAGGTTCCCAATGGCAGTCTGATTTAGCCAACACGGAAAAGCTGAGGCATCCCATACGTGACACCTTCACTTTGATTAGGCACGATTGGGATTGGGCGGAGTTTCAGCCTGGCAACCTGCAGGTGGACACCATTCTCAAGTTTGCCTATCAAGTTCGCGCTCAAGGTCACTCCCCTTACTTGATCTTGGGCTATAGCCCCTACTGGGCGTCGGGGACAGGATTTGAAAGTATGACTAAGAACACGCTCTCTCCTCGCGGTGGTTATGACAGAGGTGGAAGGGACTGGGGGCACGCGGTGGATATTTTTCACGCTCCAAAGCGAATGGACGATTGGAACAACTACTCTCGCGAAGTCATGCAAAAGGCGGGGCGCCATCTGGATGGCTTCATCGTCTGGGACGGTCCCGATAGTCCTCCGACGAAGATGGGTTTAGGTATAGCACCCAAGAACTTCACAACCATGCTGAAGTTGACCGACAAATGGAGGAAGAGGTATTGCCCGCAAACGCCTTTGATCGCGGGAGGGCTTTCACGAAAGACCGCCATTGGTTATCTTGCCGACTTGGCCAAGCACGGTGGGCTCAAGTACCTCGATGGAGTGAACCTTCGATTGGATGCGGGGAGCACGTCTCCCGAGGATTCCAGAATCAGAGATTACATAGAGGATGTTCGCTCCATGCTCCGAAAGAATGCCGATGCCAACGGCAGTTCCGAAGACAAGCGAATTCTCGTTACGGATCTCGATTGGGCTGTCGAGCGAAGCGAAACCGGACTCGACGGATTCGATCAAGCAGCCTATCTTACTAGAGCTCGACTGATCCTGCACTCGATGGGCGTGGAGCATGATGCGATCATTGCGAACAAGGATGCAAACCGCATTGGTTTTGGCTTGGCCTATCGCCAGACAATTAGTTCCCCGCCATTGAAATTGAGTCGTGAAGCTCACCAATTGAAGCCTGGTTGGCTTGCGATGGTGAAAACGGGCCATCTCCTCGCCCAGTTGCGTTTCGTTGCCGACTTGCCCGTGACGGACAGTGCTCCAGGGCGTACTTGGTGTTTCAGGTACGAAAGTGAGATCGATGGCTCTCCCGTCCTAATCATGTGGCGGAACCATGCTCCCGGTGCGGTCAACTTTTCGGGAACGGGTTATTCGGTTACTTCCGCCCAGGATCTCTTCGGAAGTCCGGTCGCGATCGAAGGTGGTTGGTATCCACTGGGGAAAATGCCCGTCGCCTTCTTCCTGAAGGAAGGCAAAAACCCGAGCTTCGGTCGCCTGTGGTTGAAGGATTCAGACGCGGAACCCAAGTGGACTCAGCGTTCCCTTGCTTCCTTTACTCCAAATGACGGTAGTGGCAATCGATACGAGCTATCCATGGGTGCTTCCGAGACTTTTGCGGGACGCGATTTCGCAGGTCGAGAGAAGAACTGGGCAGGAGTCGCTTTCGACGGAAACGGCAGTAGCGAGAAGTTCGTCATACCAGTCACGAAAAATGCGGGAGTGATGCTTAGAAAGCAGTTTTACCTGGATGACAGAGGGCAACAGGCAGATGTTTTCGTAAACGGAAAGTCTGTAGGATCGTGGAATCTTCTTCGCTCTGACCCGAAGTTGTCCCAAGGTGTACGCGAGGCAACCTATCTGCTGCCTGCGTCCAGTTTGGCAGGTGCCGATGTGGCGGATATCGAAATTCGTTATGCGGGTCCTGCAAACACGATCGCATGGAGAGCCTTGGAGTATGCAGGTGGACTTGCTCCACTTCAGTCCTTGGGAGCGGTTCACGTCGACTCCCCGGTCGTCCCTCCTCGCAGGGGGCGCAACGTTGTGGGTCAACCCATTCGAATTGGCAAGGAGACTTACGACGAGGGGGTGTCGACTTTTGCCCCTACCCTTCTTGAGTATTCGCTTAGCGGTCAGTTCGAGCGGTTTTCGGCAAAAGTGGGCATAGATGCCGTGACCGGGGGTAAGGGCAGTGTCATTTTCGAAGTTCATGCGGACGGCAAGCAATTGTGGTCTTCCGGGCCAATGACAGGGTTGGACGAACCCAAAACGGTTGAAGTCCCCGTAACCGAGGCAGACAGGTTGAGGTTGGTGGTTACGGACGGAGGTGACGGAAACAAATTCGACTTGGCGAACTGGGTCGAGGCTCGCCTCTCGACCGCACCCGGAGAATGGGAGTCCGCCAAATTGAGCGTCTTGCCTCCCGTAGCATCCATTCAGCCAGTGCAGAAGGTTGGGTTGCCCAGTGGCACCGTGAAGCCGAAAGCTCCCGTTGCCTCAACTTCAGTAAGGTTGCGACACAAGGGCAGCAGAATGCTTGTCTCTGGCGATTTGGTGGCGGAAGTCATGGATCCCGCAGCCCCCGATCGTTATAATGTCGGCACTCGCTTTACGCCGCTTGCCGCGGTTCTCAGGGTAAATAAGGCGGGGAAGGAATACCTTTTTAATCCAATCACCCATGATCCTGAGGGTGACCACGCGGGACTAGCCTCGGAATTCGATTTAATTACTCCCGGCGGGCCGCCGGGTTTTGCGGATGCCGCGGAAAACGGCTCCTTCATCAAGGTTGGCGTCGGGGCTTTGCGGAAAACCGGAGCCCAGTATATGTTCTGGAACAAGTACCCCGCAGTTTCCTTGGCGAGGACGACTGTCGAATGGGGAACGGATTCGGCTCACTTCCGCCAATCCGTTCCACCTACAGGTGGCTACGGTTATTCACTCAGTGCAAAGGTGACTCTGAAAAATGACGTCATTGACATTGACTGGAAATTGAGAAACTCAGGATTCAAGCCGCTGAAGACGAGACAATACACCCACAACTTTTTCCGGTTCAGCGAAAAGGACATCGGCCCGGGATACGCAGTGAGCTTTCCTTATGCCCCGCAGGTCGAGGGCTTGTCTGATGCTCAGCGCCTTTCGGGACGAGCAATTCAGTTTGCCCAGCCAATGTCGGGAGCCTTGAATGCTAACGTTCCATGGCCGACGGGATTCGGAGGTTCTAACGCAGTGACCGTAAGTAATACATCGACAGGTCAGTCGATCGAGTGCATCACTTCGCTCCCAGGCATTAAGACTGCCGTTCATGCAACCCAGAAAAACCTTTGCCCGGAGCAATTTATTGAACTGTCACTTGCTCCAGGACAGGAAAAGAAGTGGCAACGGCGTTATATATTCAAGTGATTTTCAGCGAGATGTTTACTAAAGTATTTTATCCCTGCTCGAGGAGTTTTCAATTGAAGGATTCGGCATTACGAATGGCTATATTCGCAGGAATTCTCCTTGCCTGCTTTCAGGCATATCTCCAAGCCGATGACAAAAAATTAATTGAACAAGCGATAAGGGCATCCATAGACAAGCCAGTCGGCGCGCTGACGGAAGCCGACTTCAAGCGGGTCAAGAGGCTGAACTTGGATGGCCTAGACATTTCTGACCTTTCCTACCTCTCCAAGTTAACTGAACTGGAGAGCCTCTTGCTGAGTTACAACAAGGTGACCGACCTCAAGCCGTTGGCCGGCATGAAGAAGCTGAAGCAGCTTTTTCTTAACGACAACCTGCTCGTTGATATCGGACCCTTGGGCGGGTTGTCCTCACTGGAATGGCTTTACCTGAACCGCAATAAGATAAAGGTGATTTCTCCTTTGGGCGGACTCAAGTCCCTCAAGGGAATCAATCTTGCCGGCAACCCCATTCCGGCTTCCGAGATAGACAAGTACCGACGCAAGTGGTTTATGCCAGCCCCTTCTCCCGGCGAGGCTTCATCCATAGTCAGGAATCCCTTGCACCATTTGAGTTGGGACGAGCTCCCCCAACATAGAGGCACCGCCGGACTCGACCCAGGAGCTGAAGTTGAGCCACCGCTTGTTTTCAAGGGTAGCACCGAATCGCCTTTCCCCTTTGGAGCACTCTACCACCTGGACGACAAAAGGTGGTGGAATGGATTCTACTTTGTAGGCCCCGGCAGGATTTTGCCGGAGTGCGCCCTCCGCATCAATTGGAGAGACCAAATCGGGACTACACGAAGCGAAACCCGTCCGGGACTCTGGACGGACAAGCATTGGTCGGGCCAGTCCGACTGCTCCGCCTTTGCCGTAATGGCTAGGGACGACGAAAACCTCAAGTTGCTCTTCAAGGTGAGAGACGACAAGTTCGTCACTACGAAAAACCCCGACCTGTGGGTTAACGATTCGCTGGAAGTGTTTTTCGACGTACGTCACAACGATTTGGGCAAAGGGGCCTACGAGAGAGGGGTCTTTCAAATGCTGCTTGGACCAAAAGAAGATGGTTCCGTGAAGATTTGGTTCAAGGGGATAGAGGTCCCGAAGATCACCGCAGGTTGCGAGTTCGTCAAGAACGGTTGGGAAGTCACTGTATTGATCCCATTGAGTGAACTTGAGAATAAACACTTTTATCCGGTGAACGCCTTTAATTTCGAGTGGATTGTCAACGACAGCGATACGCCCGGCGAACGAGACACGACCATGATCTGGTCGGGACATGAGTTTTCTTTCTTTGACGCTCGTCGGTTTGGCCACATGCGCTCGGTACGGAGGGGGTTCTATTTCGAGGGAAAAGATTCCCCTCCCGAAGAAGCAATCATGAGGATGGGTGATCGTTTTCATGCAAGAATTCGTTGCCAGGACTGGAAGAGAAACACTTGGAGGCCGGGTGGAGGCAAATGGGATTCAGCTCAAGATTGCTCTGCGGAAGCTTGGCTGCGAAAGAGCGACAAGGGATTTCATTTTCACATAAACGTGACCGACGACAAGCGGATGACCAGTCATCCTTTGCCTTGGAACAGAGATGGTGTAGAAATTCACTTTGATTTTCGGCCCAAGGGCCAGCGAGGTCGAGCAGTCCCGAACTACGACCCCGGGATCGGGGGAGGCTACAAGGAACCGCCCGGCATCGAGATTCCCGGAGTCGTACAAATTTTCTGCCCCTTGCCGTCTCGAGGGGGGAAGGTAACTCCGGACTTTGGTCGTTACTTGCACTCCCGAAAGCCGACTACCGCCAAGACAGACATACCTGGAATTCGAGTCGATTCCCGTCTTACTTCAAACGGTTACAGCATGGATGCCTTCATCCCATTCAAGGGCTTGAAGGTAAATCACCTCTCGCCGGGAGAAACCTTTAATTTCGATTTCGTGGTAAACGATGCGGACAACTCAAAGGGCCGGGACTCCTGCCTGACTTGGTCCGGTTGGCTGCTAAACTACCAAAACCCCTCAAGCTACGCCAGAATGGAACTCCTGCCCTAGGGTTTTGGGTGAGCCTCCAGCCAAGCTTTTACTTCCGCATCCGCCGCGGTTTTCTCCTCTGCGCTCAACAGCTTTGCCACCTCTGTCTTTCCGGTGGAGGCTGCAGCATTGCCTTGTGCCTGTGAAATGCCGTACCACTTGTAGGTTTCCTTGAAGCTCTTTTCCACTCCTTCGCCCAAAAAGTGCATGGAGGCAAGAAGAGAGGAAGCTTCCGAGCTATGCTTTGCCCCGGCCTTCTTTAGCCATACGGCAGCTGCAGCTTGATCCTGCGCCAAATCCTTGCCCAAGTATAGCATCAAGCCGAGTCGCAACTGAGGTTTTCCATCCTTGCCTTTCGCCGCTTCCTTCAGGAGCAGAGTTTTTTGTTCGAGGAGTTCCTTGGTTTCTTGGTGGACTTGGCTCAGTTGAGCCGGGGTCATATGCGTAGAAAGCTCGAGCATGTCAAGGTAGGCGCGGGAGCTTCCGGATGCTGCTGCCTGATCCAGAGCTCGCCAAGCTTGGAGCAGTTGGGGTTCGTTTTCCTTGTTCGTATCCACAAACCTCTTTATTTCTCCGGCCCTATAGGTAATCGAATTTGCGGACGTCAGCATCATGCCGAGCAATTCTCCGGCACCCGCATGACCTTGCCCCGAAGCCGCCTCGAACAGGTTGCGAGCCGTTTCCATGTGCTTGGCGAGTTGGGCCGTTCTTTCCTTAGGTTTGAAACCTTCACCGCGATAGTAGATCAGTCCGAGCTTAAGCCGGGCTTCGGTATCCTCTTCTTGAGATTTTTTTTCCAGATCCGTCTGCTTTTGCCTCCAAAATTCCCTGGCCGCCTGTCCTGCTTCCTCCATTTGGGTCTCAGTCAAGGGAGTGGTCAGGCGGAGAAGCTCCTTTTCAAATAAAATCTTCGTAATACCTTCGCTTTGGGCGGCTGCAAGGGACATCCATTTGAAGGCAGAAGAAGCATCTCTGTCTACTTGGTGCCCCCATTCATGGGTTAGCCCGAGGATGAATGCGGCTCTAGGGTTTTCGTTCTCGGTCAAGCGGACCAGTTGTTCGACCTCCAGTGAGTAATAGTCGGGTTTCCGCTTCTTTGGTTTTGCAGCTTCTGGTTCGGGCCTTTTTACGACGGCTTCGTCTAGGTTTGGCCTGGTGGAGTTGGAAACCGGTGGATTCTCAGGAGAGGGAACGGCATTCGTGGAGTTCGCGTCGGCAGGTTCAACGGATGCCTCGGGGGTTCCCTCAGGTGCGACAGTCCGAGAATTATCGCAGCAACAGAGGGCAAGCGTCATGGAAGCGCAGATGGCATTCCTTTTTGTTTCGAATTGAGAAAGCATACCATACGCTTAGTTTTTTTATGCAAGGACCGCAAGTCATGCTTGAGCATTTCGTCAACTTATTTATGAATGATGTCGGTTCATGAATTTATTCATCCAACGAGTTTGTCTTCTCGCCTCTTGCTTTTCGGGTTTGTCTATTCTTGGCGCGGGAAAGGTCGTAACAGTGGACGGCGAGGTCATTTTCGGAGAACTGACGTTTGGGCACGAGGGCGACCTGAACGTAACGACGAAGGGGAAGAAGCTCCAAATGTCGAAGGACGATTGGAGCGAGGTTGATTTGCGTCCGCCTCCTTCGTCGCCCGGCTTATCCGACGTCTCGTTCAGGATTCACAATGGAAACTGGAAGAAGTTCCCTGACTTCGATGCTGTACCCATCGATCAGAGCGGAAGGCTGAAATCCGGTGTGCTGGACCTGAATCCCTTGGGGACGGCGGGAGGGCAAGGCGAAATCTACACGTTTACAAACGGAACGAACCTTGAGCGATGGGATTCGCCTCTGGTGGAGGGGCGTTCCTTTTCGATCTCGACCACTATCACCACTAATTCGGCGCCTCTGGTCGAAAAGGAGCAGAGCAAACTGCCCGAATTGTCCGATGCCAAAATTCTCGAGGGCATCTTGTTGGAGGCGGTCAACTTCAACGAACTTAAGACGGTCAGGCTAGCCAACGAGGAGCTTGTCTATCACGGCGACTCAGAAAAACCTTTTTCGGGCTGGGCGATTGAGCGACGTTCGAACGGGGAACTGTGGTCCCTCAGGCAATATTCAAAAGGAAAGAAGGATGGCGTCGAGGCATGGTGGCATGCAAATGGCAAGAGATGGCTGGAAAACGTTTTCAGAGAGGGAAAGCGTGACGGAGTCTGGATCGAGTGGTCCGAAAACGGAGAAACCAAAAGTCGCGTAAATTATAACGCAGGAGTCCGTCAGGCGCAGGTTCGCAAGGATACCGAAGTGATCATTGCCCAAGGCGGATACATCGATGGATACTCGCTCTACGTTCAGGATGGGTGGCTGAATTTCGCCACGAGAGTAAATCGCAAGATGACCATTGCGAGGTCGAACAAACCACTGCCATTGAATCGCCCGGTTTCGATAGTCGCCAGGCTTCTGAGGGGAGGCACTATGATACTCAGCGTGGATGGACGCGAGTCCGCGAGGGTGTGGTCGCCGGGAGTAATGATCAGGATGCCCTTGGACGGACTTCAGGTGGGCTCGGATAAAAATACCCCAGTCGGCCCATACGTCGGCAGGGACAATCGCTTCAAGGGCAAACTGGATAGCGTGCGTTTCGAATTAGAGGGAACGGGCATTACTTACGAGGGCAAACTTACCGTCACCACTCCCGGTGCCTATCAGTTCAATCTTGGCGTGGACGCCTCCTCGCGTTTGGAAATAGACGGTGCTCTTCTCATCGACAATTCCGACCCAGCAAAACCGGCAAACAACTGGGGAAAGGCTAATCTCGCCGCAGGGGTCCATGACTTTCGTTTGACTTATGCCCACCTCATGCCGCTAAAGGCTTCCGGCGATAAGTCTAAAAGCTCAACTCCGAGAGAGGTCGGAAGGCTCGACAAGGTGTGGATCGAGGACAACTTGCCCGCTGGAGCTTGGGCACAGGGAAAATTTGACTTTATGGGCCCGCCAGCCCCTGTATTCAGCGGCTCAAAGTCGTTTAAGCTAAAGGTGAAGGGGCAAGGACACCTTTACTTCGAGCGGGCAAGACAGCCTCTTGCTCCGGCCCAAGAAGATATTCTGTTTGGGTATTGCTGGCTGGACCCCCAAGATCCACCCAAGGAGATCATTATGCAATGGCACGATAGGCGTGGATGGGAGCATCGCGCCTATTGGGGTGAAAACATTCACAACCCTGGGGTCGGAGCGCATAATACGCCACGATTATGGCCTGCGGGACCCTTGCCTCCATTGGGGAAGTGGACTCGCCTCGAAGTGCAGGCAATTGCGGTCGGGTTTGCTCCCGGAAGTCCTTGGCCCACCATACATGGATGGGGTTTCGTTCAGGTCGGCGGGACCGTCTATTGGGACAAGTTGGGAGTTTCTTCACCAATTACGGTTGAATCGACCGACTCCAAGCACCTAAATCTAAACTGGTATGGTCCGGGGCTTACGGCGCACGCCCTCTCGGGTAAGTCGGATGTTTCCGAGAAACCTTGGGAAGTCGACGATGTCGCAATCCCCACTGGAGGAATACTTGCTAAGGATGGATCCTACTTTGCCGAAATTCCCCAATCTTTGGACGACGAAACAATTCGCCTAAAGTCATTTACCATCGCACGAGATGAAGTTGCTGCTCTTTTCTTTCAGGAAATCTCCTTTCTGGAAGCCGCCACCTTGGGGGGCAAAGGCTCTGGAATTCTGATTCAGAGTGGCGAATTCCTTGATGGACAAGTCATCTCGATTGAAGGCGAAACCCTCCGGATCAATGCGGACCCCGCCCGCAAGCAAGAATACAGGCTTCATGAGGAGGTTGTAGCCGTCGTTTTAAACCAAACTGCGGCCCCTGCCCCCAAGTTCAAAATCTCGCTAAAGAACGGCTCTAGCATTTATGCATCCGGGTACAACAAGAATGCCAGTGAATTCATTTTGAGCGGATGCGGTTTGCCGCTAACTAAAATTCCCGAAGCATGGGTGGTCGGGATCATGCAAGGGACATCCCCGAACCCACTTAGGTCGGCATGGTCAACTTGGAGAAGGCATTCTTCTTCCGGGCAACTATTCCTAGAGAGGAGAGATCGCGTGAATCGCGAACTCGTTGCGAAGGTCACTAACTTCCGTGCGCAAATTGCATCTGCCAAGACTTTCTTGAAAAATAATGGCAAGGAGTTGGACAAGGCTTCCGTTGAAGTCAGTGAGGCCGAGAAACGCTGGGAAAAGGCAAAGGCGATGATGGAGGGTGAGATCAAGAAGGGGGCCCAAAAGTCGGGCATCCACTCGGAAGCCAAAAAAAATCTTGCTTCAGTTCGCGTCGCATTCCAGTCGGCGGAGAAGAAACTTGGAGAAACCAACGCTACCTTAGATAAGTCCCTAGGCCTCGCGAGGCACAAGCTTCTTCCTGATGCAGCCTGGTCCTTGCTCTCGAATTCCATGGCAATCGATAGCGAGAAAGCCTTTCTAGATCAATCAAGGATGAAGGAAGTGAAAGCTGAATTCCTTCGCAGGGCCCAAGAGCAAGCGAAACTAGCACTCCAATCGATTGAGCTCGTCAGAAAAAATGATCAAGCAAGCCTCTCTACTCTCAAGGCTTCATTGGCGAACCTTCAGGGGGAAGTGATCGACAAGTCGGCAAAACTGAAAGATCTGAAAGGAAAGTTGGATGGGCCTCAAAGACAGATCCTTAGAACTTCTCTCGAAAAGCGTTTTGAGATAATCGAGACCCTTGATGCTCTCGATTCAAAGAAACGAATTGCTGGCACTCGAATCGAAGCATTGAAATCCGAGCTAAATGATATCGCCGAGAAAATAGTTCTTGCAGAAAAAACGAACTCCATGGCAGCGAGTTCGCTTGAGGAGTCAAGGAAGGCCAGGGATGGACTGAAGAGCTTGGCCTCCGATGCCGAGAAGGTACTGGAAGCTGCAAAGGCGAGCTACAAGTCGAGTGAGTCGGAATTCGACCGCTTGAAGGACTTCGATCTTCGATCTGCTGAACAGGACTTTAATGCTTCCGTGGCGGATTTGGTAGAAGCAAACGGCACATATGCCGTTTACCTTAAAGTGCGGGAACAACTTCAGCCGAGCGTGGCTAGACTAGATCAAGCTTTCAGTGGAACCAAGGAATTGTCGACGCCCGGAGCAGTTCCAAGCAAAGAATCAAGCTCTACAAGCCCTTCTCCTGAATTTATCAGGGAATTGAAAGCCTCGATCCTCTCTTGCATTGAAGCTCTCTCTGGTCAGCTCCGGTCACTTGAGCGAAAATCCATTGAAGCAAACGCCTCGGTGGAAAAAGCTGCCGGGGAAAGGAAGTCGGCTCAGTTGGCGATGGAAAAACTGAAAGGTCAAGCCGAGGATGCCAAGAAAGACTTGCAGGAGGCTCAAGCTGCAGCGGAACAATTGACGGCCAAAACTAAGATGGCAGAAAATGAGTCTATTGCTGCAAGCGCGAAGCTGGCTGTAGTGAAACTTGAAGCGGGTGAAGTCGCCGAGAAGCTGGCGGATACTCAAGAGATGCTTTCCGCCGAGACCGTTTCGTTGCAAAAGGCATTGGTTGTCCAGACTGTGGTAATGCAAGATTTGACTCGAGCATTTTCCGTCATCAGTGAAGCGGAAGAAGCTCGCCTCTCCGCAAAGTCAGATTTGGACCTTCGCGAATTAGCCTTGAAGTCGGCAACGGATCATTTGTCTGGAGCCATAAGTTTTGAGAAAGCTGCAAAGAACGAATTCGACAACCAGCGAAAAAGACTCGATGGCGCGACGACCCAATTCAATGCAGCAAAAACCAAAGTGCAGGCAGCGAGGGCAAGACTGGCTGGATTGACGCTTGGGAAATCGGGCATTGAAGCGAAGTTGCTCGATGCTAAGTCCAGGGCCCTCGCCATTGAAGAAATTTCAGCTGCGAAGGAGGTTGCCGATGAGAAAAAGGCGGTCATCGGAACTTACGTCGACAAGGCAGAGGAAGTGTTCAAGAAGGATGACAAGATGGCAGGTGAGGCCGAGGCCTCTGCAAAAAAGGCAGCGGTTGACGCTAAACTTTCCAAAGCCGAGAAAGATGTTTCGCGCGAGGAAGCTCTTGCATTAAGGAGGGTGGCCAATGAGAGCCTAGAGTTCCTCAACGAGCTGAAGAAAGTTCCGTTAAGTCAGGCCTCTAGGAAATCCATCCACTTGGATGCAGCCTATTCCTCGCTGTTGGCGTCTGGGAAAGCCGCCGAAGGATCATTAGGTAAAAGTCTTGCCTCATCCGTAACTGCGACAATTCATTCCCTTGAAAAAGATCAGGAACTCCTCCACCTTCTTGGAGCAAAGCTAGACGGAGGCTTGGCTGCTTCTGCGTGTGGCTTGAAGGCTGCTCTGCTTTCGAGAACAACCGAGCTCTACAAGCTTGAAGTAGACGGGGCCAAGAGATCTCGCGATCATGCCCTAGCTTTCTCACAAGCTGCCGATGCCGCCCTCCTTGCCGCAAGTGCCCATGGGGTGAAATTACGTGAGCAGTTCCAAGCGGTTCAAAAAGAACTCTTTGCCGTTCAGGCTCGACGCATCGCCTTGCATCAGAAGGTGGTATCTCTTGCGGCTCTGGATTCAGAGCTCAAAAAAAAGGTTCCCTTGGCACAGCGAGAATTTGCAGAGACAAACGCTTCGCTTGAGGTGGCGAGGCATGAACTGCTGAACAATACCCGTGCATCGACGGCTCTCGGAAAGCGCTTGGAGGAGCTTGAAACTAAATCCATGCCCAAAGCCATGAGCGACCTGGCTAGAGCCGAAAAGGGACTGGAATCCTGGCGGAAAACATCAGAGGAACATGGGCAGGTCGCAAACGCAATTCGCGGACAGCTTGCAATGTTGAAGGAAGCATCGGAAACCTTGGGCGAATCCCTTGATGCCTTATCAAAGGTTAAAGGAGAAGCAGAGCCGAAGACTTTTTTATCAGGCACGCCAAAGTCGCTTCTTGCTGGAGCGAGCAAGATGTTGTCGGCCCTTATGGATGGAAAGGTCAAGGTAGCTCTGGAGCAGTCCCGAGTCGCGCTTGAGTCTGCTGAAAAACATCGATCGTCGACTGGCCAAATGCTTGAGGAACAGCGGCAAGTTCTTGCGAAGGCCCAGGAAAAGCTGAAGGCAACTCAAGATGATTCTCTTGCAGCAAAGCTTGAGGCGGAGAAGGTTGCCAAAGACCTTTTGCACGGAGAAGAAATCCTTGTTCAAAA
>CAZNWO010000083.1:0-13601 GCA_964576585.1 uncultured Puniceicoccaceae bacterium | reverse complement strand
CCTTGGAGATGGATTCGCGCATGTCTGTGTCTGCTTGTACGTTGCGCATGCGGTAGTAATCCATTATGCCGAGGTTTCCACTCCTAAAAGCTTCGGACATGGCAAGGGGAATCTGGGCCTCGGCCTCAACTAGCTTGGCTTGCATTTCCTGAACCTTTGCCTTGTTTTCTTGTTCCAGGGCCACGGCGGCAGCCCTTCGAATTTCTGCTTGAGCTTGGGCCACTTCCTTGTCGGCTGCAGCTTGGGATGCCCTGAGTTTGGCTCCCCGGTTTTCGCCAAGATCGACATCGGCGATGTCGATGGACAGAATTTCAAAGGCGGTTCCTTGGTCAAGGCCTCTGGACAGCACGCTTTCAGTTATGGAATTGGGGTTCTCCAAGACGATCTTGTAATTCTCAGACGATCCTATCGTGGAAACTATGCTTTCGCCGACTCTGGCGATGACGGTTTCCTCTTGGGCGCTTCCGACGTATCGGTCCAAGTTGCTTCTGACGGTCACTCGAGCCCGAACCTTTACTTGGATACCGTCTTTTGCAACGCCATCTATGGTTTCTCTTCCCTCGATGACACAGTCGATAATCTTGGGGTTGATTGAAGTTCTCACTGCCTCAAGCACAGATTTAGAGGTCCCTCGAGTGGCGAGGTCTATGGCGCATGCCCTGTCGAACGAAAGCTCGATATTTGCCTTTGCCGCCGCAATGAGGGCCTGTACGGTCTGCACGACGTTTCCTTCTGCAAGATAGTGAGCTTCAAGTTCCTCGGTGCCTAAGGGAATCTTTGCCTTAACGGCGGTGATCCGAGCGTCTACGATTAGTCCGACGGGAACGCCCCTGAGGCGCATCGCCAATAGCGTTAGGAATCCTACGCTCGCCTTGGCCAATTTGGCTTTGAGCCAAGTGTTGAAGAACGAGACGAAAAGAAATGCGATTACCAGCGCGATGACTGCCAAAACGCCTCCTATGATGAGTTCCACGTACATGGGTGTTTCCTTGAGTTAGGGTTTATTCGTAAATGTGATTACCGTCACCAGATTCCAGTGCTTTGTAACTTTGAAAGTCAACGACTAGTTCATGTTTTTCGAACTCTCAAGTTGAAACCATCCTTTCCGCTTACGACCAGAGACGTGCCTTTGGACACGTAACCGTCTTCGCAAAATGCATCGAACTGTTCCTTCTCGATTCGAATTATTCCCTCAGGCTTGAAGGGGGTAGCGGCCTGACCCTTCTTTCCGACGATATCGTCCGGAGCAACGGGAGCATTGCTTGAGCCATCCACCTGTCTTCCCAGAAAGAGGTTTTTCCCGAACCGATTGCCCTCAAGCCACTTCAATTCGATAAAGACCAGTATCACTGCTCCCAGTCCTCCCGCTAGAAAGGTCGCCGTTGGGGCGAACCAGCCCCCAAATTCCCCGTGGGCCATGACTGAAGCTGCAACCAAGCACGTGAAGCCCAAAAGGCCTAGAATTCCACCCGGAACCAAAGCCTCGAAAAAAATCAGGGTATAACTGATGACGATTAGTCCGATTACCCAACTCATGACAGGTCGCCCTTTTCCACCAATAGATTGAAGTCCCTGTGGCCAACTACCTTGATCTCCTCTCCCTTGCGAATGGTTCCCGAACGAGATTGTGCCTCATATCTCCTGCCCTCAATCTCAACCTTTCCGCTCGGGTACAATTGCGTGATTGCCATGCCTGTCGAACCTTTTTCCGGTAGTGCTTGCGGTGCATCCGTCGAGGAAGCTCCTCCAGTCACGATGGGGTCTGCCTCCCCGACTTCTGCCTGAAGCGTGAGCTGGTTCCACAGCGGAGTCTTGGGCAAAAACTTCATTGCTACCATCCCCAACCCAAGACTAATCAGCAGGCCCAATCCCAAGTCCTGAATGGGTTCCCTGAACAATGCGGGAGACCACTCAAAGTCCGGTACGGGCCATATGTCTACCATCGCCCATAACAAGGAACCCAGCATCATTAAAATTCCAAGCAAAGCAGGAACCATTAGTCCTGGGAAAAGAAAAAGTTCCAAGGCAACCAATCCCACCCCAAGCAGAAAAACGATGACTTCCTCGTGGCCCGCAAAACCTGTAACGTACTTGCTTCCGAAGAAAACCAGAAGCAAGGCCAGCCCAACTCCACCGAAGACGCCAAAACCGGGAGTCTTGAATTCGATGAACAGGCAAAGCATCCCTAGGCCAAGAAGGATTGGAGCAATCCCGCTCAGCCATAGGCCCAACTCTTCCGCCCAGTTGATTTCCATCTTTACGACGTCGAAGTTTCCCTTGCCGTGCTTCCCTTCAAGCAATTCCTCGACGGTCTTGTAGATGCCAATGCCAAGCAAGGGTTCGGGTGGATCTCCGTATGCCTTTACCGCTTCTTCTGCGGTCAGGGTCAGCAATTCGCCGTCTTTCTGGATTAGAGATCCATCTGCCGCAGTCGGTCGGATACCCTCGACGACCAAGGTCTCGTTTGCATCCATCATTGCAGCCATAACACGTGAACGGTATCGACTCTGGCCTGAGAAATTCCTGATCTTCGCCTTAAGGTAGGAATTTATCTTGCGCTTCATTCCGGAATCAATGTTGCCACCTCCTCCGCTTACAGCCTCTGCGGCACCTATTTGACCATAGGGCGCAAATGCGATCTCGTTCGTTGCGATTGCTATGTATGCTCCCGCTGAGATTGCGTCGGAATTCACATAGGTTACGACAGGTCCGTCAAACCGCTCGAAAGCCTCCACGATTTCCTGCATCATCTCCAAGGTCACGCCCAACTCTCCACCGGGCGTATCCATATCCAGAACGACCGTCGTTGCCTTTGCCTTTATGGCATCCTTGATGCCGCGGCGAAGAATGTCCAGGACCGGGGCCCCGATTTGGTCTTTGATCGGAATGACGTAAGCTAGGGAACGCTTTGTATCTTTGGTTTCTTTTGGGGTGTCGTTGAAATCATGAGGAGTTTCTCGAGCGGTCTCATTGAAATCCAAGTCCAAGCTTGAATTTTCTTCAGACCACACGAATCCCATTGTTCCGGCGTATAGGAACAAGAATCCCGACAACATGCTTTTTCGTAACATTTTCCTAAGACTTACCTTTCCTATGCGAGAAAAGGCATTGCGCAAACTTGAAAGTCGCTTCATGGATGAAACCTTCATGGAAATTATTTCTTATCAAGGTATTGAAATTCGTCGTTGGGACGTAGGTCCTTCAACTTTCCTTGCCGCGCCCGAGCGAGGCGCTCGACTGATGAATTGGCACCTTAACATGGGAGATGGTTCCGTCCGCGACGTGATCCATTGGCCCGAGAGCGTCGAGGTTGATGACTTTGCCAGGGTTCGCGGCGGCAATCCAATCCTCTTTCCCTTTGCCGGAAGAAGCATTAGGGACGGTGACCTCGACAAGTGGTTGGCTCCGGGTGGAGATGTGCTCCCAATGCCCCAGCATGGGTTTGCCCGCAAAAGCCAATTCAAAGTGTCTTCAATCGATGAACATGGTTTTACTGCAGACCTTGTTCCGGATGAATCCGCCCGGGCATACTATCCTTTCGACTACAAGTTTTCGGTCGTCTATCGTTTCTCCGACCTTTCCCTACAAGTCAGCTTAATCTTGGAAAATGAGATGCTTACGGCAATACCTTGGGCTGCCGGTCACCATTTCTACTTCCAGCTTCCTTGGCGCCAAAGCCTATCTCGAGCCGATCATCACATTCATATTTCCGCTCGCAAGGTTTTTCAGTACAGGGAAGGGGGTCTCCTCGACAAGGTTGACTCGCCACAGGAAACGACGTCCTTCGATGATCCCGGCCTAGTCAATCGAATCCACTATGAAATGAAGGAACCTCGTGCAGTCTTTGGCCTCGCGAACGACGAGGAGCAAATCTCAGTTGCCGAGATTGGTGGACCTGAAGCCGGTTCTCGCCTCACCTTCGTGACTTGGACGGAAAGCGACGATAGTCCGTTTTACTGCGTCGAACCTTGGATGGCCCCGCCAAACTCTCCCGAAACCAAGACGGTTCGCTATGTTCCGCCTTCCGGGCGGGATGAGTTTACCATCGAGATACAGTTGCTGTAATCGAACCACTTGAGTGGTGCTCCCGCTGGGAGTCGAACCCAGATTTCCGGTTCCGGAGACCGGTGCTCTATCCATTGAACTACAGGAGCAACGTCCAAGAGGATTGTGTTCATCATGCTTTTGTCCTCATGCATGGTCAATGCATTTGATGCAAGGTTTCGTTCCTGCATTCGTTCTTCGGGAAGACTGCTTTTTCGCTCTTTCCGAAAAAAATAAAAAATTTCCGAAAAAAATTTGACAAAGGAAAAAAAATGATATTGAGACTCGGTATCATTTGATATTGAGACCCACTCTCAACATTTAATATCCCCAAGCAAACAAACACAAACAAGCCAGCTAGACATGAAAACTAATGTAAAAATCTTTGGCTCTTCTTTCGTGGCCGCCTTATTGGCTGCTTCGACGTTTGGCCAAAACGAAAACGAAAACGAGGGAGACGGCATAGACGTCCTGTCCCCCTTTAACGTAATTGGAACGAAGGCCGACCTGTCCAAGCTTCAAGGTTCGGGCGCCGTTTTGGATTCTTCCGACCTGAAGCCTTTCTTCCATACCGATATAAACGAGATCCTTCGCCAAGTGCCCGGCGTTTACGTACGTCCCGAGGAGGGTTATGGTTTTTTCCCAAACATCAGTTTGCGAGGAGTGGATCCGAATCGTTCCTTCAAGGTTACCATCATGGAAGACGGTATTCCAAGCTCTCCTGCTCCTTTCGCAGATCCCTCTGCTTATTATGCACCTACAGCCGGGCGTATGGCAGGCTTCGAAATCCTTAAGGGTTCAAGCCAGTTGAAGCACGGACCCAATACTACCGGTGGGGTGATAAACTACCTTTCCACGCCTATCCCCAACGATCATCGTTCCCACTTGCACGCCAGTTACGGAGAATTCAATGAGCGCATCGCCCATGCCTTTTCCGGTGGCAAGACTGATTTGGGTGCAGGCAAGCTTGGTTATTTAGTGGAAGTTTTCGACCATCGTTCCGACGGTTGGAAAAACCTAGAGTCCTTCAATGGAGCTCCTTTGAGGGATTCTCCGATTGCCAAGACGGACATAACCTTCAAGCTCAGCTATGAGTTCAAGGGCGGCGATTACCTTGAGTTCAAGGCAGGGAGAACGGATTTGGACGCCGACGTCAGTTATCAAGGTCTTTCCGAGGCCGACTTCAAGGCCAATCCTTATCATCGCTATGCCGGGACCGAAGCAGACAACATGGATTCCGATCAATCCCGTTTCTACCTTCGCTACAAGAAGGACTTTACGGAATCGTTGTCGATGACCACCACTGGATTCTACAACGAATTCAACAGGAATTGGCTAAAGCTTGCGGACGTCAACGATACCGCCACCTATGACGCGGAGGTTCTTGCTGGTGGCGATCGGAAAAAAGTCGGCTATTTTAAGGTCAATGGATCCGTTTCAGCAAGCGATGCTGCCGTAGGTGTTCTGAGCGGAACCAGAAACGGTAAATATAAGGTCAAAAGCAATGACCGAAGCTACAGCACCAAAGGGATTCAGTTCAACTTCGACTATGAGGTTGGCAACAATGACTTTGATCTTGGCTTCAGGTATACCGATGACAACTACATCAAGAATCCCTACCACGAGGATGTTTACACGGTTGATGCCAATAATTCCGTTTCTAAGAAGGTTGGCGCCAAGTCAGCGACTGATCCTTACAAGGATGCTCAGGCCTTCGAGATTTACCTTACCGACAGCATTGACTTCGGGAACCTCAACGTAACGCCCGGAGTCCGCTACACCAGCATAGATTACCAATACAAGGGCGCCAATGATCGCACTCTTGACGATTTTCTAGTAGGCGTTGGCGCGGGGTATCAATTGTCCGAGAACACCGTTCTCTACGGAGGTGTCCACCAAGGCCATGCATTTCCCGATGCCGAGTCAGCTTCGTCGGATGATGAAGACGGTCTCCGAGGAATTGAAGAATCTCTCAGCTTCGAGGTTGGCCTTCGTGGAACGGTTAGCAAGGTCTACTACGACCTCGCTTACTTCAACACGGGATTGGAGGACATGCTCGTGCTTTCCGGACTAAATAACGGTGTCGAGGATTCGGCAAACATCGGTGAAGCTTCCTCGCAAGGATTGGAAGTGCTTCTTGGTTCCGATTTGGGAGGGGATGCCATAGGAGTGCCTTTGTCCGTTTCCGCCACTTTCACTGATACGGAATACGAGGGTTCTTCAGCCGGCACCACGGGATATTTGAGTGGAGCGACTTCAGGAACTGAATTTCCTTACGTTCCCGACTTCACCCTTAATTTGAGAGGTGGTCTGGTTTTTGAAAAATTCAGCACCTATTTGAATTATCACCATCAGGCCGAAGTCTTTACCAATGGAGCCAACACTTCAAAGCTGGATTCCTATGGTATTCTTGATTGGTCTGGTTTTTACGCTATCAGCGATGGTGTAACCGTCTTTGGCAAGGTAACCAACCTAGCGGACAAGGAATATGCTCACAGTCTTCTGCCTGATGGTTATCGAGCAGGTGCACCCCGCATCTGGAGCGTTGGCATGTCTTTTGATTTCTAGGCCTTGTTTGTTTGTTAGGTTAACCATCCAAAAACAATTAGTAGTGGGCACTACTTTTCGAGGTCTACCCCGTCCCTCAACCCCAAAGTGGGACGGGGAAACTTTTGACGATGGTAAGTCATGATTAACAGGTACTGAGACGTATCCTGCAAACCCCCGTCTCTTTTGAGGCGGGGGTTTTTTATTGTTCGGGCTGGGAAAGGATTAAGTCGTTTGAGCCCTTAGAGATTTGGGTAGTGGAGGTCCTCCCGTTCGGCCAGTTAATGCGAATGGCGCCGGGAGAGCTTTTCCCCAGCCCGAAGTGAACGACCGGCGGTGTTTGAGTTAGGTAGCCTGAGCCGGCATAGGTTTCTGCCCTCCTCATCGAGCCATCCTTAAAATGAAGAAATATAGTGGAACCAATCGCAGTCGGGTTTCCCTTGATTCCCTGCAAGCGAATGCGAAGCGTCGGACGCTCCGTCTCGTTTTTATTTCCGAGGTAAATGACGGGGCTTTTGTTGTTTCGGGCGAAGGCTAGATCCGTCACCCCGTCGGAGTCCAAGTCGAGCGCCGCCAGGCTGCGGCACTCGCCCTTTACGCTTATCCCGCTTTCGGAAGGGGGTAGGGGAGTAAAGGTGCCGTCACCCTTGCCTCGAAGGTATTGGCTCAACCCGCCCGCCATTTTTCCTGTTTCGAGCTGAGGCGAGAAAAAATTCTGGGCCAGAACCAAGTCGGTGTTGCCATCTTTGTCGAAATCCTCGGCTACAATTCCAAAGGAAGGCGAGATTTGGGCGATGCGAGGAAATGGCTTGAAGCTGAATTTTCCGGTTCCATCGTTGAGGATCAATCCCGACTCGAGTACCTTGGCCTCTACTCGGTGGGAACTTTTTAGTCTGTTCGGAGAATAGATTTCAGGAATCGTGGCGCGAGCAAAAGCTTCGTAGGTGGGAAATTTCCGACTGACGAAAGGCATGGCGTCCGAGGAGCAGCTTCTCCCCCTGACGGGATATAGCTTGCCGTGTTCCCAAGTGGCCTCGACGAAGCATTTCCTGCCGGTTTCTCCAAAACTACCGTAGTAACCTTCGAAGGGTCGCTCGGGAGACACCTTGTACTTTGTGTTCAAGCCTAGGTTGCCCAAGGCGTAGTCCATGTCGCCATCGTTGTCGAAATCTGCTCCGGCAATTCCCGTCCACCAGCCGGTGAGGTTTGCAAGACCTGCCTTTTGGGTGTCGTTGACTAGCTTTCCCTTGTCGTTGCGAAACAGCTTTACGGAACCCCACTCGGTCGTAAGCAGCAGGTCGGGCCAACCGTCTCCCGTGGCGTCCGACCACAGGCATCCCGTCACCATTCCGATTTCCGATAAATTTGGGGCAATCGATGCCGTGACGTCCACGAACCTTCCCCCATTGTTGCGGTACAGGCTGCTCTTGCCCGGGAGAGGATATTTGCTGGGAATCTGTCTCCCCCCGATGAAAAGGTCGACATCGCCGTCGCGATCAAAGTCCGCCGCAGCCATAGGGCCTGACGAGCTTTCTCCGGAAGGAAAGGGCGCTTGTTCGAAACGTGCGCCGCCCACGTTCTTGTAAAGGCGGTCGCGGTAGAATGGTGAATCATGCGGTAGTTCGTTGCTTCCGCAGGCTACGAGCAAGTCCAGTCGACCATCCCCGTTATAATCGAAAAACAAGGCGCCTAAGTCCTCGGCGCCTTTGCTTGCAGCTAATGCAGGGGTTACCAATTTCCTGAATTCTCCATTACCATGATTGAGCCAGATTGAACTTTCCTTGCCCGTGCCACCTCCCAAAAAAAGGTCAGGGCGACCATTCTTGTCCAAATCGGCCCAAGCCATGGCAGGACCGAGTTCCGAGAGTTTGTGGGGCAGCAGAGGCTGAAGCTTGTAGTCGTCGAAAGGTGTTTCTTCATGCCTAATATTTTCCGTCAGAGGAACTTGTCGGAAGAGTGTGACGGGATCCGGAGAGGGCAGGGGGATGGTAGGCTCATCCGTTGCCCTAGCAATTTCTAGGAACTGGTTTGCATGAATGTCGCCGAAATCTTGTTTCGTGCCATCCGCCCATTCGATTTCAATGACGCCTACGTAATCCTCCTCTCCTAAGCCGAAGTGCAGGATCGGTTCGTCACAGGACATGTATCCCGTTGCCGGTCTCAGGGTCTTCGTTTGGCGACGCTTGGCTGTTAGGACCGTTACTTTCGTTCCCATGGCGTGCTTGTCATTCAGGTAAACCACAATGCGATTTCCTTCGCTGGAATCGTTGCGATAGAGACTGACTTCTTCATTCAGGTTGGCCACGACCAAGTCTAGATCACCGTCGCGGTCCAAGTCCCCGTGGGCAGCGGCGAAACTCATGCCTTCGTGGCCAAGACCCCATTCCTCGGCGACGTTGTCGAACCTTAGTTTTTCAGTGTTCCTGAACGCCAAGTTAAGGTCTTTCTTGAACCCGGTATGGCGATAATGATCGAATTCTGATTTTCCGATCAATTGCTGCTGATCCATAGGAAAATCCGAATGAGTGAAATTCCTAGACATGCCGTTGGTAACGTAGGCATCCACACGACCATCCTCGTCGAAGTCCTCCAGCTTCGGAGACCAACCCCAGTCGGAATCCGCCAATCCGGCGAGGTAGGCAGCCTCGCGAAACTTGCTTTCCCCTTCGTTCATCAGAAGCGCGTTGCGCATGTACTGCCTGGGGTTTGCATTTTCAAGGAACCACTTCCTGGAGGTCATTGCCCCCATAGTGGTCTTTTGTCGGAAATGGTCCGTTCCGGACATATCTAAGGTGAACAGGTCCTCAAGCCCATTGCCATCGAGGTCGGCCACATCCGAGCCCATTGCAAACCAAGCTACGTGCGGAAAGGTTTCCTTGGCGACGTCGGTAAAGGTGCCGCCGTCATTGCGATAAAGATGGTCCGGGTCGTTGTGATCATTGGCTACGTAAAGGTCTTGGTCGCCGTCTTGGTCGAAATCCCACCAAGCTGCCGAGAGCCCGTGTCCACGTTGTCGAATCCCCACTTCCTGAGCGACGTCTCTGAAATGACCATTTTCGTTTAGAAAGAGCATGTCCCGCAAGCCTGCTGCGTCTATCTTGAAAACATCTGGACCAACCTGCCTTAGGGAAAAGTATTTCTCCATTTCCGGAAGCATTTCGGGCCTTCCGTCCTTTCCCTTTCTAAACGGAGGTTTCTTCGGTCTCCCTCCGGGTCTGAAGAGTCGATTGGTCAAAACAAATAGGTCTAGGTCGCCATCTGCGTCAAAATCCTGAAAGTACGACATAAGGCTTGCGGAAACCGTGCCTAGTCCAAACGCCTCGGCTTGCTCGGAAAAACTTCCCGCCCCGTCATTTATCCAAAGCTGGTTGCGGTTTTCATGGTTGCAGACGTAAAGGTCCAAGTCGCCGTCGGCATCGATGTCTGCAAAAGAAGCTCCGGCGGACCAAGGATTGCCTCCAGAGGATATGCCGCTTTTATCCGTGACGTCTTCGAATCTGAAATTTCCCAAGTTCCTGAACAGTTTGTTGGTCGTAGGGCCTCCGGTAAAGAAGAGGTCGGGCCAACCATCATCGTCCACGTCACCTATGGCAACTCCCCCGCAAGAAAAGCCGCTGGAATAGAGCGCGTTCCTCGGATGGTCGGGCATGAATTCATTCCTGAATCTGACGTTCGTGAGTTCGGGAGACATCCTTTTGAATCTGGAGCGGCTTCCTCGAGAAGAACGCTCAGGAAATTTCTTCCCCAGCATGAAGGCATAGATTTCCTCCTTTGCCTTGAATGGTTCCTCTGCAGCAGGAACTTCTAATTGCACTCCCTGTTCGCAAGAAAAAGTTAGCAATAAAGCCAACAGGACTGCAATTTGCGTGAAACGGAATACTTGGGAGCCTTGTTTCATGGAGAACAGCATGCGTTCTCTCTCATCTTGATGACGAATTACTCTATGTTCAAGGGGCAAACTTCGTCGGTTGCGGAATCCCCTTTGGCGAGGTGTGTCTTATCTCTGGTAAATCGGAAGGTAGTGATATTTTACCGCCAATGCCAAGACTGCCATGGAAGTCGAGTAAACTTGGCCTGCATTGCTTTCGGAGCCACTGCCGTGCCATGAACCATCGTTTCGTTGAAGCTTGAGCATGATGTCTTCGACCTTTTTTCTAGCGACTTTTGCGTGATTGCCTCCACGTTGGTACATGGCTTGCGAATAATAATAGGTTCCGTAAAAGAAGAATTTTCTCCCCGTGTTGGGTTCGTTGTCCAAAAGCCAGTCGGCGGCTCCTTTGACGAAAGGGGACTCGTATTTCCCGCACACTTGCATGGCGAGCAAGCCCGCTGCGGTGGTGGTGTATTCAGGTCGACCGCCGGGTTGGTAGGCGAATCCAGATTTCTTGTTCACCGGGTCACCTTTGGAATCTAACCTCGAATTGTAGGAACGCCGGAGATAGCCGATGGCTTCTTCTATGGAGGATGAAGGTATGTCTAGTCCTGCATTTTTGGCGGAGCGCAGGGACATGAGTTGCCAAATGGTGGCCGAGAGATCGGCGTTCCGGGAATCCGGGGTGTAGCGCCAACCGCCTTGGTGGGATGGTGGGCGTTTGGGCATTTTTTGTGAACGCAGGATAAGGTCTATGGCCTTTTGGCACCGCTTGCGGATGCGTCGGTCTTGTTCCTCGTCCAGCCCCATTCCGAGCATTTCGGATAGCATTAAAGTGATGATGCCATGGCCATACATCCTTCCGCCGTCTCTGTTGCCGAAGTAGCCGTGTTCGTCTTGTCTGTCTTCGCGCAAGACGTAATCCAGGCCTCGTCGCATGACACGGCCTTCTGCAGTGGGGTTGACGGGTTGGTTCCCGACGGCAGCCATGGCCATCAGTGAGAGGGACGTCATGGTGGTTGGATTGCTCCTGTCGTGGATAGAACCGTCCGACTTTTGCTTCCTGGTAAGAAAGCCGATTGCCTTGTCGATGGCTTTGTCCGCTTTGTCCTCCTGAAAAGGGTTGCCGGGAGGAAGCTTCGTCTCCTGATCCTGCGAATTGGCGGATTGCAGACCAAATGACAATGTAAGCGAGGAGATTGCCGGAAAAACGAACGCAAATTTCACTTATAGGATGATCCTTGGAACAAAGTCTGTGTTCCTGCCCCGTAGCTGAAGGAGGAAACTCTTTCTCAGCGCTGGTAGATGGGGAGATAGTGATATTTGACCGCCAATGCCAGGATAGCCATCGAAGTCGAGTAAACCTGACCCGTGCTGTGCTCGGAACCTGTTCCATGCCAAGAACCGTCGCCGCGCTGGAGCCTCAGGTAAATTTCCTCTACCTTCTTTCTCGCAGCCTTGGCATGATCGCCACCTCTTTGGTACATGCCCTGCGAGTAATAGTAGGTGCCATAAAAAAACCATGAACCCGACCCGTTTGAATTCGGCGGATGTTCCAGCAGCCAATCGGCGGCGCCTTTAACAAAGGGAGACTCGTATTGGCCGCAAACCTGCATGGCAAGTAGACCGGCGGCAGTGGTGGCGTAAGCGGGTCCTCCTCCCGGTTGATAGGCAAAACCCGACTTCTTGTTTACGGGATTCCCTTTGGAATCCAAGGCCGAGTGGTAAGAGCGACGCAAGTATCCCACGGCATCTTCGATGGCGGAAGAGGGTACGTCTAGGCCGGAATTCTTGGCTGAACGAAGGGACAACAATTGCCAGATCGAAACCGAAAGATCGGCATCACGCGAATCAGGACTGTATCTCCAGCCTCCTTGATGGGAGGCGCTCTTGGGCACCTTTTGGGAGCGGAGGATCAGGTCGATGGCCTTTTGGCATCTCTTGCGAATCAATTGATCCTGTTTCTCATCCAAGCCCATTCCCAGCATTTCCGAGAGCATTAAGGTGACAATTCCGTGACCGTACATTCGCCCACCGTCCCTGTTCCCAAAATAACCATGATCGTCTTGCCTGTCTTCTCTCAGGACAAAGTCCAAGCCCTTGCGCATGATTCTGCCTTCTGTGCTTGGGTGAACGGGTTGGTTGCCTACTGCCGCCATGGACATGACTGCGAGGGAGGTCATGGTCGATTGGTTCCCTCGATCTGCGATCGAGCCATCCGACTGCTGTTTGCTTCCCAAGAAGCGCATTGCCTTTTCAATCGCCTTGTCGACTTTGTCTTTTTGGAATGGATTTCCCGTGGGTACTTCGGTCTCCTTTTTTTGCGCAAATGCCGATCCCGATAGCCAAATCGAGGAAATGGCCAAAAAACAAATTGCGGCTAAGCGAGGTAAGGAATTCATTTTCCTGTCTTCTTTTGCCTAGCTTTTTCGGCCATTGCCCTGAAATAGGTCTCCACGCGGTCTCTGTATTCTCCGGAAACTGCTTCACGTTTTCCGTCCATCAAGTCCTTGGCTAGCTTAGGTGGCAGACGGCCCCACTCTTGTTTCACCATTTCCTTGATCGCGGGCAGATCCTGAAAGGCCATGGCACCTGCTTGGACGGCTGCTCCTTCGCCGGAATTGAGCTGGAAGCCTTCCGTCTTTGGGCTTTGCCCCGGTATTCTGGATTGCGCCATGGCTGCTGCTTGCGCCATGGCTGCTTGACCAAGAGCTTGCGATGCGGCGGCTAGAGCTTGAGCTGCGGCCGATGCCAAGGAAGATGACGGAGGCCCCGAACCAGGGGGTCCCGAACCTGGAGGTCCCGAACCTGGAGGTTCTGAGCTCGGAGGTCCGGAAGAAGGAGGTCCTGATGAAGGAGGGCCTGGGGGAGCTGCTCCGGCAAGGGGAGATTCGCCCGGAAAGGCGTCGTCTGTTGGAAATGCATCTTCAGCAAAAGGATTCTCGACTGCGTTCAAAGCTTGATCAAGTGAGTCCAACGCTTGGGCAAGAGCTTGAGCTGTTTCAGGATTTGTCAGTGGTGCTTGACCTTCGCCTTGACCCTGACCTTCGCCTTGACCCTGACCTTCGCCCTGGCCTTGACCCTGACCCTGACCTTGACCTTGACCTTCGCCCTGGCCTTCGCCCTGATCTTCGCCCTG
>CAZNWO010000082.1:10195-13743 GCA_964576585.1 uncultured Puniceicoccaceae bacterium | reverse complement strand
GGGAACCCGTGGCCCCGGCGATGGGGGCGCCGTCCTTCTTCCACTGGTAGGAGTAGTAAGCGCCCGAGGTGGAGGGAGCCTGCAGGACGACGGACTGCCCGGGACGGGCGACGTAGTCGGCCAAGGGGGAGGCGAACTTCGGCTTGAGGACAAGAGCGAGGTGGGCCTTGAGGACGGGATCGAGCATGCCCTCGGTGACGGCGCCGGGCCGGACTGCCTTGGCGAGTTCGGCGGTAAGGGCGTGTGGCGCGGAGTAGATGCGCTGGTCGGGCTGGAGGTGGACCCATTGCCCGGTGTCGAGGCGGAAGAAGCGTACCTGCAGGTAGAGCGCGGGGTGGTCGAGGAAGAGGTTTGCGGGGAGCGGGTTCATCCCTTGGCCTCCAAGATAGACGACGTAGTGGCCACGCTCGACGGGGACGTTGATGGAGTCTTCGGCGTTCGAGCCGTTGCGCCAATGCACGGTGCCGTTTTGGTCGCGGAGGGCGAAGGTGAAGGCGGCGTCGCCGTTGTAGTTCACACCTTCGATCGCCAGCTTTCCCGTATAGGTGACGGGAGCGGCGAAGGCCGGGACGCATGCAAAGGCAGCCAATAGAGACAGGAGGATGTTTGGGAAAAGGGATTTCATCTTACCTTGAGGATGTTTTATGAATGGAAGTTGGAGCATCGAACATGTTCCTATACGTGCACGCAAGTGATTTTTTTACCTAAAGTCCTTGCTTGAGGAAAGCTGCGGGGCAGTAGCCATGAATCAAGGGATGATCCTTGCCCGCGATTGACTTGGATGCACAGGCAGGCTAGGGAAGCGAAAGACGTGAGATTCATTTTTACTCGTTTCGCTTTGCCTGTCGCAATCCTTTGCCTTGCGGGGTGCATGGGCAAACGAACGGCGCCGGGTCTGTGCGGGGAATGCCGGGGACAGGGTTGCCGACTCGCCTGCGGGGTGTGCGCGGGGGAGGGAAGGATATTCGATGGCTGGGACCGGGAAACCTGCAGGTGGTGCCACGGTTCCGGGAGAACTTGGGAACGCGTGCCCGTTCGCCGGGTGGAGAAGCAGCCGGACGGTTCGGAGAAGACCGTGACGAGATGGGTGACGCGCCGAACCTGGTGCCGGCATTGCGGTGGGCGAGGCTCGCGAAGGTTCAAGGTCTATCATCGCTGCAGCCCCTGCAATGGAGCGGGCCATGGTGAGTTCGCCTACGTTTGCGCCTTTTGCGAGGGTACGGGAGAACCATTTCGGGACAAGACCAAGAAGCCCGAGCGGCTTTGGGTGGAGGCTGAATGACGAGGCAGGCTTGACCTTCGCCCCGATTCCGGGGAAGGATGCGCAGGATGCGAAGCCAACTTTTTTTTACGGTTGCACTCCTTGCAAGCTGCAAGGTTTTCGGTGAACCCGCTCCCTACCTCAGGGCAACGGACGAGAAGGGTGGGGGGCGTGTGCTGCAGGTGGTCGCGAGGACTTTGGCGTCCCCTGCCGAGCAAGGCCCGACGGTTACCTTGCTTGGGGTGTCGCACGTAGGCGACCGCAGCTACTATGAGAAAATCCAGAAGAAGCTGGATGCCGCCGACCTGGTCCTGTTCGAGGGAGTGGGCTTTGGCGACGATGGTCCGCCGAAGGGGAATCGGGATGACGGAGGCGGAGTCTCGGAACTGCAGTTGTCGCTGGCGAGCTCCATGGGCCTCGTGTTCCAGCTTCAGGCCATAAGGTATGATCGGCCGCACTTTCGGAACAGCGACATTTCTCCGGAAGCCTTGCTCTCGAAGCTGCAGGGCGGAAAGGGAAAGCCCTCAGCCAAGGGTGGCTCGGGCGGCAAGGAGGATGCTCCCGACAAGGGCAAGCCCGGAGGCAAGGCGGACAAGGGAAACTTTGAGTCGAGGCAATTCGTGAAGGCTCTCTCGGGAGACTCCATCCTCTTCAGCTTCCTTTCCAAGGCCCTGAAGTTTTTTGGGAAAAGCCCCCAGTTTCGAGCCTTGATGAAACTGGCGATCGTGGAGGCGTTGGGTTCCATCGAGGGAGACGTGACCCGCTTGGCGGAGGCTTCCGGACCCGGTATGCGAAAGTTCATGCGCGCCCTGCTGGAGGATCGCAATGCAATCGTGTTTCGAGACCTACGAAAAGTCCTGAAGCAGAAGAAGCCGCCCAAGTCCATCGTGGTCTTCTACGGCGCCGCCCATATGCCTGACCTGGAGGAACGGATTGTGGAAAAGCTTGGCTTTAAGCCCGCAGGAGACGAGTGGCTGACCGCCTTTGGGGTGAACCCGAAGAAGGCGGGTCTGTCGGCGTTTGAGGTGGGACTCGTCCGCAAGATGATACGGGTGCAGCTTCAGCAAGCCCTGAAGGAAAGAAATTAGGAACAAGCGAGCATGGGCTTCATGACGGCTTGGGCCTCGCTGTCCCGGAAGCCTTGCTCGGCCTCGTCCAAGGGGTAGACGTTGACCAAGGCTTCCAGCTCCACTGCACCCTCGCGAAGCAGGTCCAAGGCCCGCAGGTAGTCCGGGCCAGAGGAGGCGTAGGTGACCCGCAGGTCGATTTGCTTGCGCACGTATTGCGTGATGGGGAAGTCGACGTTCGCGCCATACAGGGCGACCACGGTGACCGTCCCGTTCGAGCGCAGGGTCTTCCAAGCGTCGGCAAGCACGGGCGGGGCACCGGAGGCTTCGACCAAGGCTTCCGCGGGTTCGCCGAAGTGTTGCGCGACCTGCTCGTCCAGGGGAGGCAGTTCAGGTCCCACGGTGACTGTAGAGAACCCGATCTTCCGAAGGGCGGAGAGGCGAGCCTTCTCGTCTCGCTCGGTTCCCGCGATCAAGACGTCGGCTCCCCTGTGGCGGGCGGAAATAGCGCAAAAGGCGCCGATGATGCCGGGGCCCGTGACCACGACCTTGGTCCCCTCGCCGATGCTCGATCGATTTGCGATGCAGTGCTCGCCTACGGAAAGTGGTTCGGTGAGGGCGGCGAGGCGCATGTCCAGCCCGCCGGGAACGGGAATCAGGAATTCCTTGTGGACGACGACGTATTCGGCCATGCCGCCGTCGAGGTGCAGGCCTTGCACTCGCCTTCGTTCGGAAAGCTGGGGAAGGCCTTCCTTGCAGTAGGGGTCCGCCTCGTCGTGGTGCGTCTGTAGGGCGATCATGACGGCTTTGTCGCCTTCCTTCCATTCCGAAACCCGGTCGCCGACCTTCTCCACCACCCCCGACAACTCGTGGCCAAAGGTGACTTGCTCGAGCACGAACTCGTATCCGGGATGATCGAGCCATGCGTGAAGGTCGGACCCGCAGATTCCGCAATGAGAGACCTTCAGGCGAACCTCATTTTCCCCGGGTTCGGGTACGTTGGTTTCCTCGAGTCGGGCGGCTCGTGGTTGCTTGGCGTAGCGACGAAAGGCTTTCATTTGAATGTTATGCGTGAATGGATTCGGCGATTTCCACGGCCTTCTCCTCACCGAAGAGGAGGGCCACCAGTCGCAACCCGAAGGCGACTGCAGTGCCGGCTCCTCGGGAGGTTACGAGGTTGCCGTCCTCGACCACGGCAAGGTCTTCCTTCATGTCGGGCA
>CAZNWO010000082.1:6091-10095 GCA_964576585.1 uncultured Puniceicoccaceae bacterium | reverse complement strand
AGGGTCATGCCGCACTTGCCGGTGACCTCCGTCGAATCGGTCAGAGAGGCGAGCGTGACCTTAGCGCCTGCTCGGCGAAGGAGGTCGATGGGGGAAACGGCTTCGATTTCCTCGAATCCATCCGTGAGGATTACCAGTACGGTTTTCATCTTCTGGTTTTCTCCTCGATTGATTGTCGGAATTCCTTGATCGCCTGCCAGTAATTTTCGCCACCTGCGGAAGCCACGTTGTTGTGGCCGATCTTCTGAAGTGGGAGGAAGGTCTTTGGCTCGGGCAGTACCTCGAAGATTTTCTTCCCATGCCAGAAAGGTACGACCTCGTCCATATCTCCGTGAATGACCAGGGAAGGACAGGAGACTTTCCTTGCGTTGTCGATGTTCCTGAACTTATCCCAAGGAAGGAGCGTCACATGCGTCATGACCCGAAAGGCGGTAACGAAGGGGCTCTCGAGGATAAGGCCGCCGACCTCCTTTTCCGCCGCCAGTTTGCAAGAAGGCGCGGTGCCCAGCGAGCGCCCATGGAGGATGATCCTCTCAGGTGCGACATTTTCCTTTTCCAGCAGGTGTTCGTAAGCTGCGAGGGCCGCCTCGTGGCAACCTTTCTCAGTCGGCTTGCCCGAGCTCTGCCCATAGCCCGGGTAGTCGTAGGCGAAGACCGAGAACCCTTGACCGTGCAGTTCCTCAAGGTAATCCCTTGCATGGCCGATGTCCTCCCCGTTCCCGTGACTGAAGAGGATGGTTGTTCCATTGGCCTCCGATTGCCTGAGGTAAATGCACGCGATTTGTTCTCCCGAGGGTGTCCGAACGAAAAGGTCGGTATCCTCCTTGTCGTAGGAGGAAGTGGGCGTGGGAAAGATCAGGCCATTGGAGAAGCAACCTGCAATCAGGCACAAGCAGAAGTAGCTTGCCAATACGAGCATTGCTATCCTTGGCCATGGCAGGTTGAGGATCTCGTTCATGATTTGTGGTTGTCTAGCATCGCTCCTTGAGAGAAAGTAGGCGTTACTCAAGTACGTAAAACGTTCAATCTTGGAAAGATGAAAATTTGTTGCATTGGAGCAGGGTACGTAGGCGGACCCACCATGGCCATGATCGCCCGCAAGTGCGAGGAGGTAAAGGTCACTGTCGTTGACATCAACGCCGAGCGCATAGCTCAGTGGAATTCCGACGAGTTGCCGATCTTCGAACCCGGCCTTCAGGAGACGGTGATGGCCGCCCGCGGCAGAAACCTGTTCTTTTCAACCGACGTGGATGAAAACATCCGTGAGGCATCCGTGATTTTCATCAGCGTCAACACGCCCACGAAGACCTACGGCGTGGGCGCGGGCCATGCGGCGGACCTTCGTTACGTAGAGGCTTGCGCCCGGCGAATTGCCGAGGCGGGAGGCGGCGACAAGGTCGTGGTGGAGAAGTCCACCGTTCCCGTCCGAACCGCACAAATGGTGAAGGAGATTTTGGGTGCTGCCCAGAATGGTCATGCCTATCAGGTCGTTTCCAATCCTGAGTTTCTCGCCGAGGGTACTGCAATACGAGACCTCGAGAATCCCGACCGCGTTCTTATCGGCGGTGAAACCACCCCCGAGGGAAAGGCAGCCGTAGAGAAAGTGGCGGGGATCTACGGTCAGTGGGTAGACAAGGACAAGATCATCACCACGAACTTATGGTCTTCCGAGCTTTCCAAGCTTACCGCGAATGCCTTTCTTGCCCAGCGAATCTCCAGCATCAATGCGATCTCGGCTCTTTGCGAAGCTACCGGCGCGGACGTCGATGAGGTTGCCCGGGCAATCGGAACCGATTCGCGCATCGGACCAAAGTTCCTCAAGAGCTCGGTTGGCTTCGGCGGTTCCTGTTTCCAGAAAGACATACTGAACCTTTCCTACCTTTGCAGCCACTTTGGGTTGCCCGAGGTCGCCGCCTACTGGGATCAAGTCGTGTCCATGAACGACTACCAGAAGGAGCGTTTCGTGAATCGAATGATGGACGCCATGTTCAACACCGTGTCGGGCAAGCGAATCGCTATTCTCGGCTATGCCTTCAAGAAAGACACGAACGATGTTCGGGAGTCGCCGGCTATCGACGTTTGCCGTCGCTTGATCGAGGAGGGCGCCCACCTGAGGATCCACGATCCCAAGGTTCCCGCCGAGGTCGTATTGGAGACCTTGGGCGCAAAGGAGTCCGAGTCAGGGGAGGATTCGCAAGTTGTGGTTTGCGACAGTCCGGAGGATGCATGCGAGGAGGCCCATGCCTTCGCGCTCCTGACCGAGTGGGACCTATATGGAGAGCTGGATTATGCGAAGATTCATGAGGGGATGACTCAGCCTGCATTTGCCTTCGACGGACGAAACGTTCTCGACCTTGCCTCGCTTCGGTCAATAGGCTTCCGAGCCTTTGGTATTGGCAAGGGTTGAGAGAGCTTCAGTCCGTCTGCTCCAAGCCTTCGCACAAGAGCTCAATACTTTCCTGCAATCCACCCGGGCGAGCTCTAGCCAGCCAATTTCGACGGTAGTTGGAGAGGATTTCTTGAGAGGACGTCAGGTTTTCCGAACGACTTCCTCCCAAGATTTTTTGCCCTCTTGCTAGGGCGCGGGCGGAAAGGTCTATTCCCGAAAGCATCTCCCTTGCGACCAATCCCGCGTTTCCTTCTCTTTTAGAGAGTTCTACGAGCCTTGGCCTTGAGGAGGAAAGGATTTCCTGTGCTCTTTGCAGCTTTTCGAGTGGATGGTCTTTCTTCAGCTTTTCCTCGAGTTTCTCGGGTTGGCTCGAGAAGAGGAGCAGCCAGGGCAAGCTGGTGTTTGCAATCTTCGAGCCTAGGGAGAGGTCGAGTTTGCCCAATTCCACAAGCTCTCTTGCCGGTGTCTCGGCTACGTCAGGGAAAAGAAATTGGTCGATTGTCTCGGCAAGCTTGTCCTCGGGGTCGGATTTCTCGTTCCAAGCAATGCCCGCGCCATGGATCATTCCCGGGTAGAGGGTCGGCCATGGCTGATGGTTCCCGCAGTCACCCCAACTGGTCACGAGAATACCCGCCGCTCCATGAGCCATTCCTGAATCCACGGCGTTGCGCAGGTTAGCCAAGGCGTTTGGCAGTCTGCCGGTGAAACTTCGCCATGATCCCGTTCCCGGAGCTAGGTAGAAGGATAGTCCGCAAGTGGCGATTGTTTCGGCCTGCTTGTCGAAGGGGTGCTCGGCTTCATAACCCCAGATTACCGGGGAGGCGCTCTTGGGGACATGAGGCGCGTTGCCCGGATCCTCGAGGAGGACGTCGGCCCAGAACAGCATTTCCCGTCCGTGTTTCTCGACCAGCTTGCGAATACCGTCCAAGTGTTCCAGATAAACTGACTGCTTGCCCTTTTCCTCGATCATAGGCTTGCTCCATCCTTGGCCCAGTTCCCAAGGTTCGTCCATGCCTACGTTGAAGCGACCGGAGGAGAAGTTGGGAAGGAATTCTTCATAGAGAGAATCGATAAAGTCCAAGCTTTCTTGGTTCGGCTTGAGGGTAGTCCCATGGTCTCTCACGATATAGGGGTTTTCCCTTCGAAAGCCGTCCGGGCATTCCGCCAGCCTCTTGTATGGTTCGTGTCGCAGCCAGCGCTCGAAATGCCCGAAGGAGTTCAAGTTCGGGACCAGTTCGATGAATCGCTCTCTACAGTATTCGTCTATGGTCCGAACCTCCTCGGCAGTCAGGGGAGAGGCTTCCTTCCAGACCTCCTCGTGGTCCTCGAAGGCGAAAGTGTGTTCGACGTAAAGTTGTAGTTCATTGTACTTGAGGTCCGCCAGGAGGTCGACGAGTTCATGGATTGTTTCCATGGTCGGCACCTTGCAGCGACTTATGTCCAGCATGAATCCTCTCCTCTCGAAAGCCGGTTGATCCTCAATTTCCATGCAGGGAATCGAGGAGGGATTCGTCTGCAACAGTTGTTTCAGCGTGCGGGTTGCCCGAAAGGTTCCTGCAGCCGTTTCGGATTCTACTCCTATGCCCTTGTCATCTATTTTGAGGCGGTAGGACTC
>CAZNWO010000082.1:0-5991 GCA_964576585.1 uncultured Puniceicoccaceae bacterium | reverse complement strand
CCGCAACCCCAAGTGATGAACACGGTGACGGGCCAAGCCCAGACCGAGTTCAAGTAGGCCTTTGGGGAACCGTCCGCCATGCTTATTCCTGGCACCCTGTCGATCTGCGATTCATTGAGTATCCGAAGGTTGTCGAGGATCGTCCAGAAGTCCGTTCTAAGGACTAGCACTAGGGCAAAGGACAGGGCGAACCCAATGGCCAAGCCCACAAGGCTGGCTCGGGGAGTGAAGAACGCTGCTAGGAAAAATCCCAGCATTGGCCCTACGGTGTAGGAAGTCATACCAAATGCCAGTACCACCACGTTCACGTCTCCTCGCATGGAGTCCAAGGCGATGGCAAAAGCGGACAAGGCGATGCCCCAACCAATGACCAGGCATCTCGACTTGAATAGATCTTGGCTTTCTCCCGTTTTCGAGGCTTCCCCGTTTTTTCGAAAGAGAGACAGCGTGGTCTGGGAAAGGGCGGCAAGGATCGAGTCCAAGCTCGATATCGCCGCAGCGAAAATGCCTGCCAAGATAAGACCCCTGAGACCTTCCGGGAGTTCTGTCACGATCCAGATTGGGTAATAGGCGTCCTTGCGTTCCTTGGGTTGCAGTTTCGCGACTTCGGAGCTGAACTGAGCAAAGCTTTCGGGAGTAGTCGCTTGGTTGTAAAAGGCGTATAGGGAAGCTCCGACCAAGAGCATCAGCAGGGTGATCAGCAATCCCAGCGAGCTGGTCAGGATCGCCTTGCGGGCATCGCTTTCCGAGCGACAACAGAACATCCTTTGGGCATTGAGCTGGTCGACTCCGAACATACTTATGTTCTGGAAGGGAACCGCAATGATGGCAACCCACAGGGTAAAGCCCGCGGCAGGGTCTCGACTCAAGTTGAGCAGGGTGAACTTACCTGCTCCGCCGGCAGTCTCTACCATCCCGGACCATCCTCCCTCAATGCCTCCAATCATCCAGAACAAAGAGAGTAGTCCCGCCCCGACAAAGAGAAAGAACTGCATGACGTCGGTCCAGATCACGGTTCGCATGCCGCCCATCAGGGTCCAGCAGATGGCGAAGGCTCCGATGATCAGGATGCAAACCTCGAAGTCCAGTGGTGTGACGATCTTTAGGGCTAGGGCGGCGACAAATACTCGAACGCTTTGTCCGAGGATTCCACCGATCTGAAATACGATCGTGGCAAGTCGCTTGACCCCTTCTCCGAGACGATGCCCCATGTAGTCGTAGGGGCTGTAGATCTCTCTCTCGTAGAATGCTCTTACGAAGAAAATGCCGACCACGATCCTTGCGATGATAGAGCCTATGCCCCATTGCAGGTAGGTGAAGTTTCCTTGGGCGGCGTAAACCATTCCGGGAACGCCAATGAAGGTTACGCCACTTATTTCCGTAGCGATTATGGATCCGCTGACTGCGGGCCAAGGCAAGGACCTTCCTCCGAGGAAGAAGTCCTTCATGCTGGCTTGCTTGCCACGCATGAGGTGACCAACCCAAGTTGTCAACAACAGGTAGCCTGCCACCACCGCCCAGTCCAGAGACGTGAAATTGTCCCGCAAATCCATCCGTTGGGATTATCGCCTACGCAGGTTCATGGGAATTGGCAAATCTCTTCTTCGTTTGGCTTTGCATCATGCGACTTAATCACTCGTGCTTTTCCTTATTCCTCGTTTGGTTTGATCGAGCCGTGTTTCCTTGTCTTGAGCAGGTCATTGAGGTTCAGGGCCAGTGAGGCGACAAGAGCCGGGGTCAGGCAAGTCCAGGCAAGAAGCTCTGCTGTGGAGTCCGTTATCTTCAGGCCTGTCCAAGTATCGAAGAGGTAGGTCAGGTAATTGTTCGGCAGGTTGTTTTCTCCTAGGGCTTCCTTTATTTGCCAATGCCAGTCCGTGCATGGGCAGTAACCCAACCCGTACCAAGGTGCAAAGGCTAGCCAGCTAGCCAAGGTGATCAGGATGCAGGCAAGGTTGAGTCTTCGAGTCCTCGGCCATAACCACCCGAGGAGGTTAAAAAAGATCAAGGCCGTATGACCAAGAAGGAACGACCAGTCTAGCAAGACGTAATGCACCTGTTCCCGTCCAGCCTTTGGTTCGATGGGCTAGACGAAGGAATTGTTGATGATCTCGCCCAGTCCTCCTGCTCCCGGTACGATATATTGTCGCTCATTCAAGCCTTTCTCCTCATCCCACCTTTCGCCGGGAACGGTTTCCATTATCTCTTCGGGGCTCAGTCCTCTGTCAAGGCGCAGGGCGTAGATCGAGACGTCCGGATGGATCGTTGTTATTCTCTTAAGGTATTCCGGCGTGATGATTAGGTGGGCGCAGATGATCTTTCGAGGTGTACCCTCGACTTGATCCCGATAGATCGAAATTGCGTCGGCGATCGATGTTCCCGTTGCCCCCATCGGGTCGGGAAACAGGACTAGCGCCTCCCCTACGTCTCCACCGATCTTGTTGCCTGAAACGTTGGTTCCGATCACCTGCTCGTTCTCGTCCACCTTGCGGTTGATGAAGATGTGATCGATTCGCACCTTTGCCGGATCCAGCGTCTCGTTTGCCTCGTCGAAGCAAACCTCCGCAGGAATCATTCCCGCCCGAGCCAAGTCCACGATCACCCATCGAGACCGATCGTCGAGCGTTTTTGATGTGGCGACTCCCTTGGGGGTGAAGTCCGCCATACGGGTCACCACGGTTTTTTCATCGGAGCCGTTTTCGTGATCGAGTATAAAGGAGAACAGCCCGGCATAAAGCTTTCGAACGAGTCGATTGATTTGGGGCTGTACGGTGTCCTTGGCGCATAGCTGCAGGAGGAGCGTGTTCAGGTGGGGGGAGTCCAGGATGGTCACGTTTCGACCATATTGGTGCGTCAAGGTTTTCATGTTTCCGTGAAGTTGAAGGAATTTCTCCGGGCTTCGTTTGCAAGATCGAAACCCATATTCATTCCTTCTTTTGTCCTTCCTTTTTTTTCGGTAGGATTCTGGAGGAGAGTGGGGGAGGGAAAACCTTTTTGTGAACCTCGTAAACACGGGCCAATTCCTCGATCGGGTTCGGGTGGTCATCCACCCGAAGGTCACGGTAACGGTCATTCAGGCCCGAGTAGCCCCAGCCATTTCGAACGATTAGAAGCGCCGCCGATTGCCTTCCTCTCTTGTCGCCTCCCGCCTTTTGACCGGCGCGAAGGGACGCGATGAGGCGTTCGCCCAAGTCTCCTTCAGTCTTCTCGAAGGCTGATGCCATTTCATCCACCACTTCCGGGCCAGTCAGGATATTCCCCTGAACGGCATAATTCTCACCTGTTTTTCCACCCGCCCAGGCCAAGCATTTCTTTCCCGTAAAGGTGGATGCATTGCCGTCTGCAGATATTATTCCGACTTGCCTGTGTTCCCTTCGCGAGTCGGCTTGGGTAAGGATTTCGATTGTTTTTTTGGACGGGGTTCCTTTTCTCAGCAGTTCGAGCCCGATTGGGCCGTAAAGCGTATTTGCCCAGGATTGAGTGGCTATGGCGCCCACCTCAGCCTTGGCCCAGGGCACAACGCTTCCGACGGCTACGAATTTCGACTGCACGCCTATCCCCAGTTCACCCGTAGCAGGATCTCTGGCCACAATCGAGAAGGTTGCGACTGTCGGCGAGTGCGTTTGCTTGATCTGTTCGCCAGCTGTCGGAGGGCAAGTGAGCAGGACCAAGAAAAGCCAATGAATGGTTGCTGGTTTTATTGTCATGTCGCTTTGTTGCTTTCCCGTGGAGCACAAGTATAAAGACCTTGCCTGCACGGCACTGCCCTCAAAACCCGGCCTTGCCCAAGTCCTTGGCGGCTTCGCAGGCTTGGCAGGAGCCGTAGAAGCTCCAGTTAAGATAGAAACCGTCTCTCGCTTTCTTGTGCGCGCTGAGCAAGTCCGATCCCTCTTGGACGTATTTCATGAAGGCTTTCTTCATCGCAGTCTTTTCCTCCGCAGTCTTGCGAGTTTCCTCGATTCTGTGCATGATCCAAGGACGGATCAGTTTTCCCATTGCATAAACCCGGGTACGGGCTTCCGTACTGCTGAGTTTCTTCAGGACTTCCGGACTTATGCCCTTGCCGAAGGTTGATGCTCCCTTGGCGTTCGTGAACAAAGGTCTCGCGCGATAGACTCTGAAAGCCTCGTAAGTGGCATGGCAAAGTTCGCAACGAAAGACGAAGTGCCTCTTCATCTTGTCTTCCTTGTTCTTGATGGTCTCTCCGATTACAGCATCGACCGCTTCGTTCTGCACTCCATCGCGATACAGTCCTTCCAAGACGGCGAAGAAAACGAATTGGCACAGCTCGTCGTTTTGCCAGGCAACGGACCTCTTGGAGGCGGGATTTTCCGGAGCAGAGTAGGCGGGCCAAGCGCCAAAGCAGAGAAAGGTTAAGGCGAGCAGTTTTGTTTTCATCGCCATATCTTGAATTGGGATTCTCGTTTACGTCAACCAAGCGATTGAGGCGCTGGTCTGCAGTTCGGCTATTGCTTCGGATAGCATTATCTTATATAATTTCTAGCGTGAAAAACGAAAAAAGTCCGGAAAATTTGACAGGAGGTAAAAGGCGCGGTATTTTCGTCGTTCGCAAGGTTTGAACGGATAGGGAAAGGAGTATTGGAAAAGAGTTTTTTTGATTTTGTGTCGAGGCGTACCCACCGCCTCGCTTTAGATGTTTCGTCGGGACCGAACCCCGATCGGAACTCCCTTCGATCGGAGGGACCCGTCTTCTAGAGGAAGTCCGCCCAAGCCGGCGTTTTCCCTTGCCCGGAGGCCTTCGGTCTCCCGTGGGTTTCGTCTTCTCTGCATCTGAGGGATTCTCTCGGTTGCTCGGACGATTCTCTCTTCGCAGGGGATTTGAATTAATGACAACAAACAAGTGAAAAGAGGTAAATGCTAATGGAAATGAAGAATGAAGAAACGAAGACCCTCGAGCCACGTCGGGACGAGGGGGCGAAGAGGTCGAGAACGAACCGGGGGATGGGGCTCGGAGCCTTGGCGAAAGTCACCGACGCGGATGTCATCGAGCGAACGACCGAGACCCTCGAGGTCGGCCCGATGACCGCCTACCTGAACATGATCGTGTTCCCCCTGCTCGGCCCTCCCGAGGAAAGGGGGCCTCGGTACCTGACCATGACGGAGGCGCTCGCGGGAGACTTCCTCGAGGTTACGGAAGTCGATCACGGGGGCAGCGTTCCCTACCTCAGAGTGCGTAACCTTTCCCCCGAGAACGTCCTGCTGCTGGACGGGGAGGAACTGGCGGGAGCCAAGCAGAACCGGGTGCTCAACACGACCGTCCTGGTCGCTGCGGGCGTCGAGGCGGTGGTCCCCGTTAGCTGTACGGAGCGAGGGCGGTGGTCCTACAACACCCACAAGTTCCTCGACTCCAAGCTGCTCATGGCGAAGAAGGCCCGCAGCAACAAGTCGAAGTCCGTTTCCAACTCGCTTAAGCTCAACGCGGACTTCTGCTCCTACCAGAGCATGGTCTGGGAGGATATCGACGCATACCACGCCGCCTACGGTTCGGTCTCCTCTACGAGTGCCATGAAGGACGTCTATGAGCAGCGTGAGCGCGAGTTCGCGGGCTACCGCGAGGCCTTTCCCTGCCTGGATGGACAACGGGGACTTGCCGTTTTCGTCAACGGCTCCTTTTCGGGCTGGGAGGTCGTCTCGCGTTCCCGGGCCTACGCCCAAGTTCACCGCAAGATCGTCGAGAGCCATGCAGTGGACGCATGCCTCGAGCGCAAGGCTTCCTCCGAGGCTCCCTCCGAGGAAAAGGCCTTGTCGCTGGTGCGGGAGATCCCCCGCTGGAACTCCGAGCGCTTCAAGTCGGTCGGCCTTGGCGACGACGTGCGCCTCAGCCGAAAGGATTCCCACGGCAACGCCCTGCTGGTCGATCAATCCGTCGTTCACTTGACCGTGTTCGGTCCGCAATCGCAGTCCCGATCGTTTCACGATGCAGACGAGGAACTCTGAGGTCGGGCCTCACTGGCGTCTTCTCCGGGCCGAGGG
>CAZNWO010000081.1:8440-13866 GCA_964576585.1 uncultured Puniceicoccaceae bacterium | reverse complement strand
AGTCCGTCAACCACCCGACGGCCTGCTATCACGTCAATACCGGCAACCGTTTCGGTGGCGATCCAGCCGTCGGCGCCTGGGTGACCTACGGGCTCGGGTCTCTTAACGACAACCTGCCCGGCTTCGTTGTGCTTCCCCGCAACAGCTATCCCCAAGGCGGAGCTTCCAACTGGTCCAACGGCTTCCTGCCCGCCGATCACCAAGGCACTCCCCTGCGTCCCGTGGGGAGTCCCATTCTCGACTTGAATGCCCCGGCGGGAATGACGCGGCAGGATCAACGCCGAAATTTAGACCTATTGGCCAAGCTCAACGGCAAGCATTTCAAGGCCCGCCCACAACAGGGTGAGCTCGGTGCGAGGATGTCTTCCTACGAACTGGCCTATCGGATGCAAATGGAGGTGCCCGGCATACTCGACCTGAAGAGCGAAACCGAGAAGACCAAGGAAGCCTATGGTATCGGTGATCCCAAGACCGATGCCTTCGGGCGAAAGTGCCTCTTGGCCCGACGCCTCGTCGAGAAGGGTGTGCGCTTCGTCCAAGCCTATGCCGGCAACTGGGACAGCCACGACTACATCGCCAAGGCCCATGGTTCTCTTATCCGCTCGGTCGACAAGCCCATTGCGACTCTGCTCACCGACCTCAAGGAACGCGGCCTACTGGATGACACTCTGGTGGTTTGGTGCGGCGAGTTTGGACGCACCCCCGACAATGGCATCCGCAGCGGAGGCACCAGCTATGGTCGCGACCACAACGCCAAGGCCATGACCATGTGGTTTGCCGGTGGAGGGACCAAGGCCGGACACACCATCGGGGCGACCGATGAGATCGGGGCCGAAGCCGTCGAGTGCGTCCACCATATCCGCGACGTACACGTCACTTGGCTTCATTTGCTTGGTCTCGACGACAACCAATTGACCTACTACCATGCCGGACGCCACAAGCAGCTTAGCCAATTCGGCGGAAAAGTCATTGAGGAATTGTTGGTCTAACGGAGATTTCCTCCTCCCATTCCAGCAGTTGCCAGCTAACTAAGTTAGCCAAGACCCCATCGAGTTTTGGGAAATAGCTTTTCTCAAATTGTCAACAATCCGCATTGACCCAAAATGTCGGATGTCGAAAATCGAGGAATGTCAGTCACCCTGAAAAACAGACGGTTGCGACGGGAAGAAATATGCTCAACCCTCCGAGCGGAAGTTCTTTCCGGTCAATGGGAAACCAACGAACCAGTCCGAGAGGATTCCTTGGCAAAACGCTTTGGAGTAAGCAGAGGTCCCATTCGCGACGCACTCCTCCAGCTTACTCAAGAAGGAGCCTTGGTTTACAGGCAAAACAAGGGAGTTCGAGTCAGTTCTCCTCCCGAAAAGGATGATCGGGAACTTTTGTTCAGGATTCGACGCGACCTTGAGACTCATTGCCTCAGGAAAGCCTTTCCAAGCTGGAATGACGAAGACGACGAAGAACTTACGAGTTTGCTCGGTTCACTACACGAGGCCTGCTCCGAAGAAGACCTGTCAAAGGTCACGGCAAGCGATCTGGCTCTTCACAGGTATTGGGTCGCTCGCGCATCCGATGAGCTTGAGTTCATATGGCTCAGCATTACCGTACGGATGCGAATGGCCTACTCCCGCTTATCGAATTACAAGGAAATCTACGAGGAGCACGCACCAATCGTGAACGCAATCCATAAACGCGACTTAAAAACTGCCGAATCCCTGATCAGGAAAAACGTGATTTGATGAGAAGCTTATTAACAATGCTCTTCATCTTTCCCTTCCTGCTCATTGGTGAAGAGCAAAGAGAAAGCCATGGTGAACGCCTCTTTTCCCTAAGCGTGCGTGGAATCCTTGATAGCAAATGTCTCGCCTGCCATGGAGAGAAGGGAAAGAAGTTGAAAGGAGATCTAGATCTTTCCTCGAGGGAAGGAATGATCAATGGCGGAGAGACTTCTGATTCAGTCTTAGTCCCCTTTCACCCCGACAAAAGCCTTCTTGTTGCCGCAATCGAATGGAAGGATGAGGATTACGAGATGCCCCCGAAGGAGAATGATCGGCTAACTGCCGACCAGATCGCGGACATCAAGAAATGGATTGAACTTGGCGCCCCATGGCCGAGTGAAGAGGTACAGGCCAAATTCATTGATGAGGAACGCTCGAAGCGCGTCACAAAAGAAGGAGTGATTGTTGAAACCAGCGGAGGGCTTTCCGATGAATGGACCTTTCGTCGCTACAAACCCGAAGATCTCTGGGCCTTCCGACCCTTGCAAGCTCCTGAGGTTGATGACCAGAAGGAAAACCCCATCGATTTCTTTATCCAGGCTAAGCTTGGTGAGTCAAAAGTCTCCCCGGCTCCGGAAGCCGATTTCAGAACTCTCGCAAAACGAGCCTACTTCGATCTCCACGGCTTGCCCCCTACCCCCTATGAAATCTACCAGTTTCGACTAGCCTGGGAAAAAAATCCCGATCAAGCATGGAGCGAGCTCATAGACAAGCTGGTGGAAAGCCCTCACTATGGTGAACGTTCAGGCCAGCACTGGCTGGACGTGACACGTTATGCGGATACGGCGGGCCTATCCAACGACTACGAACGGTCAAACATGTGGAGGTACCGCGATTACGTCGTGCGTTCCTTCAACGCCGACAAGCCCTATGATCAATTCGTCATCGAACAGATCGCAGGTGATGAACTCTGGGAAGCACAACCAAAGGGAAAAAAGGATTCAGAACTCCTGATCGCGACCTCCTTTTTGAGAATGGGCCCTTGGGACCCCGCCATGGTGCTGAAACCGCAAGCCCGTCAACTCTATCTCGACGATGTGGTCAATGCTGTCGGCCAGACTTTTCTCAGCACCACTATGCGATGCTTCAAATGCCACGACCACAAGTTCGACCCGCTGCCAACCAAGGACTATTATCGCTTTTATTCCGTTTTCGCGTTCACTCAATTGGCTGAAAGGCCCGCTCCATTCTTGAAAAATGAAAATCAGAGCGCCTTTGCTAGAGGCAAGAAAGCCACTCGACGCATGCTCGACTTTGCTAAAGAGAAGTACAACGGTCTCCTCGGAAAACAGGAAGCTGCCGCCAAGAAATGGTATGCCGAGAGAGGGAAAGAGTATCTTAACGAAAACAAACGCCGCTCTCTTCCGGATGATGAAAAGCCTCCTCGGCACGTTGGCCTGACAAATTCGGAAACCGGGAGACTAAAGGTACGCCGACAAGACGACTGGATATGGACACGCAGACTGGAACGCTACGAACCCTTAGCCCAAAGCGTGTACAACGGTCCGGTGCCCAAATTCCTGAATGCTCGAAAAATGAGGATGCCTAACAAAATTCCCGAGCAACCTACCAGCGAGAACAGAATACTTCTTGGCGGAGCGCTGGAGGCGCCGGGAGACCTCGTTCAGCCGGGAGTCTTGAGCGCCTTGGGCTTGCCGGCATCGCCCGAAGCGAAAGATCCGTATCTCGTAACAAATAATACTAAGGGCCGACGTCTCGCCTTAGCAAAATGGATCGCCCACCCCCAAAACCCCCTCACGGCGCGCTCCATCGTCAACCGGGTTTGGCAAAGACATTTCGGTAAGCCGCTTGCCGGCAACCCAAATAATTTCGGAGCAAAGGGAAAGAAGCCAACGCATCCGCAATTGCTGGATTGGATCGCAAATGACTTCCTGAGCAACGGATCGACCTTCAAACGTTTGCACAAGCTGATCATGACTTCCAAGACCTATCGGCAAGCCACAAGGCATCCCCAGATCAAAAGGTTGAGAAGCATCGACCCCGAGAACGAGCTCTTGGCTTATCGCGAGCCTCGTCGACTGACTGCCGAGGAACTGCGCGACTCTCTATTGGTCAGCACGGGGGAGCTGAATCGCGAAATCGGAGGATTGCCGGTAAAACCCGAAATCAACATGGAGGTCGCACTGCAACCGCGCATGATTCAATTCTCATTATCGCCTGCATACCAACCCTCGATCCTGCCGCAGGACAGAAACAGGAGGACACTTTACGCCTATCGAGTCCGCGGACAACCGGATCCCTTTCTGGAGTTGTTCAATCAGCCAAACCCCAACGACTCCTGTGAGGAGCGAGTGTCCGAAGCAGTCACGCCGCAGGCCTTCGCCTTGATGAACAGCGACAGGATGAATGATCGATCAATGGCTCTAGCACTTCGCATAGAGAAGGAATTCGAGGGGTTGCATCTTCAGGTCAAGCGTGCGGTTCAATTGGCCTTTGGTCGAGTTCCCCAAAAACAAGAATGGGATCGTCTGAAAAATTACGTCCTGAAAATGCAGGATTATCATCGCAATCATATTCCTGCCAAGAAGGAATACCCAACCTCGATAACTCGATCTCTAGTCGAGGAAAACACAGGGAAAAGCTTCGAGTACAAAGAAATCCTTCCTGCATTCGAAAAATATAACGCGGACAAAAAGGCCCATGAAGTCTCATCCGAAACCAGAGCTCTTGCCGATCTTTGCCTCGTGCTCTTCAATGCAAACGAATTCCTCTACGTCTATTGAACATGAAGACAACGCCTTTTATCCCGATGCTCAATCGACGCGATTTCCTTTATGGCCTGACCTCCTCACTTGGAGCAGTCGCCATGACCGACCTCCTTGCGAAGGACAAACTCCTCGGGCATCTGAAGAAGCCCATGCATGAGCCGAAGGCAAAGAACGTCATCATGCTGTTCATGGAAGGTGGCCCCAGCCAAGTGGATACCTTCGATCCCAAGCCAAAACTCAACGCCCTCCACAAGAGCGAGAGCAAACGGACCGGCACGCTCGAAAAGGGATACAAGTTCTTCGTGGGCAGCCCCTACGGCTCACGCAAGGTCGGGCAGTCCGGGCTAGACATGAGCGACCAATGGAAGCACCTCCCGGAAGTGGCCGACGAGCTCTGCAACTACCGAGGCTGCTTCGCCGAATCACTCAACCATCCAGAAGCTCTCTTCCACATGAACACGGGCAGCAGACTAGGTGGAGATCCCTCTATCGGGGCATGGGTCAACTACGGGTTGGGCTCCATCAATCGAAACCTCCCAGGCTATGTCGTGATGACGGAACTCGCCCTGCCCCAAGGTGGCTCGAGGAATTGGTCGAACGGCTTCCTTCCGGGACAATTTCAAGGCACGCGACTTCGTCCATCCGGATCCCCGATCCTCGACTTGCATGGCCCGACCCACAAGACTCGCAAGCATCAGCGACAAGCCCTTGATGAACTCGCTTTCCTCAACCGTCGCCACATCGCCAAGCATCCGTACCATGATGAACTGAAGTCGCGCATGGAAAACTATGAACTCGCCTACCGCATGCAGATGGAAGTTCCCGGAGTCATAGATCTGGACGGCGAAACCGAAAAGACCAAGGAAGCCTACGGATTGAAGCAAAAGGAAACTGCCGAATTCGGCAAGCAATGCCTGATGGC
>CAZNWO010000081.1:0-8340 GCA_964576585.1 uncultured Puniceicoccaceae bacterium | reverse complement strand
GACGATATCGGGGCGGAAGCCGTGGAAGTCGCTCACCCAATCCGCGACTTTCACGTCACCCTCCTTCATCTCCTAGGCCTCGACGACAACAAGCTCACCTACTTCCATGGCGGCCGATACAAACAGCTAAGCCAATTTGGTGGACAGGTCATCCAAGAACTGATCGCCTAATCCACCGCTCTAGAAGGTTAAGGCAATTATTGCCGAAGCCGTAAAAATTTGCATGAGAAACACAACTCTCTTTTTCATTCTACAAGCCCTTGCTTCGGCAAGCCTACCGGGACTCGCTCAATCATCGGCAAAGGAGTTCCCTGCCCCACCCGATACTCAGCAGACCGAGCTCAAGCTCCCTCAGCCAAAGCAAAGCGCACAAGGCATAACCCTTCCAAAAGGGTTTCAGGTATCCGTCTTTGCTGCGGAGCCGGATGTCCGCCAACCCATAGCAATGACCTTCGACGACCGCGGGCGTCTATGGGTCGCCGAGTGCTACACATACGCAGACCGCAAGGTGAACTACAACCTCGACCTACGGGATCGCATCATAATCCTCGAGGATGCAGACGGTGATGGTCGCTTCGACAAACGCACTATCTTTCACGACGGTCTCCAACGTCTTACGAGCATCGCACTCGGCTTTGGCGGCGTTTGGGTCACGGCGGCTCCCAACCTCCTTTTCATTCCCGACGCAAACCTTGACGACAAGCCCGACGGTGAACCGAAAGTACTTCTGGATGGCTGGAACACGGGCAAAGTCAGGCACAACATAGTGAACGGACTTAAATGGGGACCCGACGGATGGCTATACGGCAGGCATGGCATACAGGACACTTCCAAGGTGGGCAAGCCGGGTACTTCGGAAGAGGAAAGGATTGAGCTGCGCTGCTGCATGTGGAGATACCATCCAACTCGCAAGGTCTTCGAAGTCGTGACGGAAGGCACGACGAATTCATGGGGTCACGATTGGGACAGGCACGGACAGCTGTTTTTCATTAACACCGTAATAGGTCATCTTTGGCACGGGGTTCCGGGGGCATACTTCAAGCGAATGTATGGTCAGCATTACAACAAGCACCTTTACGAACTGATTGACCAAACGGCTGACCACTTTCACTGGGACACGGGATTCAAGTGGAGCAAAGCAAGAAAGCAAGAAGGTGAAACCGACTCCAAGGGTGGAGGCCACGCGCATTGCGGCATGATGATCTACCAGGGCGACAATTGGCCGAGTCAGTACCGAGACAAGGTCTTCACGGTAAACCTTCTCGGTCGGCGGGTGAACTGCGATCGCTTGGAGCGAAAAGGCTCAAGCTACGTCGGAAAACACGAACCCGATTTTCTCAGGGTCAAGGATTCTTGGTTTCGCGGCATCGAACTGGACTATCATTTCGACGGGACCGTGTACCTTCTCGATTGGTCCGACGTAAGCGAGTGCCACGAGAATGATGGAGTGCATCGTTCCTCCGGGAGAGTGTATCGAATCCAGTACGGCAAACCTAAAAAAGTCACCATAGACCTATCGAGTCTGAGCTCACCGGAACTGGTGCAGTTACAACTTCACGAGAATGCCCGCTTTCCGAGGCACGCTCGTCGCATCCTTCAGGAACGAGCGGCAAAAGGGGATGATCTAGGAGAGGCCTCAAAGGACCTAGAGAAGATATTCACGAACAATCCCGAGGTCACAAAAAAACTAAAGGCCCTATGGTGCCTATACGTCATGGGGAAATTGAACGAAGACCGCCTTGTGTCGCTTCTCAGTAACGACGAGGAACACATTCGTGTCTGGGCCATTAGACTACTGGTTGACCTAGAAACACCTTCATCCAAAGCAATTGCAGAAATTGTCAAACTGGCGAAAAGGGAGAAATCTGGATTGGTGCGGCTTTACATGGCATCAGCTCTGAGAAAATTACCTCTCGACGAACGCTGGGAACTGGCCTCTCATCTGGCTCAAGGCATGGACCTTGCGAAAGATTCAGTCTTGCCATTAATGGTCTGGTACGGAATCGAGCCATCGGTAGTAGGAAACCCCGGGGAAGCCTTAAAGCTTGCTGGAAAAAGTAAAATGGAAAAGTTACGTCAGTTCATCCCCAGAAGGCTGGCGGAGAAAAGCAATTGATTTATTCCTGTCGTTGACGGGCACCGCCACAATCGAAACAATAAGGCTTAAAACTGAAAACTGCTTAAAATTTTCCGGCAGTTAACAACGAAAGCATGAAAAGGATTCTGGAAATCACGAATTCTCCCCCGGTAGACAGCGTGGGAGTGGCTGAAAGAGTGGCTAGATTCAGCACCAGAAGCATCAAGACGGAATCCAAGCTGAAGGCCCTGAAGCTCATCCTATCCATGCTGGACCTCACCACCCTCGAAGGCAAAGACACGGAAGACAAAGTCCGGCGCCTCTGCTACAAGGCAGGGCACCTACACGCTGAAATGCCGGAACTCCCCAAGGTGGCCGCCGTTTGTGTATACCCTACGTTCGTAAAGGTCGCCCGAAGGGAACTGGAAGGCTCGGGCATCGCCGTAGCCTCCGTAGCCACCGCCTTTCCGGGCGGACAGGACGCCTTGGACGCCCGAATCCGCCAAACCAAGAGAGCCGTGCGGGACGGAGCCGACGAAATCGACATGGTAATCTCCCGAGGCCGTTTCTTGGCGGGGGACCATACGTTCGTCCACGATGAGATCGTCGCCGTCAAGGAAGCCTGCGGAGACGCCCACCTGAAAGTAATTCTTGAAACGGGCGAGCTTCATAGCCTCGACAACGTCCGTAAGGCGAGTGACCTCGCTCTAAATGCCGGAGCGGATTTCATCAAGACGTCCACGGGTAAAGTACAACCTGCCGCCACGATGGAAGTCACCCTCGTAATGCTGGAAGCCATACGCGACTACTACTTCGCCACGGGACAAATCGCCGGCATGAAGCCTGCAGGAGGTATTTCCGACGCCAAGACCGCTCTTCGCTACCTAGTCATGCTTCGTGAAACACTTGGCTCTCGATGGCTAACTCCCAGTCTTTTCCGATTTGGAGCCAGCAGCCTCGCCAACGACGTCCTCATGCAAATCCGAAAACAGCAAACAGGCGCATACCAATCCCACAACCATTTCTCCATCGATTGACCCTTTCTCCCGAAATGCCCAAGCAACCAAACAACCTCGCCTTAGACTTCGATACCGACTGGCAGTACGATCCTGCGCCAGAGTCTCCGGATTTAGCCAACCTCCGCAAGCGCTACGAACTCTTCATTGACGGCAAATTCACCCCCTCCGCCTCGGGAAAGCGTTTCACCACCACCAACCCCGCTAGCGGTCGTAAGCTGGCCGAAGTCGCCCTAGCAGACGAAAAGGATGTGAACCGAGCCGTGAAAGCTGCCCGGAATGCCTACGAAAAAACTTGGTCACGCATTACTCCCGCCGAAAGGGGAAAATACCTTTTTCGCATCGCTCGCGTCATTCAGGAACGCTCTAGGGAACTCGCCGTAGCAGAATCTCTTGACGGCGGGAAACCAATACGAGAATCCCGCGACGTAGACCTACCCCTAGTAGCCGCTCACTTCTTCTACCACGCTGGTTGGGCTGATAAATTGGACTACGCCTTTCCAGGCCGCCAAGCACAAGCTCTCGGCGTTGCTGGCCAAATCATTCCTTGGAATTTCCCTCTCCTTATGGCCGCCTGGAAAATCGCTCCTGCGCTCGCCACAGGTAACGTAGTAGTATTGAAACCGGCTGAGACTACACCTCTCACCGCACTCAAACTGGCTGAAATCATGCAGGATGCGGGCCTACCGCCGGGAGTCGTAAACATAGTCACGGGGCCTGGGTCTACGGGTGAAGCCCTCGTCCGTCACCCGGAGGTCGACAAGGTCGCCTTTACAGGCTCTACCGAAGTAGGCAAACTCATCCACAAGACCCTCGCAGGTTCAGGCAAACGCCTCACTCTGGAACTAGGAGGAAAAGCCGCCAACATCGTCTTTGAGGACGCCGCCCTGAACCAAGCCGTCGAAGGTATAGTGAACGGTATCTTCTTCAATCAGGGCCACGTTTGTTGCGCGGGCTCTCGCCTACTGGTGCAGGAATCGGTCGCCGACCTCCTCGTCCGCAAGCTCAAGGACAGAATGAAAACTCTGGTAGTCGGAGACCCTCTCGACAAGAACACGGACATAGGAGCCATCAATTCGAAGGCTCAGTTAAACAAAATCAAGCGCTACCTGAAAATCGGACAAAAAGAAGGAGCAACCATTCATCAAGCTCCCTGTAGTTTACCCGAGCGCGGCAACTGGTGCCCTCCTACCCTCTTTCTTGATGCCTCCCAATCGCATCGTATCGTACAAGAGGAAATCTTCGGTCCTGTGCTCACCATTCAAACATTCCGCACCACCGACGAAGCAATTCAGATCGCAAACAACACACCCTACGGCCTATCCGGAGGCATTTGGACCGACAAAGGCTCCAAGGCATTCCAAGTCTCAAGAAGTATTCGGGCAGGAGTGATGTGGACCAATACCTATAATAAATTCGATCCAGCCTCTCCTTTCGGTGGATACAAGGAAAGCGGTTTTGGGCGAGAAGGCGGAATACATGGCCTCGAAGCCTACCTCAATATAACTTAATCGGAAGCAGGGCACCTATGAATACCGAGAACCGACTAAAAGTCGCCAAAACCTACAAACTCTACATTGGCGGAAAGTTTCCTCGCACCGAATCCGGTCGCACCTTCGAAGCTCGCTCAACCAAGGGCAACCTCCTTGCCAATCTCTGCCAAGCCTCTCGCAAAGACCTGAGAGAGGCAGTAGTAGCAGCCCGTAAAGCCTTCTCAGATTGGTCTCAGCGTTCAGGTTACAACCGAGGCCAAATTCTCTACCGCATCGCCGAAATGCTAGAAGGACGAACCGCCCAGTTCACCGATGAACTTATCGCCCAAGGCGCAACCACCGCAAAAGCCAAACGAGAACTTGAAACAGCAGTAGAACGTCTCGTTCACTACGCAGGGTGGGCGGACAAATACTCACAGCTTCACTCATCCGTTAACCCTGTCGCCTCTTCTCATTTTAACTTTTCGGTACCCGAACCCATGGGCATCGTAGGCATCCTATCGCCGGATGAACCGGCGTTACTAGGCCTTGTCAGCCTGCTCGCACCTACCCTAGCAGGCGGAAACGTCGTTGTCGCTCACTTGTCTGAAACTCGGCCTCTCGCTCCTTCCACGTTTGCCGAAGTCCTTAACGATTCCGACGTCCCTGCCGGTGTCGTGAACTTATTGACGGGATACCGAGACGAGCTTCTTCCCACACTTGCTTCCCACATGGACGTAAATGCTGTTTTGTCCTCCGGACTTTCTCCTGAACAAAAAAAGCTAGTTGAGGAAAACGCCACCCTAAACCTAAAACGAACCGCCTACCTATCTGGCAAATCAATTACCGACGCTTCACATCCAGGACTCTCACCTATCCTAAATCTTCAGGAAACCAAGACTACTTGGCACCCCATCGGATCCTAACCCATCACGAAAATACAACTTTCCGGACTATAAGGGACAACACATTACCAAACCGTTGTTACAGGATACATTTGAATCTGTTTATCTTCGGTAAGCAGAACAAGTCCTTCGGAAAGAGCGGTAGCTATGAGAAGTCGGTCAATGGCATCATCATGATGGCGAGGTAACTCTGAAAGCCTGTAGGCAGCTTCGCGTTTTAATGGCAAAGCGTGGATTCTCCACAATTCTCGCTGTTCCTCAATCCAGTCCCGAGGAGCCTTGGGCATTTCGAGGGAGCCATCGTTGTACTTCAAGCAAAGTTCCAAAACAGTTGCATCGCTGAGAAAAAACTCATTTGAAACATCCTCAAGAACCTCGGTTGCAGTTTGACTGAGATTTGAGGGTTCAGAAGTTAACCAGACAAAGGGAAAAGTGTCGAGAAGGACACGCATGGCTAGAAATACAGGATCGGTTCGTCTTCACACTTCTGTTTGTCGACTTTCCTAACTGGCTTGGAGGTAATAACTCCTACTTTAGGTCTGTCTTTTTGACCCTCTTGCTTAACAGCCACCAGACGAGCTATAGTTCGCTTTCCTTTTGCAATGACAACCTCAGCTCCAGCTTCGGCCTCGTTCAACAAACGTGAAAGATGTGTCTTCGCCTGATGAGTCGAATATATCATGACTTAGTCTATTTTTATTTTAACTTAGTTTTTTAATTTATTAGGGCAAGATAAATAATAAATCGGTGGACAACCTTAGGAATTTTCGTGCAAGTCCATTACAATGCTTGCAAAAGATTATTGAGCGGAACAAAGATGTCCGAAATCACACAACATAAAAACCAATGAAAAAAATCCTCAAGAAACCTACAACACGCAGAAGCTTTTTGGCAAAGTCGACAACTGGAGCGACCGCTGCTGCCATTGTGCCTCGTCATGTCTTGGGAGCCCCGCACGTTCCACCTTCGGAAAAACTGGGTGGTGCCTTGATTGGTTGCGGAGGTCGAGGTCCCGGAACCTATGGACAAATGAGCAAGGGTCTAGACGTTGAGCTAGTAGGAGCCTGCGACGTAGACATTCGTAGAGCCCAGAATTTCGCCAATCGGAACAAGGGGAAGGCCAAAGCATACCAAGACTTTCGCCGTTTGTTGGAACGGGACGATTTGGATGTCGTAGCCATCGCCACTCCTCCTCATTGGCACGCGAGCATATCCATAGCCGCCGCCGAAGCAGGCAAAGATGTCCTCTGCGAAAAGCCCATGACTCGTTTCGTTGCCGAGGGCCGAGCAGTCGTGAACACCTTCGAGCGATACGGACGAGTCTTCCAAATCGGTACTTTCGGACGTTTCGGACGAAGCCGTGACAGGGGTTCCATCGAGAAGCACAAGATCATGGCAAGTGGTTTGCTCAAAAACTGTGATGTCGTTCGAATGAAGAAAGGTGGTCTCAAGGTAAGGCAGTGGAGCGGACGCCCGGGCATTCCTCCCCAAACCATTCCCGAGCAGTTAGACTGGGACCTATATTGCGGTCCTTCCCCCTGGAAACCATACGAAAGTCGTCGCACGGGCGGGACACACCGTGGTTACTGGGATTACGAGGGAGGAGGCATGTGCGACATGGGCCAGCATCACTTTGATCCAGAGCAGTGGACCTATGCCAAGGACTACACCAGTGCAGTGGAAATCACACCCTTCGCCCCCCCTTCACATCCTGAGGTTACCGGCATGTGGTCTTGGGTTGAGTTGAAGTATGCCGACGGCTTCCGCTTCGTAATGGAAAGTGGTGAATGGGGCCCGAAATATGACCGAGCACCCATCCGTGACGTGAGCATGAATGATCTTTCTTCCGAAGACCAGGCTAAGGTAAAGGCCATGCCCGACCCCGAACCGTTACTGTCCTTCGGGGAAGCCGTGAAGCAAAGGAAAAAGGCAGGCGGACACGCCGAAGCCGCCCACAGGGCAGCCTGCATTCTGCATTTGGCTAACCTCGCCATCCGACTGGGCCGCAAACTGAACTACGATCCGGACAAGGAGGTCTTCGTCAACGATGAGGAAGCCAACCGCTTTCTCAATGTCCCCATGAGTGCTCCTTGGCGCTTATAAGAAACCAATAACGCCAACAACCTAACCTACGAATATTTTCTCAGAACAATGAGCGCCAAAGAGATCATAAAAGCTTTCCCCGACCCAAAAGGCGGCATCCTCAACATTATAGATAAAGAGGCCTGCGAAAAGGCCGTCGGCCAAATCCTAGAAGGTGGTGACAAAACCCTACGAGAACTTGTGGGCCTAATCCTCGAACCCGGCAAAGGGAACGACGTGCAGGCTCGCCACGCACTCCATGCAACCGCAATCCGAGTAGGCGGCCCAGATAAGAAAAAGGTCCGTCGGGCCTTCGCCTCCTCCCTTGCGTCCACCTTGTCGGACGATCGTCCCAAGGCGGTCAAAGGCTTTATCCTTCGTCAACTTCAGGTTTGCGGGGGCCCCGAGGAAGGCATCGCCATTGCCCCCTACCTCACGGATGGGGACGAACATCTCTACGAGTACGCCGCCCAAGCGCTACAAGCCATCGGGCCGGCTACTGTGGATCACTTCCGTAAGGCTTATTCAAATGCCAAGGGAGCGCCTCGCCTCACCGTCCTTCAGGGACTGGGCGTCCAGCGAGACAAAAAGTCCGCTGGGGTCTTCCGGGCTGCTGCCAAAGAAAACGATCTCGAAATCCGCCTCGCGGGCCTGTGGGGCCTAATGCGGATCGCTTCCGGCGAAGATGCCAAACTTCTGCTAGAGACAGCGGAAAAGGAAAAAGGCTGGGGACGAATCAAGGCGACGGGTTATTGCCTGCAGCTGGCCGAGGCTCTTGCTGCAATGGG
>CAZNWO010000080.1:0-14001 GCA_964576585.1 uncultured Puniceicoccaceae bacterium | reverse complement strand
CTGAGGCGAATCCCGCCGAGGTCGATCAAGAGTTGGTTGATCGCCTGAAGGCTGAAACTATAAAAGTCGAGGGGGCGTTGGCAGACTTGGAAAAGGAGTTGAATTCCTCTGCTGAGGCTTTGGATGGGGTGAAAAATGAGCTCGAGGGTCTAGTGGCGTTGTTGGCGAAACAACGCAGCCGACTTCGGCAACTCCAAGGCGAGGCCAAGACAGAGCTCGTGGAGGTTGGCGATCGTCTTCGCCTTGTTTATCATCGTGAAGATGGAGACATGAACGGCACTCTTGTGGATTCTTTTCCGAACGAGATGCCCCTCATTCGAGATCGTCGGCAATATACATTGGGAGTCGAGACCCTCTTGGCTTATTATGGTGTTGATGATGATTCCGTTAAGATCGATGAGGCCGGCAAACGGCTGAAAATTCTGGGTATGGACGGTCTTGAGCTGGTAGATGCCCCGATGGAGGATGGGCAATTCGTGGAGGTGAACTGGTTCTCCAAGTGGGGTGAACCGATCAAGGAGGTCGAGGACTTGAGGGAAGCCAGAGTGCTGTATGGTGACGAGGATTTCGATGCTTACGTTTCGCTTGCTCCCGAAATCATCCGGGGTTTTCTCGGTCGAGTAAAGGATTTTGAGGTCCCCACTGCCGATTCCGATTTGCCCGATGCCTTGCTCAAGCTCGGAGTTGAGGAGGAGCATGTTCGGACAGCTCGAGAGTTCGTTCAGATCGCCAATGGCGAGACTGAATCATCGCTTGCTCCCGAGTTCTCTCGCTTGCTTTCCTTAACTGGAGCGATCGACTACTACTTTCTCCCAGTTGGCCTTTCGTCACCCTACAACCCAATGTGTGGCATGAAGGATGTAATGCAGTTCGATCGCTATCTTAGCCAACGTTCGGGCGACTTGGATAATATTGACGCCATGATTGCTAAGATTCAAGGCGAGTTCCTCCCGAAAATAGAGAAGGTTCTCGAGGAAAACCCCGAACATGAGCAGGCCTTGGCAAAGATGGAGGAGATCAACGCCGCGCTTTCGTCTAATCGTGGTGAGCGCGAAAAAGTCGTCAGGGAACTGGCTTTAATCAATGAATTCTTTGGAAAGTTCGAGAACGCCATCGTTTTCATCGGTCCCGAGGAAAAAACCTTTCAGGATTTGGCACCCACCCCTCTCGATGCAATCGATACACCAAAGGTTGGAGTGCACGGCAACATAGTGAAGACCCTTACCTCGGGCATTTATTTGAAGAGACTCCCTTCATGGATGGATCATGCCGCGACCTTTGGCTTCTGTATCTTGCTGGCTTTCATTGCGGTCTACCAAGGACCAAAGTCCCAATGGGTGCAATTGGGGGCATTCGTCGTCCAGTTGGGTTACGTTTTCATTGCCTTCAGCGTCTTTTCAGAGACCCATGTGCTTTGGCCCGTTGCCACTCCCACCTGCGCGGGTTTAAGCACTTCCCTCTTCGGTTTGGGAGCCATGGTCGTGATCGAGCAGAAGGCAAAGGGACGCTTGAAGGGTATGTTCGGGAGTTACGTCTCGTCCGATCTCGTTGAACAGATGGTCGATTCCGGAGAGGAACCTTCGCTTGGCGGAGAGGAAACCTCCATTACGGCATACTTTAGTGACGTTCAGGCCTTCTCCAGTTTCTCAGAGCTGCTCAGTCCTACTGGGCTAGTGGACCTCATGAACGAGTACCTGACCGCCATGACAAATATCCTGCAGGAGGAGCGGGGTACTTTGGACAAGTACATCGGTGATGCGATCGTTGCGATGTATGGTGCTCCCATTCCGATGGAGGACCATGCATACCAATCAGTCAAGACCGCTATCCTCATGCAGCACAGGCAAATCGAACTGCGCGAGAAGTGGAAGTCGGAAGGTGACAAGTGGCCCGATATCGTCGCCAAGATGCAGACTCGCATTGGATGTAACACAGGTACGGCCACGGTAGGTAACATGGGAGCTCTGGACCGCTTTAACTATACCATGATGGGAGACATGGTTAATCTGGCAGCCCGATGCGAGAGTGGAGCAAAGGCATATGGGGCCTACATCATGATCACCGAGGAGACCAAGTTGGCTGCAGAGGCTACGCGCGACGACATTGCCTATCGCTACCTAGACAAGATCGTGGTCAAGGGACGTACTCAGCCTGTTGCGATGTATGAACCCACTGGTTTCATGTCGGAGCTTACGCAAGAGACACAGGATTGTCTGGACTGTTTTCGCCAAGGTATCGACAAGTACCTCGGTCAAGATTGGGACGGTGCCCTCAAGATGTTTGAGAAGGCCAAGGAAATGGAACCGAACAAACCTGGTGTGACGCCGGGAGTACAGGATAATCCTTCCATGATCCTCATTGACCGTTGCCAAGTGATGAAGGATAACCCTCCAGGTGATGATTGGGACGGTGTCTACGTAATGACTACCAAATGAGCATCGCTCATTTTCTTTTGTTGGGATCGTTCAGTCAGGCAAAGTAATCGGGCTCGTTTCCCGGGATCCATTTTATGTTGCATCCGATGCTTGGTAGCTGTGGTTCGGGTACCAGTCCTTCCGTGAGAACCGCTTCCAGCGCTTTAGCTAAATCTTTCCCCGTGACTTCGCACCCGTTTCCAGGGCGAGCGTCGTCGTATTGCCCGCGATAGGCGAGCCTCCTATTGCTGTCGTATAGGAAGAAATCGGGTGTGCACGCCGCCTTGTAGGCTTTTGCCACTTCTTGCGACTCGTCGAAGAGGTAGGGGAAACGATAGCCGGCATCTCTTGCCTCAATTGCCATTTTGGGAACGCTGTCGTCTGGGTAGTTCTCAACATCGTTGCTCGAGATTGCAAAAACTGCGGCACCCTCTTCCATCGCCGCATTACCGAAAGCTGCAAAGTGGTTCCGAATCAATTTTACGAAAGGGCAGTGGTTGCAGAGGAAGGCTACCAGATATGCCTTTGCATCCGGAAACGAATCAAGTGAGGTGATTTTCCCATCGGATGTATTTGGTAATGCAAAGCTCGGGGCTTCCGAACCCAATGAAGTCATAGTTGAAGATGTTGCTACCATGATTTGAGTTTCCTGTATGGTTTAGGTTATTAGGCAGTCCTTCCAATCAAGTAAACGGGACTGTGTTCTATGGAAGCGAAGCAAGGCCTGCCTTCTTCTTGTCAAAGTAAGCTTGGAGGATTTTCTGAGCAACGGGCGTCGCAGTGATTCCTCCCTGGATGTTGTCCTGAGGAACCACTCCTTCGATCAGGATTGCGATGGCGACTTCTGGTTTTTCCAAAGGCGCGAAACCTATGAACCAGGCAAGCGACAGCTGCATGTTGTTGTTTCGCCACTGACCTGTACCGGTCTTGCCCGCGACCTTTACGCCGTTCACCTTACATCTTCTCGCAGTTCCTACCGAAGCGGATTTTGCCATTCCTTTGATCACGGCCTCGAATTGGGAAGAATCCAAGCCAATTGGCTTGCTGTCATGTTTTGCGGCAGAATCTTCCGGAGAACGATATAGAAGGGTGGGAGTGGTGCGGGATTGGTTTCTGGCCAGAGAGGCAGCGAAGGTTGCCATCCTCAGAGGACTTTGCACCAAGCCTCCCTGGCCGATGGACATGTTGAAAGTATCCTCCAGTTTCCAGTCTTCCCCAATTCGCCTCTTTTTCCAGTCGGGGTCCGGAACAATTGGGCGATCGGGAAGGCTCGGCATCTCTACGCGAACCTTTTCGTGCATGCCGAAAAACTTAGACTCCTCGATCAACTTTTCCGTTTCTATTTTCTCTGCTGCCTTGAAAAAGTATATGTTGCAGCTTTGAGCTATGGCGTCCACGAGGTTCATTTCACCGTGAACGCCAGGGTAGACGTGGCATTCCATTTGCTTGTAGATACCCTCGCAAGTCGCCTTCTCGTCAGGTATGATTCTTTCGTGGCGCAGGGCCGCGATCGCAGTCACGAGCTTGTAGGTCGATGCTGGTGGATAACCAGGGTTCAGAGCCCTAGGCAGCAAGGCTCCTCTCCGCGTGGCGCTCTGCCATGCGTCAGTGGTAATTTTCGGGGAAAAGTCATTCAGGTCGTAGTCGGGTTTGCTTGCAAGGGCCAGAATTTCTCCCGTGTCCACCTTCATCAGGACTGCGGCTCCAGGAGGCTTGGGAGTGGGGGCAATTGCATACTTTTGGTCGGAGTCTACGCTCTTCTCCAGTACCCCTCTCGAGTAGAGGGTCTTGAGTAGGCGCTCGGCATCTTTTCGCGTGCCGTCGAAACCAGCAACCGTTGCGGCTTCCGCAGACCCGAGTGGGTAGGGAGAGGCTTCGCGAAAAGCTTGCAGCAGCAGCTCGGCTCCTTCTTCCTTTTCTCCGGCTTTCCTCATGGCGGAACGAGTCTTGGACAAGATCGCCTTTTGCCAATCGAGATCGGGACGGGAGCGATGTTGGGCAACTCGGTCCGTCATGTCCGATAAGGCCTTTTCCGCAGCTTGCTGCAATTCTACGTCGAGGCTTAGACGAAGGGATTGTCCTTTTCGGGGAGGCTTGGCCTGACTTCGCTGAAATCGATATCCGATTGGATCCACTCTCCAGATGTCGCCGCCATCCTTGCCTCGAAGTATTGAATCAAATTGTTTCTCTATTCCTGATTTTCCCGTCCTTCCCTCGAGAGCGAAGGTAGCGAGATCAATTCCGGGAATGGCGTTTGAGTCAGCCTCGTACCCACTTCCTACGTAGCCCAAGACGTGTGATGCGGTTGAGCCTGCCGGATAATGGCGCACAGCCTCGGACAGAATCTTGATGGGCGAATCGACGGGTAGTTTCTCGATGAGGGCGGCGTATTCCTCGGGTTCCAAACTGCCTGCAAGCCTCATGGGCAGGATTAGGCGTCTTTGGTAATGCCTCTTAAGGGTTCCCATTGAGAGTCTTTCCCGACGGCCGCAGATTTGGTTGATTTCATTCAAGTATTTGCTGACGACTGAAAAACGGGCTTCCCAATCCAGCTTGATTCCGTCTATGCGAATGGAATCCAAAGGAGAGCTCCGGTCGGCTATGGGAAGTGAAATTTCACAAATGCCAGCAAAGGCTACCTTTACTGGTCCTAAGTTGTTTTCCAAATTGAAGCCGATGGGTTTATTGGGGTTTGTTGTTAGGACTTCCGCTCTCCATGAGCTTTTGGTTTGTTCGACATGTATGCGTTTCCCCTGAACAAAGAGCTTAACTCTTGTAGCACTTGCAGGTTTCCCGGAAAGGATGACGGCTCTTTCGGGGGGCAAACCGCTCCTGAACGCGATCGACAAGGCTTGCCCGGCCTCTTGGGGCAGCTCGTCCGCAAGCTTGGTTTTCAGTCTTCTGGAGCTTCGTATGAGATCGATCTTCTTGCGGCTTATTTCATCCCTGAGGTTTTCCAGCCGTATGACTGCGGAAAAGTGTGCCATGTTGCCGATGAGGAGTTTTCCTTGGCGGTCTAGCACGTCGCCGCGAGGTCCGGGTCGCAGGATGCGGCGAGTGGCCTGCTTCCTTTCCCTTTCGGTGAATTCTTCCTTTTGAAGTAGTTGACGGTATCCCAAGGTTGTGACCAGCACGAACATCAGACTGCTGCAGATTGCGTAGGGTATCAGCAATCGTCGCGTGCCGGATTCGTCGTTACCTTTATTCATCACCCAAAGCTTGCTCCATTGTCTCGGGCGACAAAAAAAGCATGATTTTTTCCTGAAAGGCAAGAAACCAGATCCCAATGGGAATTAACAGCAGGTGTGAAAGCAGGACGTCGCCTGCAATTCTAGCGTAGTCCGGGGTTATCTTTTCGGCAAAAGCTGTTCCAATGCTCCAAGCTGTAAGGAGTGTGAGGAGAAAGAGATTTCCAGCCTGTTGATTGATGATTGGTCGAACTCCGCGCAATGAAAGCATGCCTTTTCCCGTTTCCTTTGAAACCAAGTGACAAAGGACGAGGCCGAAGGCATGAAGACCTAGGGGTGCCGGGGTTGCTGAATCTATTAGTAAACCAGTGAGGGTGGCTAAACCGATCGCTCGACGATCATCCAGCCTGATTGCTCCGAAGAGAAAGAAAAGGCCCGGCAAGTGAAAGTAGACTCCATGCCTAGTCCAGTATTCGTTCCAAGAAAAGAGTAGGAATAGCATGAGTAGATTGCATCCCAATGCTGCAAGCAACTGGAGGTTCGCTTGCTTCATCTTGATGCGTGATTTTTTTCAGGCATAAGTGCGGTTACCTCTCGGATTCGCCCTAGTCGTTCATCCAGCCACACTTTGCCACTCTTGAAGAGACCGTCTTCTCCTCCTTCTAGTTGCATGACCTTGCCAATGATGATCCCATCTGGGAAAGTTTCGCCTAGGGAAGAAGTAAGAAGCCTTAGAGGAGCTTCAGGAGTTGGAGAAAGATCGTGCGGGACGTTTCGGACGATTCCGAAAGGCTTCCCTCCCATGGGGATTCCTCCGCCTTGGTAGGTGACGGGACGATCGTCACCTTCGAAGTGTGCGGCGATGCGAAACCTTGGACTGCTCGCCAAGCTCACTGTGGTCCATCTGGCGCCGACCTCCACCGTCTTCCCCGCAACTCCTCCAGTAAATATTACACCCATTCCTTCCTTCAAGCCTCTGGAGCTTCCTTCTCGTAGGTTGATGGTTTGCCACCAACCCGACAGTTCACGACGGCTTACCCTCGCGGTGAACGACCGGTACTTCACTGCCGATTGCAGGGAGATGACCTCTTCTAATCTCCGGATTTCGGCTTGCAGCCGTTTTACTTCTGCCTGATGCGGCTTTGCTTCCAGTGCCGCTGCAGTTCTGGCCGCTTCGCGCCCTTTCTCGATCAACGTTCGCTTTGAGTCCGAGACTTTGCCCCAGTATTCCGTTAGGTCTTGGGCACGAGAAGCGAGTTCCCACGCGGGGGCTTGAAATTCCCTGAATCCTGACTTCGTGACTGTCTTCAAGCCTGCGGGAATTACCCACCAGACGATGATAAATGCGGCTAGGATGAGGAACGGCTTGGCCCGCTCGGTGGTCTTGTCCTTGGCCAAGGCCAGCTTATTTTATTGGGTCACCAGCCTGTCGACTTGCTCCCGACTCAACGAACCCAAGAGGTTCAGGAACTTTCCAGTGCCGTTGGCTACACTGCAAAGCGGATCATCGGCTTGGAGGACGGTCAATCCGGTTGCGTCGCTAATAACTTGGTCGAGCCCTCGGATCAGGGCACCTCCGCCCGCCATCACGATTCCTCGGTCGATAAGGTCTGCGGAATGCTCGGGTTGGCAGCGATCCAAGGCGTTCTTAACCAGTTCCTGGATCTGCACCACCACGTCCTTCAGTGCTTCTTCCCGGATTTCTTGGGATGTAATGTGAATGGTCTTGGGCAAGCCGGCGGTGGAGTCGCGACCTCGGACATCCATGCTGAGTTCACCACTTTCAATTGGCGATGCCGAACCGATGGTGACTTTGATTTCTTCTGCGGTTCTTTCGCCTATGAGCAATCCATATGCGCGCTTCATGTAGGCGATGATGGCTTCGTCCATTTCGTCTCCACCCACGCGTATACTACGTTGGTAGGAGATGCCCGAGATTGAGATGATGGCGACCTCGGTAGTGCCACCACCAATGTCGACGATCATGTTGGCGTATTCCTCATCAATGGGAAGGCCTGCGCCTATGGCCGCCGCCATGGGTTCTCCCAGCAACAACACCTCCCTTGCCCCAGCACGAATTGCAGAATCCTTGACCGCTCTCTTTTCTACGGCCGTGATACCGGATGGTACGGCTACCACCACCCGAGGGGGAACAAGCTTTCTTTTGTCCACCTTCTCGATGAAATAGCGGAGCATTGCCTCGGAAATCTCAAAATCGGCGATCACACCGTCTTTCATCGGGCGGAGGGCTTCGATTGTACCTGGTGTTCTGCCAAGCATTCTCTTGGCGTCGGCACCCACTGCACAAACCTTCTTGCTAGTCTTGTATCTAGCAACCACGCTCGGCTCCCTTAGAACGATTCCCCTGTCCTTGACGAAGACGAGGGTGTTTGCCGTTCCAAGGTCTATTCCGATGTCGTTTGACAGAAAGCCGAACAGATTCCCTACCATTTGAAAGTTTGTTTATTTTGTCTGCAAGGTTTTGCTCCGGTTTCCCTCCATCTGTCAAAGATAAAGGTATTCTGGTGGAAGATTTTGGTGTTTTCTTCCTTAGGACTTAGGCTTCGGCGCCCTCAATACAAATTGCCTGATGAGACATCTTCATCAGGCAGAGATTCCTTTCGGTCCTAGGCTGTACTTGCTTTGCTTTTGGCGCGGGAAGAGCGTTCCGCCAACATGCAGAGCGCGATTCCCGCGGCAGCTAGGAAGAGGGAGTAGTATTGTCCCCTCGACATACCCATTATCAACGAGGCATCCGGCTCTCTAAAAAACTCGTCGACGATTCTCATGACTGAGTAGAGTATCAGGAATTCCCCCGACATCCTTCCGGGGACTCGGGTGGTCACGTCCGTTTTCCAGAATCGCCATTGGACAAATGCAAAGGTCAGCAGACCCTCGAGTGCGGCTGCGTATAATTGAGATGGGTGTCGAGCAATTCCTTCCGCGAAGCCGGGTGCATTGGGGAAGAGCACTCCCCACGACACCTCGGTGGTTCGACCCCAAAGTTCTCCGTTTATGAAGTTGGCTATCCTGCCGAAAAAGAGTCCGGGTGGCACAATGCTTACGATGATATCGCCGATGGGGAAGGGGGATTGCCGCGAGGTTCTGGCATACCAAAGCGTTGCGATGCAGACTCCGATGAAACCCCCGTGACTTGCCATCCCGCCCTCCCAGACCTTGAAGAGCATCCATGGGTTCGAGGTGAATTTTTCCCAGTTGTACAGCAAGGCATGTCCGATTCGACCGCCAAGAAGCACTCCCAGAACCTGAAAGGTAAGTAGGTTGAGGATTTGCTCAGAATCGTATGGGCTACGATTTTTTTTCCAGTAAAGTCTAAGCAGGAGACCTGCTGCCAGAAATCCGCATAAATAGGAAACTCCGTACCATCGGATTCCCCCCGGACCCCAATCCCGAAATCTTTCCGGAAATTCAAGGAGGAATGGGCTCAGGTTGTGAACCCAATGATTCGTTTCTCCAACCATAAGTTATGTTTGGCTTGCGCGAGGTTTGGACAAGAGGGTTTCCTCTGCCTCTGGATTATCCTTGGCTTGGTGTTTCCGTCTTGCGAGTTCCCTCATGTCGACGGCAACATCGTCGTCCTCGAAGATTTCCTGTCCTATGATGCTTTCCATTATGTCTTCCATGGCTAGAACTCCAACGGTGGAACCAAATTCATCCGCCACCAATGCGATCTGACTGTGTTCTGCCAGCAGGAGTCGCAGAGCTTTGTCGGCAGTGGCGTTTTCGGGAACGAAAACAGTTTCTTTTGCGAGGTCCTTTATTTTGGTGTCGCCTTTTTCCTCGGCAATTGCCCGAAGCAGGTCGCGTCGCCTCACGATACCGACCACGGAGTCGATGGTTTCCGTGTAAATCGGTATTCTGGCGAAGGGAACGTTGGGGTACTTTTTAAAGACTTCAGAAACCTTGAGCTTTTCTTCCAAGGCAGTGACCACCGTTCGTGGTGTCATGATTTCCTTGACCCGAACCTCGTCGAGGCGAAGTGCATTTGCGACCAATTGGCTTTCATTGATAGAAAGGCTTCCATCTTTTTCCCCTTTCTGCGCCAGCAGGATGATTTCCTCTTCCTTGTCGATTTCGTCGTTCGTTTTTTTCGGTACAAACAGTAATACAGCTAGCTTGCATATTTTGGAGATTGGGGTCATCAGGAAACGAACCACCGCTAGAGGATATACCAAGCTCGACTGGATCCCTGATCTATAGAAGACAGCTGCGTTCTTCGGGATGATTTCGGCAAAAAGCAAAATACCCAAGGTCATGCCTAAGGAAAAAACAAGAAGTATGTTCTCTGTGTCCGGGTATGCCTTTGTCGCAAGTCCTCCCACCAAGGTCGCCCCCAAGGTGTTGGCTATGGTATTTAAGCTTAGAATCGATGATGAAGTTTCTTCAATCTCGGAGCGAAACTTTTCAAGAAGCTGACCCTTTTTATGTGCCTTCTTTTTGAGTGCCTCGATTTCCGCAGGAGTCACGCTAAGGATCATTGCCTCCAGCATAGAGCATAGAGCCGAAATACCGATTGTGAGTGAAACCGAGATAATCAGTTCAGGAGGAACGTTTAGATTCATCCTGAAGTCTTTTTCCTACTACTTGGAGGTTCTTCCGGATCGGCGGAAATTAGTTCTTCCTCGAAAAAATGCATCAAGTGAGCAAATCCGATGGAGAATGCGAAAGGTTCTCTTCGATCTGCAACGAGTTATGGTTGCATTTTTCAGCCAAGCTTTTCATGAAATCTCTTGAATAAAAAAACCATCTTTTAAAGCCTAATGCAAGGAATAGTTGGAGAAGATCATGGGGCAAGCCAAGTTCACAAGCTTCCGCTGCACGCCTTTCACGAATCAATGGACGCAAGGTTCACCACCTTTGCCGGTTGGTCGATGCCTGTCTCGTACGGCAGTTCCGTCGAGGAGCATCTTGCCTGCAGGCACAAAGCGGCTGTTTTCGATGTCTCGCACATGGGAGAAATAGAGGTGGATGGTTCGGATGCCGCCAAATTTCTTGACTTTCTCCTAACCAACAATCTTTCGAGTGCCATTGTCGGGCAAGCAGTCTACTCTCCTCTTTGCTCTCCTGATGGTGGAACCGTCGACGACTTGATTGCCTACAGAAAGGGCGAGAACAGCTTCATGCTTTGCGTGAATGCCGCCAACATCGAGCGAGACCTCTTTCACCTTGCGGACTATTCGAATGCCTTTGATTGCAAGGTTTCAAACGTTTCATCCGATTTTGGGCTTTTGGCGATTCAGGGACCCAAGGCATCGGACATCTTGAAGAGCATTGTCGACGAGGACCTTTCTTCTCTTGGCAAAATGCGCTTCCTTCAGACGGAGAACTTTGAGAGCATGGCTTTGCTCTCGCGCAGTGGATATACAGGGGGAGATGGTTTCGAAGTCTACTGTCGACCTGAAGCTCTTCTTTCTTGGGCGAAGGCTATTGATGAATTCGGAAAGGAGCATGGGATGAAATGGGGTGGTCTTGCAGCTCGAGATAGCTTGAGGTTGGAAGCCGGTTTTCCTCTGCATGGACATGAGCTTTCGTCGAAAGTCACACCTCTTCAGGCTGGTTTGGGTTGGTCCATTGATTGGGACAAGCCCAATGGTTTTGTTGGACTTGATGCATTGTTGCAGGAAAAGCACGAAGGTACTTCCGGACGCGTAGGTCATTACATCGCGGAGGATCGTCGTATCCCTAGAGATGGAGCCTCAATTGGTTTTCGAGGCAAAGCTGCAGGCAAGGTTTTGTCGGGCGGTTATTCTCCATGCTTGGAGCGACCCATAGGTACTGCTTGGATCAGTGGAGAATTTTGGTCATTGAGACATGAAGAAGGCTGGACGGCTGAAGTTCGAGGCAAATCGATCGGGGTTAGTTTCGGAAAACCTGCCTTGCGTAGATGGAGATCCGACTCCTGATTGGTATGGAGACAATCTCGAGTTATTTACTTACTTTAAACCCCTTTACGATTACGTCTACGCCCCCGAAGTTCTTCAGTCCTAGATTGGCTACGAGAACTTGTTCAACTCGTTGTCGCAAGGAGGAGCGAACCTCCTTGATTTTGCAGTCCGCTTCGACCTGCAGGCGAACAGTCAAGCGAATCTTGCCCTGATTGCGGACGATCTTTGTCGTGGGATTGTGAATCTGTTCAAGGTTTTCGCAGCTCTTGCGTACCAGTTCGTGGAGGGCGTTGGGTGTAATTTGAACATCGCCTTCCGCGTCGGAAAAGGCAGGTATCAGTTCGCGTCGAAGTTTTCTTTTGAGGAAGACCAGCAACAAAAGAAAGATTAGCAGAGCCAAGCATCCGAGATAAATCGGTTCGCCAATGGCCTCCTCGAAAGTCATTTCCCAGATTCGCCAACGAAATGAGTGTTCGTTTTCCGGAGGCGTCTGCGCCAACATAGGCATGATGCTCATCAGCCTACCGACTGTTCCTCGATTTCGTCTAGAAGATCGTCCTTTTCGGAGGAATCCATCTTGATGTCATCGATGATGACGTTGATTCGGGAGGCATGGTTCCCGGTCATGGCGAGAATTTGTTCTCTAATGGATTCCTGAATCGACAAGCCTGTTTTGGCGAGGTCGACACCGAATTCCAGCACGACCCTTACCTCGATTTCGTATCCTCCACCTTTGCTCTCGGAGACTTTTACTCCTCTCTCTGATTCTTTCTTTGAGAAAAACTCGGTTATGCCTTCAACCATTCCTCCGCCACCTACGTTTACGACTCCAGTTACGGACTGAGTGGCGAGGCGAACTATTCCTGCGATCACACTGTGATTGATTCTGATGTCGCCCAAGTCATTCGATTCCTCCGAGAGAGTAGGGATGGAGAAGTCTTCCGAGGGTTCTTCTTTCTTTTTCGTAGCCATTGTATCGATAAACCTTAGTTGAATAATTCTTTTGGCGCGCGGTTCATGAAATCTTCCATGTACGCAGTGGTTGCTTTGCCTTGACGGAAAGTGGCATCGTCCACAATCGCCTTGCACAAGTTTACATTGGTGTGGATGCCTCGAATCAAATATTCTCCAAGGGCTCGATACATTCTGTCCAAGGCAATCTTGCGGGTACGTCCGTAAGTCATCAGTTTCCCAATCATGCTGTCGTAATGGGGCGAAACTTGATATCCGCCGTAGACATGGGAATCAACCCTAACACCATGTCCTCCCGGCGGGTAATAGAGTTCTATCTCACCAGGTGAAGGCGCGAAGTTGTTGGCGGGATTCTCTGCACAGATTCGACATTCGATTGCGTGCTTCGACAAGGAGATTTGCTTTTGATCGAAGGCTAGTCGTTGACCACTGGCGATTTTGATTTGTTCTTTGATCAAATCTATGTCCGTGGCTTCTTCGGTGACACCGTGCTCGACTTGAATACGGGTGTTCATTTCGATAAAGTAGTAGTTGCCCTTTGCATCCACAAGAAATTCGATCGTGCCGGCGTTTTCATATTCAGCGGACTCAGCGGCCTTCACGGCAGCCTTGCCCATCCTGTTGCGCAATGCCTTGTCTAAGAATGGTGAAGGAGCTTCTTCAATGATTTTTTGATGTCGACGTTGAACGGAACAGTCTCTTTCTCCGAGATGCAGTATTTTCCCATGCTTGTCAGCCAGAATCTGAAATTCAATATGCCGGGGACTTTCCAGATATTTTTCAACATAGAGCGAGCCATCGCCAAAGGCTTTCTCCGCTTCCATTCCCGCAGTCTGGAACTCTTTTGAAAAGGAGACTGCATTGTGCGCTACGCGCATGCCTCGTCCCCCTCCTCCGCTAACTGCTTTGATGATGACGGGAAAACCAACCTTCTTTGCAACCTTAAGCGCTTCCTTTTCATTTTCCAAAGGACCATCGCTTCCGGGAATTATAGGAACACCGGCTTTGGCTACGGTTTCCCGGCCAATGGCCTTATCTCCCATCTTTGCAATGGTATCTGCCTTAGGGCCAATGAAAATGATGTTGCATGCCTCGCACTGCTCGGCGAAGTCAGGGTTTTCCGAGAGAAAGCCATATCCTGGGTGAATGGCATCGACGTCAGCAATTTCCGCAGCGCTGATTATCCTGTCCGCTCGGAGATAGCTGTCCGCGCTTGGCGCAGGTCCAATGCAAATCGCCTCATCTGCTAATTGTACGTGAAGGGACTGCTCGTCTGCCTCCGAATAAACGGCCATGGTGCCAATGCCTAACTCTCGGCAAGCCCTTGCGATGCGCAAAGCGATTTCTCCACGATTGGCGATGAGGATCTTACTGATCATCAGGAATTGCTCCCGATTAAGTTATGCAGAACAGCGGTTGACCGTATTCGACACTTTTTCCATCCTCTGCAAAGATTTCGGTAATCGTGCCGACCATGTCGGATTGAATCTCGTTCATTACCTTCATCGCTTCGATGATGCA
>CAZNWO010000079.1:1698-14068 GCA_964576585.1 uncultured Puniceicoccaceae bacterium | reverse complement strand
TCGGCTTGGGCTTTCTCTTCTAAATTCGGGTTTGCGGAAAAAGCCATAACGCGCTTTCCTCCAAAGGTATGGCAAGGGATGCCCTAACTGGAGTTGATGATTTCTATGACGTTGTTGTCATCGGGAGTGGTCTGGGGGGCTTGACGGGAGCCAATTGCTTGGCAAAGCATGGCCATTCGGTCTTGTTGCTCGAGCATCACTACCAATTCGGCGGACTGGCGACTTGGTTCAAGCGAGCGGGTGGTCATATCTTCGACATTTCCCTCCACGGTTTTCCGGTAGGCATGATTAAATCCTGCCGCAAGTACTGGACCAAGGAGATAGCGGACTCGATCGTGCAGCTAAAGAACATTCGTTTTGTGAATCCACAGTTCGACTTGCGGACAACTTTCGATCGATGGGACTTTACTAGGCTGCTGCAAGACAAGTTCCAGATCGCCAAGGATCGGGTGGAGGATTTTTTCGAGCACGTTCGCGACATGGATTTCTTTTCCGCCGACGGTCGTACGATCGGGGACTTGCTCGAGCAGCATTTCCCAGGACGCGACGATGTGAAGCGTTTGCTGCTGGAACCGATCACTTATGCAAACGGATCCTCCTTCAAGGATCCTGCCGTAGCTTATGGGATCGTGTTTTCCAACTTCATGCGAAAGGGAATCTATACCTTCAGGGGGGGGACCGACTTGCTGATCAAGAAAATGGTCAAGGAACTTCGGGGGAATGGTGTGGAAATGCGGCGCCAATGCTTGGTGGAGAAAGTGCTTACCGATGAGAGGGACGGGAAGCACTGTGTGCGTGGAGTCCGCGTGAACGGCAGGGAAATAGCCTGTCGGTCGGTGGTGTCCAACGCAAATCTCAAGGATACGATCGACCGACTGCTTGGAAGTACCAAGCTTCCTTCAATGTTCAGAAGCTTGGCGGGCAAGGTGCGACTCAACTCGTCTTCTTGTCAGGTCTACATGGGCTTGAAGAAGGGAGAGACAATTCCCGAGGAAGTCGGCGAACTCATATTCACGTCTGATTCCGAAAGGTTTTCCGTGGAGGAATTGACCGACCTCAATACCTCCAGCAGGACTTTCTCCGTGTACACGCCGGACTCAAGGCCGCATCGGAAGGACTCGCGTTATTCGATCGTCGCATCGATTAATGCGAAATGGAGGGACTGGGATTCCCTCTCCGAAGATGAGTATGAAGGTGAGAAAGCCCGCCTTTGCGAGGAGTCTCTTTCCGCTCTGGAGAAAATTGTTCCCGGCATCCGCGAAAAGGTCGACCACATCGAGGCGGCCACCCCGAGAACTATCCGACACTACACTAGGCATTCTGCGGGAGCCACCTTTGGTACCAAGTTCGAAGGTCTCGAGGTTTCCGAGAAGCTTCCAGAGCATGCACCGGGTCTTTTCCATGCGGGTTCCGTTGGAATTATCATGTCCGGATGGTTGGGTACCATAAATTACGGGGTCATCATTGCCGACAAGGTCGATCGCTTTTTGCGCGAAAAGCTGGGTTGCGCGGCACCGTCCGTTTCCGAGGTTGTCGATTCCTGATTGGCTTTGGTTCCTTGATTCCGGAGGTTTCCCATGGATGAAATCCATAGCTTGATTCCGCATAGGAAGCCTTTTCTCTTCGTCGATGAAATCGTTGAAATCACCGATTCGGGAGCGATTGCTCGCCTAAAGGTTTCGCCAGAGTCCTCTTTTTTCGAGGGACATTATCCCGGTAACCCGATCATGCCGGGGGTCTTGCTTTGCGAATCGGTTTTTCAAACCGGCGCGCTGTATCTTTCCAAGAGCCTTGGTGCAGACGCGCTGGACGCATCAAAGGTCAACCCTGTTTTGACTCGCATTCGTGATGCTCGCTTCAAGCGTATGGTTTTGCCTGGAGACGTGATTGAAGTAAGTGTAACGGCGGAGGATTCCGTGGGGAAGGTTCACAACCTCCGGGGAGAAATTAGAAAGGATGGAAAGGTCGCAATGACTACATACTTTGCCTTGGCAATGGTGCCCAAAGAAGAAGATTGAGGAAGAGGTTTGGGTTTTCTAGGCATAGAGGGGAAGAAGTTTCTGGTTCTTGGGGTGGCCAATCGGAAGAGCGTTGCCTGGGCCGTTGGTCAATTGCTTGAGGAAGAGGGAGCCGAGGTCATTTACTCCGTGAGGAACGAGAAGCGACTTGAAGAAACTTCCGGTCTCTTGGAAGGAAGGAAGGTTTACGTCTGTGACGTCGAGGATCACTCTCAGGTTACGGCTTTGTCGGAAGCGATTCGGAAGGACGAGGACTGCCCGATTTCCGGCATCCTGCACTCGGTTGCATTTGCCGACTATTCCGAGGGACTTAAGCCGTTTCACCAAACCAAGCGGAAGGACTTTCTTCGGGCCACGCAGGTTTCCACCCTCTCGCTGCTAGAAGTTTCAAATGCCTGCAAACCCCTTCTGGACAACAATGCCTCGGTGGTGACCATCGGTATATCCTCGATCCACGTGACTGCCGAAAACTATGGTTACATGGCTCCCGTAAAGGCATCGCTCGAAGCCTCGGTTCGTTACCTTGCGAAGTCTTTCTCCGCTGATTCAGAGGTTCGGTTCAATTCCGTGAACGCGGGACCGCTCAAGACCAGTGCCTCGGCTGGCATCCCGGGTTATCTGGAGAATTATCTTTATGCGGAGAAACTTACCTTTCGAAAGCGAGCTTTGGATACCACGGAAGTCGCAAACCTCGCAGCATTTCTCCTTAGCCCGCGTTCCTCCGGGATCAATGGCCAAGGCATCGTCGTCGACGCAGGCATGGGTTTCAATTACTTTGACAAGGAAGTGGTCGATGCAGTCATGAGGCCGACCTCCTAGCGGGCATGGAGTTTCCCAACGTCGCGGTGGAGGCCATGGCCTATGCCTTGCCTTCCGAGATTGTCTCTTCCGAAGAACTCGAGGATAGACTGTTGCCGCTGTACGAGAGGCTTAATCTGCCGAAAGGCAGGCTTGAGCTCATGACCGGCATTCGCGAGCGAAGGTTCTGGCCCGTCGACTTTCTTCCTTCCCGGGCGTCCGCCGAGGCGGGCAACTCGTTGTTGGCTCAAGGTTTTGCGCCGCCGGACGAAATCGACCTGCTCGTCCATGCCGCAGTCTGCAGGGATCGTTTGGAACCCGCAACCGCCTCCTACGTTCATAAGCTTATGGGCCTTGGTCCGAGAACGCAGATTCTGGACGTCTCCAACGCATGCTTGGGTTTTCTTAATGGCTTGCTTCTTGCCGGGGGCTTGATTGAAAGCGGGCAAATCAAGCGGGCGGTAATTGTGGCAGGCGAAAATGGTAGGCCTCTCGTGGAGCGCACCATCGAGATCTTGAACGAAAGGGAACTTGACCGCCAAGCAATCAAACCCTTTTTCGCCAACCTGACTATTGGCGCCGCCGCGGTGGCTTGGTCTCTAGTCCATCGAGATGCGGTTGGGGATCGAAAGGTTCCCTGTTTAGGCCAAGGTGTGGTCGAGACCGACACCTCTCACAATCATCTTTGCGAAGGAGATACTGCGGGTGATTCCCTTGAGATGCAGACCGACTCTGAAGAACTTCTTCATGCGGGGATATCGGTTTCGAGTAGGGCGTGGGAGCAATTCTCGAAAATAACCGGTTGGACTCCCGATACGCCCCACTTGATTGCCACTCACCAAGTCGGTCGCGCCCATACCAAGTCGGTATTCGAAGCGATCGGGTTGAATCCCGAAAAAAACTTCTCCACCTTCGAGACTCTGGGCAATTGCGGTTCCGTATCCTTGCCGATCACCTATGCCATGGCTCATGAGTCGGGTAGAGCCGAACACGGCAAGCCCGCCCTCTTGTTCGGTATCGGCAGCGGTCTTTCCTGCATCATTCATTCCATTACGAATTGAAGCTTCCCGAGGAAATCCGAAAGGAATATCCCTTTCAAGGTAAGTTTGCAGAGCTTTCCCACGGCAACAGACTGCACTATCTTGACGAGGGTGAAGGGCAGGGCGCTCCCATCCTTATGCTGCATGGCAATCCCACTTGGTCCTTTTTCTATCGGAAGCTGACGCTGGCTTTGCGGTCAGAAGATCGATGTATCGTGCCCGACCACCTCGGGTGCGGATTGTCCGACAAGCCATCTCTTCAAGAATTCCCTTACGATCTCTCCTCGCACATAGCAAACTTGGAGGAGTTGCTGGATTTACTAGGCATCGATAAAGTGCGTCTCGTTGTTCACGACTGGGGCGGAGCCATCGGGCTAGGCGCGTTTCGCAACCGATCCGAGCGAGTGGAGCGAGTGGTGCTTCTAAATACCGCCGCTTTCCTTTCTTCGATGGTTCCCAAGCGAATCCTGCTTTGTCGGCTGCCGTTGGTTGGCTCCTTGCTCGTGAGAGGTCTCAATGCCTTTGCGGGGCTAGCTGCCCGCATGGCAGTGGTTCGTCCGCTTTCGACGAATGTCCGGAAGGGTTTCCTGTTTCCTTACGATAGTTGGGCAAACCGCATAGCCGTTTGGCGTTTTGTTCGCGACATACCTCATGAAATCAATCATCCCACTCGGCCCCTAGTTGCCGAAATCGAGGACAAGCTGCCTCGTTTTAGGGACAAGCCTATGCTGGCTTGCTGGGGATTGCGCGATTTCTGTTTCAACGAACGCTTTCTCGAGGAATGGCTTGTTCGTTTTCCGGGCATGGAAGTTTTGCGGCTTGCCGAAGCGGGTCATTACCTTCTTGAGGATGCAGGCGATCAAATTGTTCCCTCAATCGTCTCTTTTCTTCGGCAAGGCAGTTAGGTTCCTCTTGCGTTGGCGAACTTGCTCAATTATTCTTTCTAATTATGGCTCGCAGGTCTCCCATTCGAAATCGTGGAGAGAATACACACAATGTGGTTCCCTACGTCCCTTACGACAATACCTCGAACGCATATCGTCCCGAGCAACCACGCAAACCCGAGACGGGCTTCGGGGTTTACTTGAGTCTGGCCGTAATTGTATTCTTGGTAATCTTCTTTTGGTTTGTTTTTGAATCCGTGGTGGAAACGTGGGAGCGACTCAAATAGACGAAGTTGTTGGATCAGGTGACGGGAATGCCTTTCCCGAACTTCGTCTCCTGAAGGTTTTCTTGGAGAATCTCGAGCTTGAGAGGAGGCTTTCCTCCCACACTTCCCGTAATTATGGGCATGCGGTGAATCGTTTTTTCTCTTGGATGCGCGCCTCGGTTGGCTGGAAGGGAGACTTGAAGGATATTTCCAAGTCATTGGTTCGTTCCTTTCTCGTGGAGCAGCAGAGGTCCCTTTCCCGCCGCACCTTGCGAAACCATGCCTCGGGAATCCGTTCCTTCTTCAATTATTGTCTCTCTCGCGGGTTGGTGGAGGTGAATCCTTTTCAGGGCGTGACTTTGCCCAAGTTGCCCAAGACTCTTCCGAAGTTTCTCACCGAGTCTCAAGCCGATCAGCTTTTGGCCCAACCCATGAAAATGGTCGAATCCGATGGTACGGAGCCTTTCATTGCCCGGAGGGACCAACTTGTATTGGAGTTGCTCTATGGAGGAGGCATGCGGGTTAGCGAGCTTGTCGGCCTTAATTACGGAGACCTAGACCTGCGGCGCGGAACAGCCAGGGTGCTGGGCAAGGGAAACAAGCAGAGGATTTGCCCAGTCGGACCGAGAGCCGTACATTGCGTGGTGAGTTTTCGCGACGAGTTTGCAAGGGATGCATCGATTGACTCTCCCTTGGTAGTGAATCGCGCGGGTGATCGACTCACTGCTCGTTCCGTGCAGTCATTGCTCAAGAGGTATCTGCGGATGGCCGGTCTTCCCGAGGATCTTACGCCTCACAAGCTCCGTCACTCCTTTGCCACCCACATGCTGGACAATGGGGCGGACTTGCGCTCCGTGCAGGAGTTGCTCGGACACGCCAGCTTGTCCACCACGCAAGTCTACACGCACGTGACCGTGGCTCGGCTCAAGCAAGTGCATGGTCAAGCCCATCCTCGGGCATGAGTTGTGGAAAGCAAAGGGATTTCTCAAGATTTCGACTTTCCTTGCGTCTTGCATCCTTCTCGATCCTTTTGGCGGGGCTTTGCATTTGGCTTTTTCATGGGGCCAATACGGGTTTCTGGAAAACCAGCGTTGAAACGAGAGTCGAAGTCCCCGTTGTCCCGGGAATGCCCGAGCTGGGCGTGCAGGAAAAAATCGAGTGGGAGGAGCGTTTCGTCTCCGGAATTGAAACGCCTTTGGTCTCCTTGGTTCTTGCCCTTTGCATGTGGAGTCTTTCAATGAGGTTTTCTTCTTCCAAGAAACCTCAATCCACCCTCGCAAACGAACAATGATGAAAACTTTCTCTCTAGCCTCCCTTTGCTGCTTGCCAGTCTTGGCTCTAACGATTGCGGCAAAGCCGATATCCTTCGACTTCAAGGATCCCAAGAACGTAAACAACGTCATTTTTCAGCTGGATGCGCCCTTGGAATCCATAAACGGCTCGGGGCAAGGTATTGCCGGCAAGGTTGTCTTCGATCCGTCCAAGCCTGAGGCAACTTCAGGAACCATCACTCTTGATGCGGCAAGCCTGCACGTCGGGAATCCCGTCTTGAAGGAACACATACATGGAAACGAGTGGTTGGACGTTAAGAAGTTTCCTGAAATACGATTCGTACTCACCAAGCTGCAAAAGGTCCGCAAGGATGGGCTGCATCATTTGGCCGAAGCTCACGGCAAAATGACTATTCGCGACGTTACTCGTAATCTGGTGGCCCCCATAAAGATTACCTACCTCAAGGATTTGCTCATCAAGAGGAATCGCGTGCCGGGAGACTTGCTGGTCATTCGGTCGAAGTTCATCGTGAAGAGAGACGATTTCCGAATTAAACCTGGTGAAAAACTTGAAAAAGTAGCAAACGAAATCGAGATTTCGCTTAACGTTGCGGGGGCAGCGCCAGCCAAGTAGGAAGAGTGAATAGGTTCTTCTTGCGAACAGTGCAAGAAGGATGCGACCCTTGCCCCGGTCGCTTGCCCGAAATTTCTCGACTCTTGCTTCGGCGTGATCCGAAAAGGTGAAACCGATCACCGCTTAGGTTTTGTTTTCTCGATCACCGAGCTTTGGTCAGTCTTGTTTTAGAAGTTGGAACATGTCATCCCTCGGACATTAAAAAGGGCTCGAAGAACAAGTCTCCGAGCCCTTTAAAAAGGTGGGACGGCGTTCGCCACACGCTCGTTCCCGGATACCGACATTTGGCGCTCGTCCGTTGGGGGGAAAGCTGTCGGCTCCCCGACGCCATTCGAGAAGGCATGTCCTCGTTGCGGTCTCATGACAGGACCGTCGAAGAGCTTTTAAACTCAACGAAATTCGAGTGAGGCTTCTGGGCAAGCTTTGCGTACGTCTTGCAACGCACACTCTACATACTCGGACAATTCGCTGTTGTCTGGGGGCAAATTGTCAGGTTTCACGAGGTCAGCACTTCGGCAAGCCAAAGTCGTTTGCCTCGTTCTACGGGTCTCGCCTCTTAACTCTCAGGTCTAGTTTTGACAACTCGCTATTCGCATCTCTCGACGCTAATTGCGATTGCTGCCCTCTTTCTCGCGGGTTGCGACAATTGGGCTTCGTTTCGGGAATGACTCTCAGGCATATTACGAAGAACCTGCCTGCGCGACGCACATTGCCCACGCCAGTTATTCCCGAACCTATCCGGAACCTTGCGGTAATGACCTCGTCTTTTACGACGACCACCTGCTGAAGCCAACCGAGACCCGGCTGAACTTCCGCTAACTCCACTCGTCATGGTCTCTTGGTATGACTCGTGGCCACCGTTCGATCATTCGCATTAGCCGGGAGCACGAACTCCCTTCTCGAACGGGGTGAACTTTTGCCTTTGACACAAAACCGAAGTCGTATCTCAAAGGGGTGAAATCCTCCGGAAGGATTCGACCTTTCCCCGGTTTCCCGGGAGTATCCCAAAAAGCTTTTTGCTGTTGCTCGGCACGAAGCTTTGCAACCTCATCAAACTTTTATCTCTTTCAAAGAACTAATCATCAATATGAATGAGCTTAACTTCCATGTCAAGATATTTTTCGCATAAAACGTTGATTCCGAGCAATTTGTGAATAACATGTCAATAACTTCGGTTTCTTGCCCTTTGTTCGTTTTCTCGAGAGGAAGCAATATCTTTCACCATCTGCAAAGCAGCTTGATTTTGTTTTTTCGTTCGATTGGTGCGTAAGCCTTGCGAATGACGTTAATAAGTGAGTTTTTTGAAAAAAGTTTCATTTTTTTGAAAAAAAATTTCTTGCCGAGAACTCTCAAGGAAGGTTCTTTGTCTTCATGAACAGAAGTCTTTCCTTTCCCAATCGGCGTGATATCATCAAGGGCTCTTTTCTCCTCGGAGGAAGTGGTTTTGTTCCGGGCGTCTTTGCAGAAGAACTTGTCAAGACACCAAGTCAAACGCCGGGCCCCTTCTACCCATCGCGATTTCCGCTCGATACCGACAACGACTTGCTGGTCCTGAACGATTCCTTGACGCCGGCCATAGGCCAGGTAACCCATCTGACGGGTCGGGTATTGGATCAAGCAGGGAGTCCCTTAGGCCATACGCTTGTGGAGATTTGGCAGGTGGACGCGAATGGAGTCTATCTCCATCCTCGTGGTGGTGACCGCGACAAGCTGGACAAGAATTTTCAAGGTTATGGTCGTTTCCTCACCGGCTCAAAGGGTGAATATTACTTCCGAACGATCAAGCCCGTACCATATCCCGGACGTCCCGCCCCGCACATTCACGTCGCCGTCAGCCGAAAGGGTGGAGCCAAGTTCACTACCCAGTTTTACGTCAAGGGAGATCCTCTGAACCAGAAGGATTTTATCTACAAACGCATTCGGGATCCCAAAGCTCGTGCGTCCGTGGACGTTCAGTTTCGGCCTTTGCCGGGGTCAAGGATAGGTGAACTCACGGCAAACTTCGACATTGTCCTTGGTCGAACTCCCGAGGAATGACGAGCTAGCTACTCGTATCCCATTTCGTCCTCAATTTTATCAGGACGACTTCATCCTTTCAGGTGTTGGAACTTGGTGGCCAACCAAAGTCCGCAGCCTAGGAAAAGTATGATTTTGCAGCTTCTTATTGTTTCGACTTGGACTTGCGGAAAGGGGCTTTTTCCTTGCTCTCGAGGGCTTCTTGGATTTTTAAACGACTCTTGTTTCGTTTTTCGGCGCGGTAGCCAAGTGGTAAGGCCGGGGACTGCAAATCCTCTATTCGCGGGTTCGATTCCCGCCCGCGCCTCCATGCTATGCTAGAGGGGATGCTTATTTGGCGAGCGCCTCTTCGATAGCGGCAACAACCTTCTTGGAACTCGGGTTTTCTCCCGGCTCGAAGCGCTTCAGCGGCTTGCCGTCCTTGGAAACCAGGAATTTCCCGAAATTCCATTTTACGTTGCCGGGAAAGGCTCCTTCTTTTCCGGTTAGGCGTTTGTAGAGCTCGTGTTGCTTGGGGCCGGCCTTTACGACGAGCTTGTCGAACATGGGAAAGGTCACTTCGTAACGAGACTTGCAGAATTTCTTGATTTCCTCGTTGGAGCCGGGCTCTTGTCCGCCAAAGTCGTTGCAGGGGAATCCTAGGACCGCGAAGCCTTTGTCACTGTATTTCTTGTGGATGGCTTGCAAGTCCTTGTATTGGCGAGTCAACCCGCATTCGGAGGCCACGTTAACTATCAGCAGCACCTTGCCGTTGTATTTTCCCAAGTTGGTTTTTTCGCCGTCTATGGTGGTGATCTTTACGTTGTGCAAACCATCCGCGGGTTCGGCCTTTTTCTTGGCATGCGTTGCAAGACCTGAGAGTAGGGGGAGGATCAAGGCAAATATTATGTATTGTTTCATGAATTTTGTTGTTGGGTTTCGAGCCTTCATTCAAGGGAAGTTCCGGTTCTTAGCAAGCTGCAAGATTTGTATTTGTTGCTTTTACTTGTGGATTTCCTTGATCAAAATTGGATATTTCAGTTGCCGAAATTCCGTTATTTTTCGATCATATTGCCTTAGGAGCAATATCCTCAGTGGTTTTCAGCAAACTTCTTTTCCTGTCGACGTTGCTTCCGCATTTTCTTCATGAACAAGAAGCTTCAGCAACAGCTTCCCAAGCAGGATGGCGTCCATAGGATAGAGTCCGAGGAGTCGGGAGTGGACCCCGATTTGGTCACTCGACTCGTGGAAGCCCTTGAAAACGCAACGGAAGCTGATGTCCGGGCTTGCGTGGAAGACGTGCACCACGCGGACCTTGCCGATTCCGTTGCCCTTCTTTCCGCTTCGCAGCGTAGGCGTTTGCTGCGCATCCTGCGGGTCGACTTGGATCCCGACTTGCTTCTTGAGCTGGATGAAGCTTTCCGTAGGGAATTGGCGGATGTTCTTTCTCCAAAGGAAATGGCCACGGCGATTTCCGAGATGGAGTCCGACGAAGCCGTGCAAGTACTCGAAGACTTGGAGAAGGAAGAAGTCTCCGACGTGCTGCGGGAAGTCTCGGCCGAGGAGCGTCAGGATATCGAGCAGGGCTTGCAATTTCCCGAAGATTCCGCCGGTAGGCGGATGCAGACTGAAGTCGTTACGGTTGGCACGGATTGGTCCGTAGGGCAAACGATCGATTTCCTGCGGGACGAGGAAGACCTCCCTGATGAGTTCCTCGACGTTTTCGTGGTTGATGAGGCGCATCGTCCCGTTGGGGTCATTTCCCTCTCCCGCATTCTTCGCTCTCCAAGGGAAACTCCCATGAGAGATATTGTTGATGAAACTCAAGTTATCGTTCCTGCCGAGATGGAACAGGAGGAGGTGGCCCTCCAGTTCGAGAAGTACGACCTTACCAGTGCAGGAGTCGTAGGCAAAGGGGGGAAGTTGTTGGGAATGATCACCGTGGACGACGTCATGGAAGTTGCTCGCGAGGAGTTCGAGGAAGACGTCTTGCTTTTGGGTGGGGTGGGGGAGGAAACGGTTAGCGACACCGTATGGTTCGCTGCTCGCAATCGTTTTACCTGGCTCTTGGTGAACCTCTTTACTGCCGCTTTGGCGTCCCTTGTGATTGGTCTGTTCGACGCTACAATCAAGGAAATGGTAGCCTTGGCAGTCCTCATGCCCATCGTGGCATCGATGGGTGGAAACGCGGGAACTCAATCCCTAACTATCACGGTCCGGGCTCTCGCGACCAAGGAACTCACGGCTTTCAACGCCTTGCGTTCTATTCGCAAGGAATTGATCGTGGGAGTCGTCAACGGCATGCTCTTTGCAATTCTATCGGGTGCGCTGACTTATTTCTGGTTCGATAACTTGATGCTGGGAGCAGTTATCGGAGCGGCCATGATCGTGAACATGGTTGTGGCGGGAGTTGCCGGAGCCTTGCTTCCCCTTTGCTTCGACCGCTTGGGGATAGATCCTGCAGTTGCTTCCGGAGTTTTCGTTACCACCGTGACAGACGTCGTTGGCTTCTTGGCCTTCCTTGGCATGGCTTCCATCGTGTTTCTGTAGAATGTTTGTCTGAAATGTCTCGCATCTTGGTTACGGGAGCCACGGGTTGCATCGGCTCTGCCGCAGTTGATTGGCTTTTCGAAGACGGTGTGGAGCGAGTTTTCGCTCTCAGTCGTTCCGCTCCCGCTCCGCAAGGCCGCATTCCGCAAGTCGACTTCCTGCCTGGAGACGTTGCGGACGAATCCCGACTGCGCGAGGTGTTGCGCGAAGTTCGGCCAACCCACGTTCTGCACCTTGCCGCTTTGCAGACGCCGGACTGCAGGGATCATCCCATGAGGGGCTTGGAGGTGAACCTGCTTGGCACGGCAAACCTTTTGAAGCTTTGCGCCGAGCTTGAGCATCCGCTTCAGCGTTTTGTTTTCGCTAGTTCGGGAGCCGTTTACGGGCCGCGTGCCCTTTATGGACAGGAAGGGGTGATGCCCGACGATCCCTACAAGCCATTCAGTCTTTACGGCTATTGGAAAATTGCAGGGGAGGGCATGGCCCAAGCCTTCCACCACGCCCAAAAGGTGCCCACCGTATCTCTTCGCTTAGCGACCACTTACGGTCCGGGCCGTGATCGTGGCTTTACTGCCGCCGCCACCAATGCATTGAAGGCAGTTGCCCTCGGTCTTCCATACGAAATTCCATATAGGGGATTCGAGCACTATCACTTCTCTTTGGACGTTGGCGCGGGTTTCGGCTGCGCATTGCTGAGAGACTTTGCCGGTTACGGCGCCTTCAACCTGCCGGGAAAAAGCCTTGCGATTGAGGTATTTCTGGAACGAGTCAGGCAGGCTGCCGAAGAAAAAGGGATCGCGGATCGATTTCACGTCACCATTGCTCCTGATGCGCAGGAGACCCCATTCGTCTACGACTTGAATGCCGACTCGACCATGAAGGCTTTCCCCGACATGCCTCTCACGGCCATTGAC
>CAZNWO010000079.1:0-1598 GCA_964576585.1 uncultured Puniceicoccaceae bacterium | reverse complement strand
GACCTTTCCTGAAACTTTGCGATTTGAACGAGAGAGTCGGCGCCGTCGAAGATTGCGTTGGCAACATGATTCAGCAGCAACGCAGGCACCAGCCCACCCAAGGCTCCGGTGAGAATGAACGCCAGCATAGCCTCTTGTTCCCGATCGGCCCCAAGCAGGGCTCCGATTCCGGCACAGGCAATGACCAAGATCACGGAACTTACGAGGCCGAATGCTCTTCCGGCGGCATAGCCGGTGTTGCGCCTTATAGCATCCAATACTTGTTGGGCTTTTTTCTTGGCCATGTTCAGGAACTTTTGTCGCCTTTGCTCGAACAGGCAAGCGGAAAGGGTGCGTCAACGGGCAGGGTTCTCGTACCAGACGACTCCCAATTGGTCGCGTTCCTCGCAAGTGATCAGATCTATGTCTCCGTCTTGGTCGAGGTCTGCGTAGGCAATGCGGTCAAACTTGATTCCTTCCGGTCCTCCCAAATTCTGGTCCTGCCATTCGCCATCCTTGTTTTTCTTCAACATTAAAACTCCGGAAAGTCGACCGTTTGCATTTTCGCAGGTGACCGCGAGCTCGAGCTGTCCGTCCAGATCCAAATCCAATATTCTAACTGCCTTGGAAGTCCCGTACTTGCCGGAATCAAAGGTGATTTTTTCTTCCCTCCAAGGTCGATCGGGTTGCGCGGGTTGGAACAAAAGCAGGATGTCTCGAGGCAATGCGGGAACCGCGACGTCGACGCGACCGTCTCCATTCAAGTCTCCTGCGTCTAGAAACATCACCTGCCGACCTTTCGCTCCGACAAGTCTTTCCTTCCATGGGTTTGAAATCCCTTTTTTGCCCGGATTCTCTAGCCAAAGTACTCGAGGATTTCGTCCTTTGCGGTCTGAAGCGAGGACGTCGAGGTCTCCGTCCCCGTCCATGTCCACGCTTCTCATGGACATGATCCAGCTCGCATCGACCCATTTTCGATAAGTCCATTCGGCGGGGTTTCTTGGTCTTTGCCCTGGGCTGAGCAGGCCTATTGTCGCGCCTTGCCCCTTTGAACCCAACAGGAATTGGTTGCCGTTGCCTATCGGCAGGGCGTACATCCACGATTGCTTCCCTGCAGTAGCGGGAATGCTTTCCGTTTTCCACTTTTCCGGGACTAGGAACTCCTTGGGGCCTTTGGGGGCCCAATGGATGAAGATCTGTCGCGTGCGGCCTTCGCAGGAACTGAGCACGTCATTCCGACCGTCGCCATCGACGTCGAGGAAAACGGCATCCTCGGCAGACTTTACCTTTCCCACCGTCACCGCAGGCCACTTTTCCCTTACTCTTTCCTTTCCGGGGTGTAGGTAGGCCCTTACTACTCCGCCTTCTTCCCATCCGGTTGCGATGTCGGGCAGTCCGTCGCCATTGACGTCTTTTAGCCTGGCGCCGTCCGCACCCTTGGAGGAATTGTCGATGGTGTGCCTTTTCCAGGGTTCCTCTGCCCCCAAGGTCAAGCCGGCGAACAAGAGGATCGAAACTCGCAAGTACCTAATTTTCTGCCTCCTTTGGATTTTGTGGTGAAAATTGGTCGGGACGACTGGACTTGAACCAGCGACCTCTGCGTCCCGAACGCAGCGCTC
>CAZNWO010000078.1:0-14416 GCA_964576585.1 uncultured Puniceicoccaceae bacterium | reverse complement strand
TGCTTTTTATAGAGGAGTCATGCTTTGGTGAGACAAGCGACCAGTGCGTCTCCGCCCTCAAAAGCAGTGGCAAAACAAAAGCGAGCACCAAAGGTTTTGATAAACGCATGGATGGTTAGTATTTTTTAATCATTGGTTAGAATTTTCAAGGAACTGTTTTTTGCCAATGCACCACAAGTGCGTTTTACCTTTTAACACAAGCTTTCCATCCGAGACGGCAGCCGAGGCATGTGAGGCATCACCTAAGTCCGATTCACCAAGCGGCTCGAATTTCTCCGATGCTCGTACCACGAGGGATTTTCCTGCGGAAGCGATGTAGATGAGACCATCTGGGGTAATTACGGGGCTGATTGCCGGATCAATGCCTTGCGGTAGGCGTTCCTTGTACAATTCCTCCCCAGTGGTGATCTTGATGCAAAGTAAAATGCCTGGATGGTTAATGCGGAATACCAAATCGCCGTATGCCACAGGCGAACCGAGACCCGACGGCGCTGGACCGAGCTTCGTTTTCAAATGAGAGGAAGTGACGTCTCCCATGCCGCCCGGGTCGACTATCAGGCCAGGATGACCACCGCGTCCTCCCATGCAGTAAACCAAACCCTTGGCCATCACAGGGGAAGCAACCGGCCAAATACCTCGACCCCATTTGCAGGACCAAATCACCTTGCCGTTGTTAGGGTCTACACCTTGTAAAGCTTGTGTCGCGCTCACCAAGAGCTGGGGTCGATTGTTCACTTGGGCGAGGACCGGCGTAACGTGGCCGAAGCTGGTCTTTTCCCGCTTTCGCTGCCAGCGTTGCTTGCCGGTGGCAGCGTCGAATGCTTGGATGGTCGACTTGGCAGATTTCCGATCTGTCAACAGAATCACGGTGTCCTCGAAAACCAGTGGGCTGGCCGCCATGGCGACGTCGAACGCCGTATGATCAGGAATAACCTGAGACCAAACGGGTTCGCCGTCCAAGGTCAGGGCATGAAGGATCGACGAACCGAATGCCGCAAAGACATGCTTGCCATCGCTTGCCGGGGTAGGGGCGGAATAACCGCCGCGCAGGTCGGAAATCTTCCAAGGACCTGGTTTTACGACGCGATCCCAAAGCTGTTTCCCATCGACCAAGCGATAACAGGAGATGCGGTGTTCAGGTTGGGTAGCTTTCCGGTCGGCGTCAGCCGCCCAAACGCAACTCGTCACGAAAACACGGCCCTGCACAACGATTGGGCTTCCTTGGTTGTGATCCGGTGCTCCTTCGCCGAAAGGCAAGGGAGCCTTCCAGAAAACGTTTTCTCCCGTTTTCGCATTCCAATGAATGGGTAGTTTGATTTTGGTCGGTATGACGCCCATGCCGGTCGGTCCGCGATAACCCGGCCAATCTCCAGCACCGAGTAGGAGCGGTAGGCAAAGAAGGAAAGTCGAACGAAGCATTGGTTCTAAGAAATGCATTCGGAATGCTTTGCCCAGATTCCCACATGATGGCAGTGATACAGAATGTTCGACCACTTACGAAATTTCCAGCGATAGCTCTTGGTTCGTCGGTTACGGCAACATCGGTCGACATGTTGTAGACGATCTCGATAAGACGAAAGTAAGGGCGAAAGGTATTCTACCGTTTCGGTTGTATCGCTAAAAACAACAAGTTTCTTACATTTGGAATCAACGCTCATTGAAAAGTAGTAAAATCTTATGGAATCAATGTTCGTAGCTCAAGTTGCTTGAGTTCTTGCCTTTCCTTCTTGAGTGCCTTTGGAATATATTTTGGCAATGGTTTGGGAGGCGCCCATTCTTCGTTTCCATCATATGCTCCTAGAGTAGGATGCTTTTGATTCGAGGAACCTACCGGCGTTCCGGCGTTTTTAGCCGGGCTCTTTGGTTTCAAGCGAAAGTTGTTTTCGTCCGGAGCAACAAACTGTGGATCTCCCTTCACGGGATCATCACCAACAAAAGTTTCTTTTGAACTGTGGGTAAGATTATGAGAAAAAACGTTTCCGTCCCGCGTATGAATCCCATTTGAGCTTTCAACTATTATGTTGTTGGCAATTAAGTTGTTTCGGTGTCCGTCGTTATAGAACCAGAAAGCTGCGTTGGATGCATGTATTATGGTGTTGTTGGTATAGCGTCCTCTGCTGCCTGTAGTAACGATGGCGCCACCCGGACCAATGAATAGATTGTGGTGAACGTTGTGTTTCCATCCCTGCCACCCGTCGTAGGCTCCCTGATGGTTGTGAAAAGCCCAACCCGAGTTACCGTAGAAGGTGTTGCCTATAACCCAAGCAGGTCCCTGACCGGCCCAGTAGATGCCATGGTTCAAACCAGATACACCGTTGTCGTGAATCCAGTTTCTAAGCAAAGTAACGCCTTGTTCATTGCCTCCTACTCCAGCATGTCCAAAGGCAGTGATTTCGCACCCCGTAATCCAAGTCCGACCGCATTCGCTCCAAGATAGACCTTCGGAAAACTGGTAAGGTCTCGAGCCTTTGTATCCTGCGATTCGAAATCCTTCCAAGTGAAGATGGTCACATTCCGAAAACTGAACCGAACCATGCAGAATCGCCTCGAGAGGTTTATCAGAGACAATTCGTATTGGGGCATATGGTTCTCCTCGAAGACCTTCAAGCGTCAAACCGCTCTCGGTCCACAATCCGGAACCCACTCGCAGTGTATCTCCCGGACGAAGCTCTTTTATCGTATTCAAAAGCTTTTCCTTTCTCTTATCATAAGGAACGGCTTTCACTAGACCTGAAAGAATATCGACCTCCTCCATGATCATCTCGCATTTGAGGGTTCTATTAGGGTAATGTTCAAATGCCCCTAGATCAGGCTTCCCGACGACTGGCATTGTTGACCACTTGGGTATTTTTATTGAGGAAGCCAATCCGGTTCCTGCGTCGATCCCACGAGCATCGGCCTTTAGTTGGAAAAATCCATTTTCAGGATCACGCAAAGCTCTTTCAGCAGCAACCCAATCAGCTAGATCTAGGCAGTTCGAGGCAGAAACGCCGGACCTTTCCGGAAAGGATCCGATTCTGGTGCAGTGGATATGTTGAACTTTAACTTCTCCCGATTGCTTGTGCACTCCACCCGCAAATACATTACGAAACATCGTGACAGTTCCGCTTCCATCCACCGAGAGTCCACCCGCACTATCAAGAAACTTGCTTTGTCCACAAAAGATCTTGGCGGAACCAATTGTTTGTAAGGCTAGTCCGGATGATTGGTCTGCAAAAGTAAGCCGGTGCAAACCTACCTTAGTTTGTTGCTTGGCGTTTGACCCTACAGACTCGATAAATAATCCATTTTTTTCGCCCTCAAAAATTAACTCTTGAATTTGAAGCCAACCTGGTTTCTTGAGTTTCCAGATTCCCTTAACGACCACTTTTTCATGGGGGGTTGCCGAAATGATGGTCGGGTATTCCGAAGGTTTTACATTGGTCAATGGGAGGTCGCAGTTTGCTGGCTCAATCCACTCCACATCCTCCTCATAAACTCCCTCCTGCAAAGTCAGTCGATCTCCTTGGCGCAATTCCGAAAAGGCCTTACCGAGAGTTTTCCAAGGATGGGCAGGATCTGTACCCGAATTCGAGTCGTCTCCCCAAGGAGCGACATGTAGTCGCCTTGGCCACCGCCTTTCTTTTACTTCTGTTCCCAAATCATAGATTTCCACATTGTCGAACCAATCGTTGTAAACCCACTTTCTTTCAGGAGTACTGCTATATGCATCTCGTCCCATTAAGCCAAAACCATACCCAACCTCCTTGCGGGTTCTCGCCATCAGTACGGGGTAATGTCCATCCAGGCATCGGACGCCATTCAACTTCATGATGATGCGATCGTCATTCATTACGACCTCGGCGGAGTGCCACGCCATTCGGTGAGATGGTTGTTGAATACTTGAGGAAGGGAGGGGTGCCTCCTCAAACGGATAGCCTCCCCCCACCCAAAGGTGCCGCACCCCGAACGAAAGATTCTGTCCTTCCACGGTATAGAAACCCATTTGATAGTAGTTTTCGTTGGACCACAGGGAATGACCTCTTGGTCCATTCAGGCGTGCAAGCCAAGTTACCTCGCCTTCTTCTCCACAAAGAAAATCGAACTTCAGCCTAAAGTTTGCCGCTGTAATGGCCTTGTCCAAGTAGCAGTGACTCCAAGGAGACTTCGGTTCAAACTTCAATACCTTTCCCTTGTTTCCGGGCGAATCAATCTTGGTCACTATACAACCATTCTTTGGCCAATGGCGTGGCGATGCACCGTCTGCATAAGACTCAAAGTCGTCCTTGTAGATTAGTTTCCCAAGACCGGGTTCCGGTTCCCTTGCCCTAATTGCTCGCAGTTTGGAGCTTTCCTTTAAATTTGTACGCGACAAGGCCTTCTTCGAGAAACCTTCGGACTGTTCGTCCAACAGATCCGCAGAAAGTTCCGACACTCCCTTGGCAGGTTTTTTAACCGGGTTGTCGAGAAGATCGTCGAGTTTGTCTTCGAGTGCCAGGCATTGAGTCTCAAACAAAGCAAATCCAAGAATTCCTGAAATTGCCAACCGCAGAAAACTAAGCTTTTTCATTTTTACTTTCATCAGCTGTCGGTTCACTTGACTGCAAAAGAACTGCCCTTGGTGTAAGTTTGCTTTTCAACGGCATTGGCCGTCCCCAAGCTCCAAGTAGCTACCTTCGCATTGGTGGTCACCTTGCCTATTTCCTTTGAACCTTTCGAATAGTTAACAAAAAAAACTCTCCTGTCGGCATTCTTCAAAGTTACCTCCATGGCATAAGCTTCATTTTCGGATACTTTTTTGCCTCCAACCTTAACAGGTAACCTGATTGCTTTCTCCACCTTCGCGGATGTCGATTCCCTCCAAGGCTCTTGAATCGTGGCAAAAACGGTAGCCTTTGCATGACGCCGTAACATGAGGTAATCGATTTCACCCCCGACGTTTTCGACCATTGGAATGCCGAATAGCGTAACCTCGGTGGCCTTGTTCGGAAGGCCCCAAAGACGGACATAGGCCTTTTCGTGAAGTATTGCCGTAGATTGTTTTAAAGGAGGTTTTGTTAACGGTGCATTTGCCCAAATGACTTGAACCTGATCATCAGTTTTTCGAATGCGGGGATTTCGGGCAAAACGCAGGGGCCCTGACTTCGCCAAGCTTTCTAGCTTCTTAGGCTTTGGCCCCTTGAATGATGCTTCCCCAAAGGAATGAAACATCCAGTCGTATTGACGGGATTTTTCAGAGCGGCACAGATGGAAGTCAACAATCCCGAAGTCCGTCGTGAAAACCGTGCGGCGCATCTCCACACCCTTGTATATCCTTGAGGAATCAGCGTCTATCCATTGTACGTCTTCTCCCCCGTAGGAGCCACATAGCTTGCCTACCGGCACTGCGGCCCCCGAACCAAATTGGTTGCGACCATCCACAACAACCACATTGTGCGCATAGCTCGACTGGTATAAGCTCATCAGTTCTCCCAGTTTGCCGTAACCGTACTCCATGGAAACGATCTGCCCGTTAAAGGATGGTATGGTGGCAAGCTTGGCCGGATGTCCGTGGGAACGCCCACCGTAAAGGCCGTAGTCGAAGATGACCTCCTTCCAGTCGATGGGTTCCTTTGCCTTTCGGTTACGTAAGATTGCCAAACCTTTTACGGGCGCGATGTAGAGATTCGGCCAGAGCTTTTCGAGAATTGCCGGATCCCTTTGGTATTCCTTCCTCATTCGCTCCGCCTTTTTCTCGGCAGGACCGTTATTCACGCTTTTGGCGGCGGCGATCAAGCTTGGCCACAGGTCATATTTATCGTCTTTAAAAATTTCCTTTGCCCAAGAATATTGTTTTTTCGAAGGACAACCGAACCCTGCGCCTAACCCAGTTAGGTTGACTCCACCTCCATCGTCTATGTTCGGAAAACCTCCACCAGAGAAAATGAAACTGGGTTGAGCGAGAAATGAATTCCTCAAGGCCAAATTCTTCGAAACATCCAATCCGTAACCGTTTAGTTTTTGAAGAAAGCTGATGTAACCGGCAACTCCACCATAGCTACCCAGAGAACATTGGTGTAGACCGTCTGCCAGCACGATATCCTTGAAAACATCGTAAAAAAACTGCAGGCCTTGCACGGGGGCGGGGTCACCCAAGAGCTTGCCCATGGGCAGGTATGGCATGTCCTCTTTGTTGACTGCCGCAAAAAACGCGGGCTCCTCAAAGAGAGGTCCGCTCATCCCTTCGTAAACTCCCCATCTGATCACATTGTGCTCTATGATTAATCTTTCTTCAGGGGTGAGCGCATCCCAGATGAGGTCGAGGACGTAAACTCCCATCGCATGATAGTATCTTGGGCCAAACTTCATCAAGTAGCGTCCGCCGATACGTCCTCCCCACCAGTCACGATCTTCTCGATTAAGGGCAAACTGGAAGTGCTTTGTTAGGCCTGTATACTTGCGGGCGAAGATTCTAATCATCTGAAAAGCCTTCTTCGCATACGCCTCATCACCAGTCAGGTAATAAGCTTCCGCCGGCAAGGTGATACCCGAATATTTTTCACGACCCAAGGGAGAGTCGCGATAAGGCGCGGCCCCAGAAAGACCGTGTCCCATCATGCTTTTCCAACGAGTGTCCCGCATGGAACTAATGAGGTCGTTGTCCTTTCCGATAACGTAGATTTTTTTGTAAGGTTCGGCTTTGCCCTTTTGCGGCGGACCTTCCACGGAAAGGCTCGTCACGAAATCGACGTCTCCGTTTGGGTGAATGCTTTTCACCCTTGGCGTCTTGTGCCAAAGTCCTGAATACTCGATTCCCATACGCTCCCATCCCGTTCCGTAACCATTATGCTCGGCGGGGCCATCAGGAAGGAATTGCTCAATTTCCTTTTCGCCCATCTTCATCCAGAGGTCGAGGGCTTCCAGTCTTTTGCCGGATAGAGCTGCCGGAAATCCCCTAACAGGCTGACCGTGTTCCGAAAGAACCAAATTCCTCGCCTTCGTCCAGTCTTTCAAGTCCTCAGTGAACTCTTCCGGCTTCCGTTTCTTGAGCCATGCACTCAGGGCTGCCTGCATTTTCAGGTTTGGTTTCGGAAGCAAGGAAACCCTGCTTCTGGATTGTGGTTTCTTGGCAGGAATCAAGTTCCAGAGTCGATACTTTTGTCGCAATGAAACATCATCGTTCCAGAGATAGACGTTTACCCATCCCGAATGGTTCTCCAAGTCGGAATCAGATTCGAAGATCACCTCAAAAGATTTTTCCTCAAACGGCTTAAAAGCTATGTGCTTGATGCTCGAACGCACTTGCTGAGGCTGAACGCGCTCGTTATCAACCACGATCTCATAACTACACGGTTCGTCGCAACGGTTTCGCAGCGTTACCTCGTAGGAATCGATCCGTTTGCCGCCGGCATTTGTGGTTTTCCTTGCCGCCACCCACCAAGCCGGGGGAATGCGATAGGAATCAACCCAACGAGGATGCTGAGGTTTGGGGCCTATTTCTTGAGACAGGAGGAGGGCATCGTACTTTGGTTTGGCCAAGCCTTTGGAAAAAGTCACGCTCAGATTATGCTCGCCCTTTCGCAGTCGCAATTTTTGGCCTCCATTAAGGGTGTGCCATGCCCAAGGTTCCACATCCCCTGTATGTCCCGAATAGGTACCCGTTGGATATAGCTTTTCGCTTTTTCCTAAGGGCTTGCCGTTCAATCGAACCTTTACTTCGCAATAGTTCTCCGACCAAGGTGTCGCAGCGGAGGAACTTTGCGGCCAGAATTGATGCATTCTTCGTTCAAGCAAATACCTTAATGCCAAGGCATATTCGTTGGTTTGATCGATCGTAAAGCGAAAGCTCAGGGTTTTGTCGCCGGGCTCAACGCATGAGCGGCCCGAAGCAACGGAAGCAGGATTGTTGCTTGCGACATAAAGGTTGTTTCGGTCGGCCTTCTGGGCAGGACTAACGATCACATCATTTCCTTCGGGTGTAGCTTCTGCCTCGATCAAGATGCCTTTCTGGGTAAGCCTTGCCCAATTTGCCGTCCGGTTGGCCGTAGGCCTTTGTTCTTCCAGTTTCTCTAGATTAGCCAACCTTTCTTGCAGCAATCGAGGATCATTTCCCCGAAAGCGCATTAGTTCCCAAATGCTTCTCAAGCTTAGCGAACCATTAAAAACATAAAGGTCATCTACTCCCAACCCCGCAGATTCCTCGCCAATCTCCATTGAGACAGGCCTTCGCTTGAGTTCCATTGCCAAGGCAGCATAGGGGCGAGCCTTCCAGTATGCTCGCAACATTCCCTTTGGGCTTGAGATGCCACTGCCATGGCTTTCCCAAGTCAAAGCGAGGTGTTCCTTACTTCCTCTCACCCAATAAAGAGCGTCGAAACATTCCATGTGAATTACCTTTTCATCCTCGAAAACAAAAACTCCACCACTCTTTGAAAGCTTTATGATTGGTCTTTCTTTCTCATCGAGGAGAGTGATTAGGTTGTTGGTTGGCGCTGAAAGCCATTCCTTCACTTGGATGAGATTCCATAGAGCTATCGTCCAATCCTCCGCATCTTGGAGTGGAGCTAAGTCGATCCTTAGTTTTCCTTCAGGATGACTTTGATCGAACCAAAGGGCATTTCCTCGTATTGCCGGCTTCCGAAGCTGTATTTTCTCGGCTGAATTGACCTTTCCCTTTCCCGCAAGATAATCAAATGTGCTGATTTTATTGTCGAAGGATTGGTACATCAGGATCTCCTGTCCCATCAAGCAATGTGCGAATAGGGTCAAAAAGAGCAGGATGTCTTTCGGGCCATTCATGAATTTACCAGATCGAAATCACAATCGGTATTCAACCCTACCAGGGCAAACTGTTCGAGTTAAAGGAAGGCTTTAAAAACCCTTTTGTAATTAACCGAAAATCTCCAAGACGGGCTTTCCCGACGTCAGTGGTCGCGAAAAACCAGTGTTGTCCGCAGCATCATTTAAAGGAATGCCCATTGCGTGCAGAACGGTCGCATGGATGTCTTGAGGATGAACGGGATTGCTTTCGGGATAGGCTCCGACCTTATCGGATTTGCCGTATAGAGTTCCGCCTTGAATGCCGCATCCCGCCAAGATGGCGGAAAAGCATTGCGGCCAGTGTTGCCGACCCGGCGGTTGTTGCGTAAGAACCTTTGGGGTGCGCCCGAACTCGCCCATGACCACGACAAGCGTATCGTCCATCAAGCCGCGAGACTTCATGTCTGTAAACAGGCCGTACAAGGCTTGGTCCAGACGGGGCAGGCAGAAGCCCATGCCGTAGGAACCGTTGCCAAAGGCATTTCCCATTCCCATGTTGCCTCCGTGCATATCCCAACTGCTGCTTGGTGGGCCTTTCTTTTCGTGCGGAGCTTGTCCCGTCCAGCCATTGACGGTAACAAATCGTACTCCTGACTCAACCATCCGCCGGGCGAGCAACAAGTTTTGCCCTAGAGGATTCATTCCATAAAGCTCGCGAATCTTGGTTGGTTCTCGATCAAGCTCGAAAGCTTCGCGACCTTCCTTTCGCGTCATGCCGTCAAAGGCCATTTCGCGAAGGTTTTGCCAGTCTTTAACCTTGGGATCGTCCAAGGAGTCGAAATCGATGTTCTTAAGGAGACCGCGTCGATTACTTAGCCTGCCAGGATCAGTTGTCTCGTAGATTTTGGGAGGCGAGAAGTTGGGCATGGCAGGATGGTTTTTTGCCGAGCCCACAAAGACCGGTGCATATGGAGAGCCCAAGTAACCGCCGGTAGAGAGATTTGGCGCGCAAAAAACAGGTGGGCCCACGCACTTGATCAGCCATGCATTGGAAACCAAGTTTCTTTCGCTTGGCAAATGCTTGGCGACAACGGAGCCGATGTAGGGAGATTCATCGGGAACTCCCTGCTTTACCCTTTTCTCCGACTGACCGCTCAAGAGGTTGTGCATGGCGTCGAAGTGATTGCTTATTCCCCCCGGGTGGGTAAGCGAGCGAATCAAGCAGAATTGATCCGTTACCTTGGCGAGCTTGGTATGCATTTCATTTAAAAGCATACCAGGCACCTTGGTAGAGAGGGGCTTGTATGGCCCTCTGTATTCTGAGGGAGCATCAGGTTTCAAGTCCCAAGTGTCAACATGGCTGGGACCACCACAGAGGAGGACAAAGATACAGGACTTCGTGGAGGCAATTGCGTTGCCGGAAGCATCCGCCCCATCTCTTCCGAAGACAAGCCCGGGAGTGGTCAAGTTAAGGGCTCCGAGAGCACCTGTTTTGAGCAGGTTTCGACGAGTGATGGCATTTACCTTCATTACTTACTTCCTCATGTGTACAGGTGAGAAATATTTGTCTTGTTGAATAGCTAAAGGGTCACTCGCTCCTTGGGCAAGGCGTTTCAACGCTTAGCCTGCAAGAAATCACAAGGGTCTGAGGGCGATTTAAGTCGCGACCTCGGAAAGAGGATATCGTGCTTTGGCTAATATATCAGTAACAAGATTGCACTACTATCTCAAAGAATCTGAAGTTCATTAGCTGGAAAAACTTCTGAAATGAACCTATTCCAAGAAAATTACTTTTTCACACTGTAGGCGAGAAGTACGTCCTGATCTTTGATGAACATAGTGCCGTTGCTGACCACAGGATGAGACCACGCCCGAGCCTTGGAACGATCCGGCTGATTGAACTTGCTGATTTCCCTATATTCTTTCGGGTTCAATTCGACCAGAGCAATTGGTCCGCCTTCCGCCCTCAGGATAATTTTTCCGTCTATGACCAAGATGGACCCCTTTCCGGCACTTCTGTTGCGCCACATTTCCTTTCCGGTCTTGAGCTCTAGACAAGCCAAGGTTCCACCGCTTGAGCCGTAGACGTAATCCCCCACTCGGATACAACCACCGTGATGGTTTGCGATAGATTTGTTGGCATAGATTTCCTCGGTAGTGAAGGAACCGCCCGAGTGGCTGACCCTGAAGCCATTGCATCCAACCCCATAGGCACTGCTGACAAAAAGATGTCCCTCATGAAAGATGGGAGTGCTGATGGTAGCCGTTCTACCCTTTCTTGGGGCCTTCCAAAGGACATTGCCGGAACCCGCGTCCAATCCCACGACATTGGCTCCAGTCAGCTGAATGTATTGCCTTTTTCCTCCGTATTCCCGAACAATCAAGGAGCTGTACTGGGCTCCGTCCGTAAAGTCCTTACTTTGCCAGACTAGTGACCCGGTTTTCTTGTCCAGAGCGACAACTGCCCCTTGCTTCCCTCCAGGCGTAACCATGACTTTGCTGCCATCAACCAACGGACTCTCGGTATAGTTCCAACCGCCGGATCTTCCGCCGAAATCCTTGGTCAGGCTTTTTCGCCAGACTTCGGAACCATCTTCGGCTCTGAGGCAGACCATGTCGCCGAATTGTCCCAAGGCAAAAATGTGACCGTCGTCAAAAGTCGGAGTGCATCGAGTACCCTTGTAGTTGCCCCCAGTCTTGCCGATTGCCTTGGAGGTCCAGATTGCTTTCCCATCCTTGGCGTTCAAGCAGTGCACATGGCTGGATTCCTTGCCGTCGCCCATGGTGTAGAGGCGTCCCGACACTACGATTACGCTGGAAAACCCTTCGCCAACGCCAGTTGACTTCCAGAGAAGCTCGGGACCTTCCTCTGGCCATTCGTCTAGGATTCCCGTCTCGGCGGAAACCCCATTGCGGTCGGGTCCGCGCCACTGTGGCCAATCGGCGGCGAAGATGGACTGCACGAATCCCAAAAAGGAAAGGAGAAGTAGGAAGAGTCTGATAATTTTCATCATGGTTGGATTCAGTAATTAACAAATACAGGATACCGCCATCCCATAGGCAAACGGCAATTACAAAATATGTTTTTTACACGCTTTTTAAATAGACTCCGAGAATAGGACGTCTGGCCTTAAAGTCATCGGAGCAATTTACACGACCGTAAAGCACCTTGCTTCAACGCCGGACACGATTGCGATTTCTTCCTCGTCTTCGGGGGAATTTCCCTTGCGGACCATTACCTCTATGGTTTCCACCACGACCTCTGGGCTTTCGGGGGGGCTTATTGGAACGATAGGCCTTTTCGCAATGAAAATCATGTTCCATGTCGGCAGGCACAGGCTTGCCAAGGAGGCGTTCAATGGCATGCAGACATGTTCTGTCCTCGGCACAGCAAAAAGAAATGGCCTGCCCCCCCGCTCCTGCTCTGGCGGTGCGACCGATGCGATGAACGTAAGTTTCCGCCTCAATCGGCAGGTCGTAATTTATCACATGGGTAATGTCGTCCACATCCAGTCCTCGTGCCGCCACGTCGGTAGCGACCATAACCCGGAAACGATCCTGCTTGAAACCGTCCAGCGCCTTTGTTCGCGCGGCTTGGGTCTTATTGCCGTGGATGGCGACGCCGTTAATGCCCGATTTCGACAACTTTTTCACCACTCGATTTGCGACATGCTTCATTTGGGTGAAAACGAGTACTTTTTTGATGTCCGGATCACTTAACAGCGAAGCCAGCAGAGAGTCCTTTTTCTTTTTTTCTACAAAGAGCACCTTCTGATCGATACGTTCCACTGCAGGTTTGTCGGGTGTGATGGCCACGCGCACCGGGTTGCGGACCATGGTGTGGGCAAGTTCCTCCATCTTCGGAGCCATGGTGGCCGAGAAGAACAAGGTTTGGCGATCTTCGGGTATCTTGGCCAACACCCTCTTGATGTCCGGGATGAAACCCATGTCGAGCATCCTGTCCACCTCGTCGAGTATGAATACCTCCACCTCGTTCAAGTGGATGAACCCCTGCTGCATAAGGTCAAGAAGTCGTCCGGGGGTGGCCACCAGGATGTCTACTCCCCTCCGCAAGGCCTTGACTTGGTGAAACTGGTTTACGCCACCGAAGATAACGGTATGACTGAGGCGTAGAAAGCGTCCATAAGTCTGAATGCTTTCCTCTATCTGGGCTGCGAGTTCACGAGTGGGGGCGAGGATGAGGGCGCGGGGGGTTCCTTTTCGAGGTTTGCGTGAGTTGCGGAAGAGCCGTTGCAGAAGCGGCAAGGTGAAGGCGGCGGTTTTGCCGGTGCCGGTCTGGGCGGTGCCCAGCAGGTCTCGTCCTTCCAGTAAGTGTGGAATGCACTGTTCCTGGATGGGTGTTGGCGCAACGTACCCCTCGGCCATTACGGCCCGCTGAATCTCCTTGGGCAGGGTGCGGAATGCACCTTGCGGCGATTCGGTTCTAGGTTTGTGATCCGAATGACTATCGTTTGCGCAATGCGCTTGTTCTTGTTCTTTCATGTTTTCCTGGTCCGGGGTTTTACAAGTCTCTACCCGCCGGACACGTGGAAAAGAAAAGACCGCACTGATCGCGGTAATTGGCTGCCTATGCTCAGGAGCTTGGGCAATCCATGAGACTGAATGAAGAAAGTTTCTTGCGTTACCTTGTTATCCCACCCAGTTGAAACTGCTCCCCAACATTACTGAAAAGGTCTGTCAACGCAAGCGCCAAGAGAGAACACTAATTTACGGAAAAGGCGGCGCGAATCTTTCGCAAGGTTTTACGTATGGGAGCGTCTGGGCCTTGCGGGGAAGCACAGAAAAAAAGGTACGTTCGCTTGCGAGTCTTGTCCTTCCATGCATGAATCTCGAGGTGTAGGTCTTGAGGTTTGCCGGTTGCGAAGGGTTCCACCCATTTTAGAGTGGAAAGATAGGTGGTGGCGTTCTTCGCCTGTTTGGGGGCGGAGCCTGAGAGTTTCTTAGTGGGCTTGAGCTCGATGGTGAACTTTGAGACGTCTACTTTTCTGCCCTTGCCGGCTGAGACGCGGGAGGAAAGACCTTGGTAGTAGAGGAGGATTTGTTTGCGCAGACCCGAGGGTGAGACATCGGCATCGGGTTCGAGGGAAAAGACGAGAGCGTAGCTGAAGAAGTCGGGTTGGGCGGACTTGAACATACCGGGAGCGAACCTGATTTCCTCAATTCCTTTCCACGACATGGTGGGGGAGAAGGAAGGCGGGAGTGGAATACGTTCGCCAAACCAACCAGGCCCGGTTTCCCATTGGTAGCTTTCAGGCTTTGATGATGAGTTGGGAGGCGAGGGTTCTTTTTTACCATTGTCTTCGGCCAAGAGCTGCAAATTGAAAAGCAGCAGAGTGGAGACGAGCCCGAACGATCTTATCTTGATTGCCATCTCGCTACTATTTTTGGGTTGTGAAAGGCGAAGCAGGAAGGCCGACGGCGTTGACAAGGTTGGGCGTGGCTAACTGATCCCAAGCGAAGCGGGCATTGACGGGTTCCTTTACTTTCTCGCTCCTCAGGATCAGGTGGTCGCCGTACACGATAGTTGCCTCCGCCGGATGCCAGACGCCGTCCTTGCCGGCGATTTCGAAATGGGTAGGCTTCTTGCGGTCAGTAGTCTTCAGGCCATGGTGCTTTTTGCCGTGCTTTTGGAAGCGAACGGTGATCGCTCCCTTGCCTCCGTCTGAATAATCGGTCT
>CAZNWO010000077.1:0-14836 GCA_964576585.1 uncultured Puniceicoccaceae bacterium | reverse complement strand
GGCTGCGGATGGACAAGTCGTGCTTTACCCAGGCCCGGTGGTTGCGCAGGTCGAGGCTGGAAATCTTGCGCCGGCGCACGCGCGTGACGAAAGCTTTGCCCTGACCATCGAAACTTATCGCCACCGGACTAGCCACGAGCGGGCTTTCCGCCCACACGGAGACCTCGAGGCCATCGATCCCGGCGGAGGTGCCTGTTTGTTTGGCTAATTTCGCCGAGATCTTCAGGCCCTTGATACGGAAACTGTGCAGGTTGACCCACTTGTTCTCGTTGTTGCCCCGAGAAACGAAGCGCAGGAAACGCCCGGAGGCTTTGGGGGCTGGGAATTTCTTGATGCTGTCTCCTTCCCCGTGGCTCTTGCCCTCAAAGACGGGCGTCCATTTCTTGCCGTCGGGGGAGGTCTCGAGGCTGAACTCGTAGTGCCGGTTGCCCCGCGAGAAACCAGCCTCGAACTCTGAAAAGGAAAAGGTGTTGTCCAGTTCCATCAGGAGCCATTGGCCCTTGCCTTCGGCCGACCAGCGTGTTCCCTGATTGACGTCGAGGGCATGGGCGGGTCCGTTGCCGGCCTGGGCCGAGGAGGCCTTGAGTTTGACTACCTCGGCTCCCGAGAGCCCTAGGGGGAGGCCACATGAAAATAAAACGGCAAACAGGGTGAACCTCATTTTTTCTGAGACGGTTTGGGAGGCCTGGGCATGGGTGCGTCGGTCTCCTTCAGCCAGTGGGTCAGACCATTGTCGAGGCGGGTCGCGGTTTCGGGGTGAGCCTGGGCGAGGTTGTTTTTCTCGCCCAAGTCCTTCCCCAGATCGTAAAGCTCAAGTGAGCCGTCGTCGTAGTTGCGGATCAGTTTCCACCTCCCTTCCCGCACCGCTCCGGCAAGGCGGTTGCCCATGTGCCAAGCGTAGTTGGGGAAATGAAAGTAAAGTTCCTTGCGCTTGAGCTTGCCCGTTTGCCTGATGAGGGGCAGGAGGCTCTCCCCGTCGATCGGCTTGCCGCCGGGCTTCAAGCCGGCGACTTCAAGAAAGGTGGGGTAGAAGTCCATGCTGATGACGGGGTCTCTGCAAAGCGTCCCGGCAGGCACCTTCCCGGGCCAACGGACGATCAAGGGAACCCGGATTCCACCCTCGTAGAGGTGCCCCTTCGATTCACGGAGGGGTCGGCAGTCGGAAACCCCTGCGAACCCCCCGTTGTCGCTCGTAAAAATCACAAGGGTGTCCTTGTCCGAATTTCTTTTCTCTAGGGCCGAAAGGAGTCGTCCGATGGCTAGGTCCATGGCCTCAATCATGGCTCCGTAGCGGGTGTCGTTGAGCCCGGGTCCCTTGCGGTCGGCGTATTTCCTGAGCAGGGATTCCGGAGCCTGCATCGGCCAATGGACGGTGTAGAACCACAAGTGGGCCATCCAGGGCTTGCCCTTGCTTGTGTCGATGAAATTGATCGTCTCGTCGACCAGTCGGTCGGGCAGATATTCCCCTTTGGGTCCGTCTTCCAGCTCGGCGTTCCGGTAGGGTGAAAAGAAGCTGGGCGGTCCGCCGTAGGATGTTCCCCCGACGTTGAGGTCGAAACCTTGGCCGGACGGGGAAACCGCATCGGCCACCTTTCCACCTCTGCCCGCACTCGGGGCGACGTGCCATTTCCCCAGAAAGGCGGAGGCATAGCCCGCCTCCTTCATGCGTTCCGCAATGGTCACGTGTTCGCCGTTCAACTGGGGGACCAGTTCGGCGGGCTGGGGCCGCCCGTCCTTGGGAAAGAATCGACCGGGCAGGTGAGTAGTCAGGCCGATTCGGGCGGGGGCCTGACCGGTGAGGACGGCACAGCGGGTGGGCGAGCAGACGGGGGCCGCTGCATAGGCATCGGTGAAGCGCATGCCTTGTTTGGCCAACTGGTCGAGGTTGGGGGTCTCGACCAAGGGGTTGCCTTGGCATGCTAGATCCATCCAGCCGAGGTCGTCGGCCATGATGAAGAGGATGTTTGGCTTGGGATATTCCTTGGAAATTAGAATGCCTGCAATCACATGCAGGACAAATGCCAAGAAAGTTTGCTTCATCAAGAATCGACGAAGGATTACTTTGTAGCCAGTTTCTCCAAGGCTTGAAAGTTGCGTGAAATCATTTCACGAGGATCCTCCAGCAGGTCGGCTGACGCAAGTGCGTTGTCAAGGAGTTGGTTTGCAATTAGCCCTGCGGTTTCGGCATTGCTTTCCCTAAGCTCGGACAATCCTTTGAAGATCGGATGTCTCGGATTGATTTGAAGTTTCACCGAAGGCGGGGGCATAGCGGCGTCCGTTCCTTGCATGAGCTTCATTACCCGTCGAGCCGAGGGACCTCCCATGGCATCTCCGCCAACGACGCATACGGGACTGTCCAGAAGACGCTCTCCTTCCTCGACGTCAGTTACTCTCTCTCCAAGGGTCTCCTTCATCCATTTGCAAAGTCCCTTCAGGGCTTTCTTGCTGATTCGCTCTCCCTCCGGTTCATCGTCGAGTTTCTCGAGCTTCAGGTCCTCGGAGTCGGCTGACAGCAGCTTCTTCTCGTCGAATTCCCTTACCGACTGCATGACGTACTCGTCCACAGGCTCGGTGAGGATTAGTACTTCCAGGTTTCTCGCCTTGAGTGCCTCGAGGTATGGACCGGACTCGATGGCCTCCCTGTTTCGTCCAAAAAGAAAAAGGATTTCCTTTTGTTCCTTCGGCATTCTAGTGACGTAATCTTCGAGGCCAGTCAGTTCACCTGGTTCTAAGATCGAGGACTCGAATCGGAGTAACTTCGCTATTGCTTCGCGATGATCGAAGTCGGTTGCCGCACCCTCTTTTATCAACAGGCCGAATTCCTTCCAGAATTCCAGATATGAGTCGGGTTCCTTCTTGGAGGTTTCTGCAAGGAATTTGAGAAATCTCTTTGTTAGTACGCTGTTTAACTTGTGGATCAAAGCGTTATCCTGCATCGTTTCCCTGGAAACGTTCAAGGGAAGGTCTGTGCTGTCGACGACCCCTCTGAGGAACCTCAGCCATTCAGGGAAAAGAGACTTTGGCTCGGGGTCGATGAGTACTTTTCTGCAATGCAGAGCTACCTTGCACTCGGTTCTCCACATCCCCAATTTCTCCATGTTCTTCTTGGGCACAAAGAGAATCGCCTTTATCTCCAAGGGAGCATCGGCGCTGAAATGCAACCGCAGGTGCGGAGAGTCGAAATCGTTGGACTGGAACTTGTAGAACTCGTCGTATTCCTCGTCCTTGATGTCGCTTTTCGAGCGCATCCAAAGCGCGTCCACCGTATTTACCTTGTCGCCGTTTACGGATATGGGGAACTGGACGAAGGCCGAATACTTCTTGATTATATCCTTAACCTTGTCCTCCTTCGCGAATTCCTTGAAGTCCTCCTTGAGTTTGATCACTATCTTTGCGCCGCGTCTTTGCCCGTCGACCTGATCGATCGTGTAATTTCCAGAACCCGAGCTTTCCCACCTTTGTCCTTGGGCATCTGGTTTCCAAGAATGAGTGAATACCTTTACGTGTTCCGCGACCATGAAAACGCTGTAGAACCCTACCCCAAACTTACCGATGAGGGCATCGTTCTTCTCACCGTCGGATTTCATCGCCTCGAGGAACCTCTTGGATCCCGAATGGGCTATGGTGCCCAGATTCTCGACCAGTTCTTCTTGGGTCATCCCGATGCCGAAGTCTTGTATGGTGAGCATTCCTGCTTCGTCGTCGGTGGTTACGTTTATTTCCAGTTCAAGGTTGTCGTCGTGTATTTCCTTTTCGGTGATTTGTGTCCTGCGAAGTTTTTCCAACGCGTCCGATGCATTGGAGATTAGTTCTCTGATGAAAATCTCCTTCTCCTTGTACAAGGAGTTTACGACGATATCGAGAACTTGCTTTACCTCTGCTTGAAACTCATGGGTTTTTGCTTCTTCAGTCATTGCTATTTGTTGGTCCTTAATGGAAGGGTTAATTACTCTAAGTTGCTTCAGGGCTTCTTCAAGCGCATTGCGCCGGGGATCACAGTTCGTACTTGCGGCGGAAGAATTCGTAAGCCTCGTTGATTTCCTTGGCCTTCCTTTCCGCCACCTCTCGAATCTCATCACCCATTAGGGAGACTTTGTCCGGGTGGTATTGCGCGATCAATGACCTGTAGGAACTTTTTGCATCTTCCGGGATATAGTCACCGACAAGTCCCAGTATCTTGGCGAAGTTTTCCTCCTCGGGGTCGATCTCCGATATCGACGAATTGGTTCCGGGTTGCCTTTTCTCTTCCCCTTCTTCTTCAGCTGAGAATTCCTCACCAGGGCTTGGTTCTTCCTCTTGTTCGGTTTCCTCTCGATGTACAGGCATGAAGAAGCTGTCGAACTTCCAGAGCATCCACCATGCGAACAAGAGGATTATTGCTCCAGTAAGGTTTGTCGTTAGGTTCAAGGCCTCGTTTTGCGGACCTCCCCCGAAGAATGGTCTCCATAAATTACTCCTGTCCTGAAGGAAGTGTGAGTGTCCGAATCTGGCTTGCAAGGCCAAGCTCGCATACAAGGCGAAGACGGCGGCTAGACAGAATGCCCAAGCACCCCCGATCAAGAATCTTCTAGGATCGATTTGGTTGCGGTTAGTCATTGAGGAAAGTCGAACCGACCACTGCACATCTTTTGATAAAGAAAGTAGAGGCAGCCCCCTATGATTATCATAATCCACTTTCCGGTACGCTTCATGTATTCGTATTGGGAGTCATGACTTTCAATACTCAAATCGGCTTGTGAATGGTGGTAGGGGTCGGATTCGAACCGACGAACGCCGAAGCGGGCGGATTTACAGTCCGCATCCTTTAGCCACTTGGATACCCTACCTAGGCTCGTTTTGCGAATGGTCGCATCTTGTTGACAAACTCATTGTTGGCAAGTGGTTTTTTAGCATCTTCGAATTCGACGGAACTTTCCAATCTTTTCCTTTTCAACTTTTCATCCTGCTTTCAATGAAGTTTTCCGGCAAACACGAACGAATCGTAGTCGGCCTGACCGGTTCCATTGCCTGCGGGAAGTCTGCGGTATTGCTTTTGCTTGGGGAGCTCGGCTGGGATTGCTTCTCTACGGACAAGATTGCCCATCGCCTTCTCTTGGAGAAGGACGAAGTCATTCAATCCATTCGGGATGAATTCGGCGACGCTGTTTTTTCTTCCGAGGGAACGGTTGACAAAGCCCGTCTGGGAAGCGTAGTATTCAGCCAATCTTCGAAGCGGAGGTGGCTTGAGGAGCTGCTGCATCCCCTTATCCGCAAGGAATGGCTTCATGCGGTTGAGGAGTCCGAAGCCAAACGCATTGCCGTCGAGGTGCCTTTGCTCTTCGAAAACGCCCTTGAAACCGAATTCGACCAAGTCGTAACTGTTTTTACCAACGAAACAACTCAAATGAAACGCCTTCTGCAACGAGGTCTTTCCTCCACCGAGGCCGAGCAACGTATTTCTTCTCAGCTTCCTTCCAGCGAGAAAGCCCGTATGGCTGATTTCGTTCTCTTTGGCGACGGCAGTCTCGACTACCTTCGCAGACAAGTGAAGCGCTTTGACCTGAACCTCGCTTGAATCGTCGTCCTTTTTTTTATTCACTCACTCCCCAATTGCCATGCCTCTTACCCGAGCCAAAAAGACTAAGGATTCCGTCGAAGGCGACGAGATCGATCTGAACAAGGAAAACACTCAACAAGATGCGGGTTCTACGGATTCTTCGAAAGAAATTTCTGGCGGAGATTCCGACAAGACTGATTCTACTCAATCCGATTCTGGGTCGGAAAGCCCCGTGGAGGACAAGGAGAAGACCAAGGTTTTCTTCAGTACAGACGGATCTGAACCCGGAGAGGAATCTGCCAAGAAGGAAAAAGACTCCCCTAGGGCAGACAATAAACAGGATTCGGGAAAGGAGGGGCATAAAAAGCAACGGCAGCCTCATTGGCAGAACAAGAAGAAGTCGGGTGGGAACAAACAGCAGAACTTCAACCAGAAGCAAAAGCACAAGCAGAAGCAAAAAAGGCGTCGGCGCAAGACACCTTCCGACTTGGAAGAGCGTTGGCCCTTGGAAATCGGCAACCTTCATTCTTGCGAGGCTTTGGCGGATGTCGAGGCAATCGACAAGCTCGCGGAAGAATGCCTGTCGACGGACAAGGAGTCACTCGACTTCAAATCCCTTTACTCTCTGGATTTGGTTGAGCTCAAGGACAAGATTTCCGGGCTCGAACCCGAATTGGAACTACCCATGGCTCCCGTTCGGGAGGAAATGTTCGACCTGCTTTTTGAGAAACGCTTTCAAGACAAGTCACCGGTCAAGGTTAGCGGAGTTCTCGAGGTCATGGAGGAGGGGTACGGCCTGTTGTTGCAGGAAAAGGACAACTACCGGATTAAGAGCCAGAGCGCTTTCTTGCCGCGAGCTCTCGTCAAGCGTTTTGGTCTCCAGAGCGGACATGTGGTTGAAGGCTTCGTCCGCCCCAAGATGGAGGAGGCGACTTGTCCGATCATGATTCGCATCGAATCCGTCATGGGCAGTGCCCCTGAGGACGCTGCGAAGACCATACCCTTTACCGAACTCGTTCCCTATTATCCCTTGGAAAGAATTTTCCTCGAGACCAATCCGGACGTCGAGTGGGACAACGTCTCCATGCGTGTGGTGGACTTGGTCTCGCCGATTGGCTTTGGTCAGCGTGGTCTGATCGTAGCCCCTCCCCGTACGGGAAAAACCGTACTTCAGCAAGGCATGGCCCGTGCTCTCAGGATCAACAATCCCGACGCCCACTTGATCATTCTCTTGGTCGACGAGCGTCCCGAGGAGGTCACTGATTTCCGTCGGCAGGTTCCCGATGCTGAAGTCATCGCCTCCACCTTCGATGAGAATGCAGAGAGTCATGTCCATGCCGCCGAGATCGTCATCGAAAAGGCTCGAAGAATGGTCGAAGTCGGTCAAGACGTCGTCATTCTTTTGGATTCCATCACTAGACTAGCTCGGGCCTACAACACGACCATGCCAAACAGCGGCAAGATTCTCAGTGGTGGCGTTGAGGCAACGGCCCTCCAACGACCCAAGAGATTCTTTGGTTCCGCGAGAAACATCGAGGGCGGGGGAAGCCTGACGATTCTCGGCACTGCTCTCGTCGAGACCGGAAGCAAGATGGATGAAGTCATTTTCGAGGAGTTCAAGGGTACGGGCAACATGGAACTGCATCTTGATCGGGAACTGGTGAACAAGCGCATTTTCCCTGCGCTTGACTTCGAGAAAAGCGGAACCCGGAAGGAAGAACTACTTTATCATTCCGACGAACTTCAGAAAATCTATGCTCTTCGGCGTTCCTTGAAGGGCGTTCCTCCCGTCGAGGCAATGGAGATGTTTATTCAACGCGTGAAGAAGACCAAGAACAACCCCGAATTTCTCGTAGGACTCGGTCGTTGAACCCTCGTTGCTATTTCACGCCAGCCCAAACCTGCCTTCGAGTTCTAGTTCCGTTTCCCTTGGTTTTTTAGGAGATTTCGCTTAAGTTAGATTCATTCCCATTCTGCGTGAACCAGACCGACGAATACTTGCTGCAGGCCTTTGAGTTAAACTCAGAGGGTTTCGAGGAGGTCGTGTCATCCGTTCGCTCCGAGCTAGAGGCCAATCCTCCCGATGACCTTGTGGATCCCGACTTGGCATTCATGAATCTATTGCTTGAGAGAAGCGGACTTTCCAAGGAGGAAGTCGTTGGGTTTCTTGCCGAGGAACTTAACATGTCCACCGTGGACTTGGCTGAGGTAAACCCTGGGGACGAGGCCATTGCCTGTGTCTCCTCAGAGGTTGCTCGGCAGTACGAGGTTTTTCCCCTTCAAGTCAATGGATCGGAAGTCGACCTCGCTTTGGCTAACCCCGTGGATCAAGATTCCTTCGACAATCTTTCGCACCTGCTTGGCAAGACCATCAACCCGAGAATCGCATATCGGGGAGACGTGCTTGCTGCTATCGACGAAACCTACGGTGGTGCGGAGGAACGCCAGATGGCGGATTTCTTTGGGGAGATGTCGGATGAGGAGCTGCAGATTGGGGATGGTTCCCAAACGGAGACTGTTAGCGAGGAAGACGCACCCATCATCAAGTTCGTTCACACGTTGATCAAGGACGCCTTGGAGATGAGGTCCTCCGACATTCACATGGAACCGCTCGAGAAAAAGTTTAGAATTCGTTTTCGCATAGACGGAAAGCTTCGCGAGCAACCGGACCCTCCCAAGAGACTCCAGCCATCCATCATCTCGAGGACTAAGTTGATGGCCAACGTGAGTTTGGCCGAGAAGAGGGTTCCGCAAGACGGACGTATCAACATCAAGGCCGGGGAAAAGATCATCGACCTTCGTGTCTCTACCCTTCCCACCGTCCACGGCGAGAGTATCGTCATGCGGATTCTGGACAAGGAAAGCCTGCGGCTAGGCTTGCCTCAGTTGGGTTTTTTCTCTGACGACCAGCAGGTGTTCGAGGGGGTGATCGGTATGCCTGATGGTATCTTTCTCGTCACTGGCCCAACGGGTTCCGGCAAATCGACGACTCTTTATTCCGCGCTAAACGTCATCAACCAGCCCGACCGCAAGATCATCACTGTCGAGGATCCCGTCGAGTACGAGCTCACGGGCATAAATCAGGTTCAAGTCAGGGCTGAAGTCGGGATGACATTTTCCGCTGCCCTTCGCGCCATGTTGCGTCAAGCCCCTAACATCGTTATGGTCGGTGAGATTCGTGATCTCGAAACAGCCGAGATTGCAATCAATGCGTCGCTAACCGGGCATATGGTTTTCAGTACCCTGCACACCAACGATGCGCCAAGCGCGGTTTCTCGTCTCATCGATATGGGGGTCAAGCCCTTCTTGGTATCTGCGTCTTTGCGAGCCGCTTTGGCTCAACGGCTAGTCCGCACGATTTGCCAAAACTGCAAGCAGCCTTATGCTCCTTCCAAAAGTGAGCTTCAGGTTCTTGGACTCACTGAGGAAAGGGCCAAGGACGCAACCTTCATGAAGGGCGCTGGATGCGACAATTGCGGCGGTACCGGGTACCGTGGTCGAAAGGGAGTTTTCGAGATTTTCACCGTTGACCAGGAAATCGAGGAGATGATCTACAACAACGTCAGCTTGGTCGAGCTCAGGCACAAGGCGAGGCAGATGGGAATGCGTTCCATGCGAGCGGATGGTTTCCGCAAGGTTCTGGCAGGCATAACGACTCTGGACGAAGTCCTCTTGACGACCACCGAAGAGGAGTAACGGATCAGCATGTACACCGACTACAACCTAATCATCCGTGAACTCTTTTCTCAAGTGGAAGGAGTTTCTCAGCATGGGCTGGACGAGCTCTTCGATGATGATGTCCGCCAAGGAGAAAAGTCCTTTGCCTCGGAAGTCGTCCGTGCTGGCATAGCAACCAAGGAAGATATTTTGAGTTTGGTCGGGCAGCACCTTGCTTGCGAAGTGCAGGTCGGAGAGGTTGAAGAAATTGAACCCGAAGTTCTGGCCCTCATTCAGCCTGATATTGCTCGGCAATATGCAGTAGTGCCTCTTTATCTCTCCGAAGGTGGCATCCACCTGTTGGCTGCGGACCCATTTAATTCCGCCATCATCGACGACCTTACCTATTCCTTGAAGTTGGAAGTTTTCCTCATCGTTTGCGATACGGAAGAGGTCGCGCGTCTCATCGAGAAATACTACGGAAAGGACGAGTCCTCGCTCACCGATCTTCTTGGCGATATCGGATCCGACGTCTTTGATGATCTTGACGATGCCCAGGAGAGCCAACTTGTTGATGCCGCCAACGAGACTCCCGTCATTCGCTTCGTGAATCTTGTCCTCCAGCAAGCCATTAGAGCGGAAGCATCCGACGTTCATTTCGAGCCGTTCGAGGATGAGTTCCGGATTCGTTATCGAGTGGACGGCGCCCTTTACGAGATGTCGCCCCCTCCGAAGAATTTGGCAATACCCGTAATTTCCAGAGTCAAGGTGATTTCGGAACTGAACATAGCGGAGCGACGGATTCCTCAGGACGGTCGGATAAAGCTGACCATCGAGGGACGTCCCATTGATCTTCGGGTTTCCACCTTGCCTACTCAATTCGGCGAGAGCGTAGTGCTTCGCGTATTGGACAAAGCTGCAGTGAACCTAGACTTGGACAGCCTTGGTTTGCCGGAAAATATTAAGTCCGGTATTCGGGCAGCTGTTCGGCGTCCCAACGGGATCTTCATCGTAACTGGACCGACGGGTTCCGGCAAGACGACTACGCTGTACAGCGCCTTGCGGGAAGTTAACGTACTGGACACAAAGATTCTTACTGCAGAGGATCCCGTCGAGTACGAGATCGAGGGAATTATGCAAGTGCCCGTCAATCACCAGGTAGGTCTTGACTTCGCTCGCGCCTTGAGGGCGTTCCTCAGACAGGACCCCGACAAGATCATGGTCGGGGAGATTCGGGATATCGAAACTGCTCGAATCGCCGTACAGGCTTCACTTACAGGTCACGTCGTTCTCAGCACTCTTCATACTAATGATGCTCCGGGGGCGGTAACCAGACTCATCGACATGGGACTGGAACCTTTCCTGCTTTCTGCTTCTTTGGAGTTCGTCCTAGGTCAGAGGCTTGTCCGTAAAATCTGCAAGTCATGCAAGCAGGAGTACCAGCCGAAGCGCGAAATGTTCGAGATGATAGGCCTCAATCCACAGGAGCTTGGAGAGCGAAAGTTTTTCTTTGGCGCAGGTTGCAACGACTGCAACCAGACAGGCTACAAGGGCAGAACCGGCTTGTTCGAGATGATTAGCGTCACCGACAGCTTTCGAGAGTTGATCAACTCCGGTGCCGCCACGCTGGTGCTCCGGCAAAAGGCGATCGAGCAGGGCATGCGCACTTTGCGGGAGGATGGCTTGCGTTCTATTTTCGATGGTGAAAGCACCATCGAGGAAGTCTTGAAGTATACCTGATAATCCTACAATATCGAAAACCATGCCAGTCTTTCAATATGTCGCGGTCGATCAAAACGGCTCTCCTTCCAACGGCACCCTCGAAGCGGATTCTCAGGAACAAGCGGTAGCCCAGTTGAGCCAGAGTGGCTTGATGGTTTCCGAGATTTCGGCGGAGCAGGCTCCCGAACCTGCAACACCACAAGCGGCGGCACCCGGCAAAAAGAAAAAAAAGAAGGGATTCCTGAACGTTCAGTTCGGAGGTGGTCCAAGCAACGAAGACATTTCAGTCTTCACCCGCCAGATGTCCACCCTTGTTCAAGCTGGTTTACCACTTTTGAGAAGCCTCGAAGTGATGACCAAGCAGCAGGAGAGCAAGCCGAAGTTTCAGGAGATGCTCGAAAAGGTTTCCGAAAAGGTTTCATCCGGCGGAAACCTTTCAGACGGTTTGGCAGTTTTTCCAAAGACCTTCGACAACCTCTACGTCAATATGGTCAGAGCCGGGGAAGCAGGCGGCGTACTGGAACTGGTGCTCGACAGGCTCGCGATGTTCCAGGAAAAATCCATTCGGATCGTAAAGAAGGTCAAGTCCGCGATGATCTATCCAAGCGTCATCATGTTCGTCGCGGTAGTGATCGTCACTTTGCTGATGATGGTGGTGGTTCCCAACTTCAAGGCGATATTTGAACAAATGCTTCGTGGCGCTCCCTTGCCGGGTCCCACGCAAGTCGTCATTAACATCAGCAACCTCTTTGCCGAGCATCCCATTTTGATTCTCGGCGGAATGATTGGCTCGGTCCTTGGTGTTTTCCTTCTAAAGACAAAGACCAAATTCGGTGCGCGAATCTTCGATTGGCTGGGTTTGCATTTTCCTGCCGTTCGGGATGTCGTCGGAAAATCCAACATTTCAAGGATTACCCGCACCTTCGGTACTCTGTTGAGCAGCGGCGTTCCGATCCTGCAGGCACTCAAGATTACGCAGGACACTTTAACGAACTCTTACTTCAAGGAGGCTCTTGGCAACATTCATGACTCCGTACGGGATGGTGAAGCCATGGCTACTCAGATGGAAAGGGAGGATGTTTTTCCGGTCATGGTTTCAAGTATGGTTGAAATCGGTGAGGAAACGGGCGAATTGCCGGATATGTTGACTAGGATTGCCGACAACTACGATGAAGACGTGGACAACGCCGTTGCAGGCATGATTTCGCTGATCGAGCCGGCAATGATCGTGTTTCTTGCCGTGGTCGTGGGCTTTATCGTAATCGCTCTCTTTCTTCCCATCGTCAAGATCATCGAGACCATTGGCAAGTAAGGGAAGTTCAGCTTGAGCCTTGAACCCCTTCGACTTCCGCAAAAAGTTTCAGGCGTAAGGCGGCAAGGGGCAAGATAAACCTGCGGCCACGCCTCTCAGGATTTGTACTTCGACGTCGGTGACTTTCCCATCATGAGCAATTGTGCGAGAGCATGCTTCCAGAAGTTTGGCCTTTGAAGTGGGACACAGCGATTCCAGTCTTTCCATCGCCTCGTTGATTTGAGCAACTCCGCAAGCGGAAGCATCGGGCGGCGTGGTGATTTTTTCTTGAGTTAATTGCGAAGCCCCTGCCGAAAAGGCAGGTTTGGGATCAGCTCCGTCCTGGCCATGCCTAGCCAAAGCCCCAAGCACCAAAATGCAATCCTCCAGAAGATTCCTGACCGTATGTTTGCCATGAGGAGGAGAGGCTTGGGAGTAGTGTAATCCCAGATCATGGTCGATCACCTTGCGGATGCTCCACTCGAAAAGATCCAGCTTTCCGTCAGCTGCAGCCAAGTGTTCAACAGTGTTGCGGAACCCAGCGTACTGTCCTTGGGATAGATGAAGCAATGCGGGAGCGCTCAACTCGATCAAGGCGAACTTCTTCTCAGAGGAAAGCTCCTTCAGGGCGGTCTCGGCATTTTCGGTTTCCTCGGTTGTGCCTTTCTCCGTTTCACGCTGTAGGAATTCCAGTTGTCGTTTGCGAACCGAATGATCGTTCTCATCCAGAAGCAGTGCAAATATTACGCATCGCGCGGTGAAGGGTTCCCTTGCCATTTGCAGCAAGTTTTCAGGTGTCTGCGATATGATGTTTCTCGCATGAACAACATGTTTCTCTGTTGGATTGCCTGCCGACGAAATCGTTTCGCCAAGATCGGGGATGGAAGGACTTTGGCTCTGCTGGGGAGTTTTGTCTCCACCTTGAAGGTTGCTTGACAAACTCGAAGCTCCGGAGAATTCAGAAGCGTCCGGCTTTTCGGTGATTTTGTCCGTGTTTGGCAATTCGCCTTTCCATCTCGGCTCAATTTGCAGAATGCGTTTGTTCAAGGGTGGATGAGTGGCGAATAGGCTGTTCAAAGCAGAACCAAAGAAAAGATGGCTGCATTCGGCCGCATTCGGGGACTCGATTTTCGACCCTTCTGAAAATCCGCCTATTTTCTTCAGCGCTCCGGCAATGCCTTCCGGATAGCGAGTGAATTGAACTGCGGATGCATCCGCCAGGAATTCACGTTGCCGGCTCACCGCCGCCTTGATCAACCCTCCGAAGAAGGAACCTATGTACCCGATGATCAGCATGCCGAGGCCACCGACCAACAAGGCCATTCCTAGACCACCGCCCTCCCGGTTGCGTCCTCTTGAGGAGTAGGAGCCAATTCGCATCATGAAATAGCCTATGCTCGCAATAAGGAGAATACCGTGGAGAATCCCGATCAGCCTGATGTTGATCCTCATGTCGCCATTCAGGATGTGACTGAACTCATGGGCCATCACCCCTTGCAATTGATCGCGGTTGAGCTTTTCGGCACAACCACGGGTTACTCCGATCACGGCGTTTTTAGGTGAGTAGCCCGCCGCAAAGGCGTTGATTGCCTTTTCCTCCATCAAGTAGACCGGTGGGACGGGGCATCCCGATGCAATCGCCATTTCCTCCACCACGTTCAGGATGCGCTTTTCAACCAAGTCCTTGGTATTTGGAGAAAGCAGACGACCGCCCAGACTCTCCGCCACAATTTTTCCGCCCCCTGCCAGAGAGGCAACTTTGTAGAGGCTTCCAAGCCCAACTATTATCAAGGTGCCCAGCCCTACCTTAAGTGCAAGACCTGCATCCCAGACGATTTTTTCGCTGTATGGATCTCTTGAAAGAAAAAAAGACGCGAGAGCGTACAAAGCCCCAAAGATGCAAAGTACCGCGAGAAAGAAATAAAAAAATAATCTCCCTGTCTTCTTCCGCGCCCTATCCTGATGCTCGAAGAAGTTCATGGATTTGCCAAGAACTCAGAAATTGTGACAGTCGTTAAAATTCCACAACCGGCGCCTTGCTTATTTTCTGACTTTCGAACTCGAGTAAGCAAGCGTTCTGACCATGCCCGAACATTCCGGCGAAAAAGACGGGGGGGAAGGTCTGTTTGTAAATGTTGTATTCCCCCACCGAGTCATTGTAAGCCTGACGGGAGTAGGAGACTTTGTTTTCGGTTGAAGTAAGTTCCTCCTGGAGGCGAGCCATGTTGTTGTCTGCCTTCAGGTCCGGATACGCCTCGGCTAGGGCAAACAGCTTTCCTAGGGCTCCGCCCAACTGGTTTTCCGCACCCATCAGGGCAGTCATGGCGGATGCGTCTCCGGGATTGCCGGAAGCCATCTGCAAGCCACTGGCTGCCTTGTTCCTTAGTTCTATGACCCCTTCAAGAGTTTCCCTTTCATGTGCCATATACCCTTTCACGGTTTCTACCAAGTTGGGAATCAGGTCGTAGCGGCGCTGAAGTTGCACCTCGACTTGCCCGAAGGCAACCCTTAGGCGTCCTCTCAGAGTCACTAATTTATTGAAAACTCCAATCAGGTACAAGACGAAGAAAATTCCTATTATTCCAAGGACTATTAGTGTGATCGTTATGGTCATGATGTGCTTTTCTATT
>CAZNWO010000076.1:10543-14925 GCA_964576585.1 uncultured Puniceicoccaceae bacterium | reverse complement strand
AGGACACCGGGTTTTCATCCCGGCAACAGGGGTTCGAATCCCCTACGGGACGCCAATTGGGTTTGGCGACTCAAATGTAATGCTAGTATTTGTTTGGGTTTAGGATTTTTCTTTCTTGCACGAGGTGAAGGTGTACAGAAACATCGATCCTTTATTTCTTCGTAAGTTTCAGCTCAAGAGTTCAATGCTGTAAGAAGTCTTGGTGAAGAATTGAATAAATGTTGTACTTGATTAGAAATCGGCGGTGGAAGTTTGCCATTGGATTCTACTGGTTTCTGGGATTCGCGGCTATTGCTTTTTGTATCGGATACAACCTGATGCCGTTGCTGCCGGGTACGGATGTACCGATACCCGTAGTTCTATTATTTCCATATTTGTTTCTTCCCTTTTACCTTGATTACAGATGGTCGAGGAGAGGCCTAAAAAAATCCAAGCCAAAGGCAAGGCCTCGAGGAAAGTTCGACCTGACCAAGGGACGCCACGTGAAGATGATGTTCGCCGTGTGGGGCGTAATCAATTTGGGAATCATATTTTATGGTGGAGCAACCACACCAAGACCTGGGTCCCTCCCGCCAGGAATCATGATTTTGTCCGCTACCTGTTTTTTCGGGGGCTTTTTATTAATTTTCGTAATTTTAATTGTGACGGGAAGAGCAAAGGTCAAAAAAGCCCTCAATGCAGGGAGTGGCAGGCCATGGATTAATGAATTCAAGACTTCCTTGATTGAAGAGCAATATGTTGGAGCCAGGGCCAAGATCCTGAATGAGAGGTTGAAGCAAAAGTCCGACTGGAAACTGGACCTCACACGCCGGAAGAAACTGCTCAAGCTTGGGCTTTACATTGAATTGCCCAACGAACTAAAGCAACCTCTGGACCAACGTATCTTGGTCTTTATGGAGTCCTTCAAGTTTACCGGCGTTGACATTGAAGTTACCGAAGACATGAAGCTGCTTGTTGCTGCTCAGGCCTGCCTGCTAATCGTCAACAGGTCCATGAGCGACTACAGGCACTTGCGTGAAATCCGGTTCTGGAAAGACCGTGTCCGCGGAAGGGATGATTTTGCAGGTTATGGTTGGCGCGAAGGTGTGGACCTGAGCTGGAACTCCGTGAAGAGGGAAGTGGAAATAGAATATCATAGATACCGACGGCATCGCAGACCCTATTCGCGGGATGGATACAACGTTACCCTGCACGAATTCGCCCATGTTCTCGATTTTGCGGACGACGGCGTGGCGCAAAGTATCCCAGTTTCCGAAGATTCCGAGCACTACCATAAGTGGAAGTCCATGCTCGACGAGGAATTCCCGAGGTTGGAAAAGGCTCATGAAAACTATGGAGAATCGATTTTCAGGATTTGGGCTAAACCCGAAATCCGTGATTATGCCATGCGAGAATACTCGTGGGGTCGTCGAGTGGAATTCCTCACTTGCGCCACGGAAGCTTTTTTTGAGCGAGCCTATTACCTGCGACGGGAATGGCCTGAGGTTTACGCTCTCCTCAAGGACTTCTATCGAATAGATCCAGCGTCTTGGCAGTAACGATGGATCAATGAAATCTTCTTCCTCCTCGATTTGTCTTTTGGGAACAATGCTTGGCGCAGGTTGTTCGGCAAGTGGCCCTGCGGGAGAATTTGGCTTGGTGGTTATTCTGGGTGTGGTTGGCTTGGGGGCTCTTGTCCTTGTGATCGAAAAAGCCAAGCGCGCCGGTTCAGGAATCGGCAAAGCCAAGCTCAATAACGAAAGAGACAGAAATCTTGACAAAATGTTGGAGGGAGGAAAGGGCAAGAGGTTGGCGGTCAGCCAAAGGGATACGATTAGAGAATACGTCGGGCTTTCCCATTGGCTTCCCGAAAAGTGGATAGCTCCATGGGAGGAGCGAATTCTCGTATTCCTTGATTCCATTCCCATTACCTACATGAAGGAGAACTCGGCCTCGGATGAGATGCGTTTGCTGGTGGCTGCCGAGGCCTCCCTTCTAATTGTCAACCGCCCGATGTCGGATTATCGCCACCTGAAAAGCGTTCATCTTTGGGAAGACGAGATCCCCGGGATGGAAAACGCTAGGGGAACTGCTACTCGGCACGAAGTTAACCTAAGCTGGAGCTACCTCAAGAAAACGATTCGCAACGCTAGGGACGGACACAACCTTTGCTTGCATGAATTTGCCCACGTCATCGATTTCGCCGATGACGGCATCGCCCAAAGCATTCCCGTCGGACGCGACTCCGCTGACTACGATGAGTGGCGAATCATGGTGGAGGAAGAGCACAGAAGATTGATGAAGGCCTACGAGTCGGGGAAGAATTACTCCATTCGAGCATACGGCGGCTTCAAAAGCATCAAGGGCGACAAGCCCGAACTCTTTTCCTGCGCCAGCTCGGCATTTTTCGAGCGAGGGGTAAGGCTGAAGCGAGAATGCCCGCGGGTTTATGAGGCCTTGAGAAAGTTTTACGGCATTGACCCTTCAACCTGGCGAAAACAAAAAGAGACATGAACAAAAGAGGTTTTCTTTCGAGCATTGCTTTGGTTGCTTCAGGAATTTCTGCGGCATTCGGGCAGCTTTCCGAACCAGAAAAAAACTTCGAGGAGTTGTGGAATACCTTTCATCAACGATACGCATTTTTCGACCTCAAAGGCGTGGACTGGAAAGCTCAGTACGAGATTTATCGACCCAAAGTAACAAAGGATACTTCAGATGAAGAGCTATTTAAAATCATGTGCGAGATGCTCGGCCCTCTCAAGGACGGACACATCAACCTAAAGGCAAAGAGCCTCAACAAGAAAGCCTTTAACCCGGAAGAAACGCCTCGCTTTTTCAAAGAGTTCAATTCTCGAAAGCTCGAGAAACAATTCGGTGAATTAATCAAGAAAACCCTTCGAGACAAAGGTTTCGGCGAACAAGCAGAAGCCACCGACCTGCTGGCGTATTCTCGAAGCAAGGATTATGGATACCTGCTGATAACTGAGTTTGAAGGAGTGAAGGCTAAAAAGCTCAAGGCCGGACTGGACAAGGCGCTGGGCAGCATGAATGGCATCAAGGGTCTGATCGTCGACATCCGCCTCAACCCCGGCGGAACCGACCAGTGCGTGTACCAGATCATGAGCCGGTTTGTGGACAAGAAACGTGTCGGACATCATCGCAAGACCAAGCAGGGTCCCGGTGAGGATGACTTTAGCGAGGTGAAGACGCGACACATGTTGCCCGCGACAAAGGCGGGCCCGAAAGGCACTTTCACCGGTCCCATTGTCCTGCTCACTCACGACGCCTCCTTCAGCGGTGCTGACGTCTTTGCCATGTTGATGGCAGACCTGCCGCACGTAACAATAATCGGAGAGCCTACCAACGGAATCTTCTCCAACATGCTGGAGCGCAAGCTGCCTAACGGCTGGAAGTACACACTCTCCCATCAGGTCTACTACTCCGCCGACATGATTTGCTACGAGGGAAAGGGGATTCCAGTCGACATTGAAGTGAAAAACATGCGATCGGACCTGCAAAAAGGAGTTGATCCTTTAATCCACAAGGCATTGGAAGTTCTTGTTGGGCAAAGCTCGGGGCATGGAGTTCGGCTGAAGTGAAATTGAGGACAAAGCAATCATGAGCGGCAAATCCAAGCAGATGAATTCGGGATGCGTCGCTCCTTTGATTTTGCTTCTCCTTCTTTTCGGAAAGATGGGTCAGGCAAAACCCAACGTGTTGCTGATCATGGCGGACGACATAGGGATAGAATGCTTTGGCAGCTATGGAGGAACTTCCTATGAAACCCCTCACATCGACAAGTTGGCCGAAGAAGGCATTCGTTTTACCCACGCCTATTCACAACCACTCTGCACGCCGACCCGTGTGCAGATCATGACGGGCAAATACAACCATCGAAACTGGACCTACTTTGGAATCCTTGATCCGAAGGAAAAAACCTTTGGCCACTTGATGAAGGAAGCGGGTTACCGAACCTGTATTTCCGGCAAGTGGCAGCTTCAGTCCTACGATCCTCCCGAATTTCCGAATGCCGAAAGAAGGCGCGGAAAAGGTATGACGGTGACCAGCGCGGGTTTTGACGAACATTGCTTGTTTCATTCCTGGCATACCGAAGACAAGGGTTCGCGCTATTCCGGACCCACTTACTTTAAAAACGGGAAATTGATCACGGAAGACAAGGGTAAGTACGGCCCCGACGTATCGGTTGACTTCATTCTGGACTTCATGAAACGAAACAAGGGGCATCCTACTTTCGTCTATTATCCCATGGCTCTTCCCCACTGGCCGATGGTGCCTACGCCAGATTCTGAAGAATGGGCCGACCCAAGTCGCCGTCTTGAAGAGGACACTCGTTACTTTGCCGACATGGTCAAGTACATGGATAAATTGGTCGGAAGATTGGT
>CAZNWO010000076.1:0-10443 GCA_964576585.1 uncultured Puniceicoccaceae bacterium | reverse complement strand
CAAAACACTTTCGTTCCGATGGTGTGAGCTTTGCTTCCACGCTATACGGAAAGCCTGGACCTAAGAGAGAGTGGTGTTTCTTTTGGTACGATCCTCGACCGGGATGGGACAAGGAACGCTACACGCGACAGGTTTTCGCCTTGGATCATAAGTACAAGCTATATTCAGACGGCAGGTTCAGCGACATTCGGGGCCTCGGTCTACGGGAGGTTCCCTTGAATACAGAATCGCTTTCCATCGAAGCTAAAGAAGCTCGCAAGAAGCTTCAAAAAGCTATCGACCAAACCATGCAGCCGCCCTTCTCTCCCCATGCAAAAAAACTGGTGGATGCCTTCGGAAACCCCAGCGCTAAATAGAACAAATGCCCTCCAAGCTTTATCGTCCTCTTCTATTGCTTTTACTCCTTTGCCAAGTCGGATTTCTCAATGCGAACAAGGCCGACAATCCCAAGCGCCACAACATTGTCCTGATCCTGATCGACGATTTGGGCTGGAAGGATTTGGGTTGCTACGGCAGCGACTACTACCAAACGCCAAACGTCGACAGGTTGGCCTCACAAGGTGTCCGCTTTACCAATGGCTACGCTGCCTGCGCCGTTTGCTCCCCTACCCGAGCAGCCATCCTGACGGGCAAGTATCCTGCCCGCCTGATGCTCACGGAATGGCTGCCTTCGGGTCGATGGAATACCCGTGCAAAGCTTAGAAGCGGCAGGTTCCTCAGGGCCTTGCCTCTGGAGGAAAAGACGCTCGCCGAATCCTTGCGCGACTCGGGTTACCGCACCTGTATCATCGGGAAATGGCACCTAGGCGGAAAGCCTTTCAACACTGCTCGCCATCACGGCTTTAACGTCTCCATCGCTGCCAACGATCACGGAAATCCCGGAAAATATTTTTATCCCTACAAGGGACGCTGGTCGATTCCCACCACGGGCCTGAAAGCCACATGGGAGGTGCTCCCAAACGGTAAACCCGGAGAATATCTCACCGATAGGCTTACGGATGAGGCGGTCACATTTTTGGAAGAAAACCGTGAAAAGCCCTTCTTTCTCTTTTTATCCCATTATGCAGTTCATACCCCACTTCAGGCAAAGAAGGCCTTGATTCGGAAGTATCAGGAAATTCCTCAAGAAAGAAGACAAGGGAACCCAACTTATGCCGCCATGGTTGAGAGCGTTGACGAGAGCGTTGGTCGTGTAATGAAGAAACTCAAAGAGCTGGGATTAGAAAACGAAACCTTAATCATCTTTACCTCAGACAACGGTGGGTTTGCGCGTGCTACGAATCATGCTCCATTAAGGGGGAATAAAGGTTCCTATTACGAGGGAGGTATTCGAGTTCCTCTCGTCCTGCGTTGGCCAGGAATTGCAAAGCCCGGCAAAACGAGCGATGAGCCCGTGATCAGCATGGATCTCTATCCAACCTGCTTGGGTGCCGCAGGATTGCCTCTACATCCGGCCCAGCACAGGGACGGACTCGACCTGAGACCACTTCTGGAAGGGAACAAATCACTTGGCCGAAGTGCCCTGCATTGGCATTACCCCCATTACAACAGTCATCCTAGCGCCGTTCCTTCTAGTGTCCTGCGGAAGGGAGACTGGAAGTTGATCGAAACGATGGATCCTGTGGGCAAGGAGCTCTACAACCTAAAGACTGACTTGGGTGAAACGAAAAACCTCGCCCGATCGGAACTGAAAAAGGTTGAGGAATTAAGCTTGGAGCTTGAGGCGTGGCGGAAGGAAGTGGATGCGGAAACAATGGAGAAAAACCCCGACTACAAGCCTTGATTTCATAGTCTGGGGTCAAGGTCCTTCAAACGGCTTACAACGCTCGCCATTGCAAGAGGAGGGATCGATTCCCCAATCACTTCCCTGACCAGCCTCGGCGAAAAATCTATTCCTGGCTGAGGTCTCCCAAGCCGAACGCCGTCAAAAGTGTAGGTTTGCCCCCAACGAGGATGATCCAATGTACCAAGAATCAGGATTTCACGCAGAGAAAGCACTCGGTTTTGATCGGGGTGACCCTTGAGGTCGCTGGATATCACGCCGCTGTTCATGGTCAAGGTCCCGGCAGGCTCTTCCCATTTCATGCGGCGATAACTGGTGCGAAAACCTCGAACTAGCCTGGCCCGACCGTTTTTTCTCAAGCTCGGTTTGGGCAACTCGGCCGAGCATTTGCGGCAGGAAACTTCTTCCAACTCGTGTCCATTTTCCCCGCATTTCGGGCACTGATGGTTATCGAAGGCAGTGCAGCCCTCGGGGGTGTGCTGCATCCAAAAGTACTGCTTCTCGTTCCAGCGAGGAATCCGATGAAACGGATCGTTCTCGTCGGAGGTTTTTTGAATCGCATCCAGCGGTGGCAAATGGCCGATGGATTCGCGCAAGGTGATTGGTCTTGGTTGCCCATGGCCGCCATGAGACGGCTTTGGGTGAAGCCCGCTAATGCTTTTGCTGAAGAGATCTTCGATTGGAGGAAACTCGTCGATGATCTGAGGAAGGCGACAGCCAATCGTAATGAGACGTTCGCGATGATGGGGGACCCCATATGAACGAAAGTCCAGAATCGCTGAGCGAATGGTGTAACCAAGGGGATGAATTCGTCTGGCAAGACATGCCAAGATGTTCTCGGGCTGATTTTGCTCGTTGCGAATTACTGTATGCTCCATGCGCCTTACGTTTTCGATCACGAACCAGTCGGGAAGAAGCTTCTCCAAAGCATCGATCCCAGGCAAGATGAGGCGGTTGCGTTCATCGTCAAGAGGTCGTTTTCCGGAACGAATTGCGGCCGAGATTCTTCCGGCGCCATTTGCTGACATTCCCTGACAGGGGGGAGACAAGGTGATCAGCCATGGTCGAAGTCCATGGAGTTTTTTCGAAAGCTCTTCCACGAATGTCGGGACCAAGTTTCGAACGTCACCCTCCAGAACGCAAGTGTCAGGAAAATTTCTACGAATTAGCTCTGCTCTCGAGGGAACGATTTCGCATGCAGCCGCAACGGGAACTCCCGCTCCCCACTCCACTCCGACGTCTCCTATGCCTCCTCCTGAAAAAAGGGATGCGGACGCAAGGGCAACGTCGCCCTCGATGCGAGCGTAACCTTGCTGCAAATCTTTTCCAAGTTTTCGCATCCTGCTCATTTCACATTGTGGCGTAAGGCAGAAGTCTGTCCGAGGTCAAGGTTGCCCGAAAAAACGAAGGGTCTTTTGCCATTTTCAATTGGACGTGCAATGCAGCGGCGTCATTGTAGGAGCTTCCCTTATAAACAACCCACATAAAATGAATAGATTGTTAACTGGTTTTTTCTTGTGCGCGATTCCCATATTCGCGTCCTTTGCTCACGATCCTGCATCGGAAATGGCAGAAGCTGCCAATAGATTTATCGCCTCGCTCGACGAGAAGGCAAAAAAGGCGGCCTTATTCACTTGGGATAGTAAAGAAAGGGAACGCTGGAATTTTCTTCCCGATAAATTCATCAAGCCCGACGGCAAACGTCTAGGACTCTCCATAAAGCTGATGACGGCCCAGCAGCGAATCCTTGCCCACGGTCTGCTCTCTTCCGCGCTTAGCCATCGGGGCTATCTGGAAGCAACCACAATTATGACTCTCGAGCAAATCCTCTTCAAAATTGAGGGGCGCGACATTCGAAACCCCGAACTCTACTATGTCTGCATCTTCGGCGAGCCAGCCAAGGCGGCCAGTTGGGGATGGAGATTTGAAGGACATCATCTTTCACTAAGTTTCACTCTTGTGAACGGACGTATTTTCTCCGTCACTCCCAGTTTTTTCGGTACAAACCCGGCCGAGGTGAAAGAAGGTGCGTTCAAGGGTCTCAAGGTTCTTGCCGATGAGGAGAACTTGGCTCGCAAACTGGCTCGTTCCCTCTCCCCCCCTCAGCGAAAAATAGCGATCCTTTCCGAAAAAGCCCCAAGCGATATCCTTACCAAATGGGACAGCGTGGTGAAGAGAGACACGTTTTTCCCGCCCCAGGGATTGCCTATTACAAAGATGAACTCTCGCCAAAAGGTTTGGTTAGCTGAAATAGTAGAGGCTTATGCGTCCAAGCATCGACCAGAGGTACTTGCCCAAGTAACTAGCAAGAACCCGCTCATCGATCCCGAAAGCACTTATTTTGTTTGGGCTGGAAGTCGTAGCCCGGGCGAAGGCCACTATTATCGTATCCAGACGCCCAAATTTCTCTTCGAGTACGACTGCACTCAAAACGGCGCCAACCACGTTCATGCCGTTTGGCGAGACTTCAATGGCGATTTCGGTCGCGACATCCTAGCCCAGCATCACGCTCAATCCCACCAGAAAGGAGAGGCAGGGTGGGAAAGCCTCTTTGATGGTAAGAGCCTGAAGGGCTGGAAGGCCAATGAGGACAAGGGTGCCTTTACCGTGCGAGACGGCTGTATCGTTGCAAATGCCCATAATCGCTCCCACCTTTTTTATGAAACCAAAAAGCCCTTCAAGAACTTCGAGTTCAAGGCTGATGTAATGACTCTTCCGCACTCCAACTCGGGCATCTATTTTCATACAAAGTATCAGGAGGAAGGTTGGCCAAAGGCGGGATTCGAGTGTCAGGTCAACAACACCTATCACGATCCCAAGAAGACAGGCAGTATTTACGGGGTCAGCGACACCTTAGAAGCTCCCGCAAAGGACGACGAATGGTTCGAAGTCTACATCAAAGTGGATGGCAAGAAAGTGGTCACCAAGGTGAATGGCAAGACCGTAGCGGAATGGACTCAGCCTGCCGACTGGAAGGCTGGCGAAAACTTCGAGCGTACTCTGGGTGGGGGAACGTTTGCCCTTCAGGGTCATGATCCCGGCAGCACGGTTCTTTTCCGTAACTTACGGGTAAAACGTCTTCCGTAATCATGCCATCTCTACAGAATTTTCATTTTGGTCTATCCCTTTCCCTTAAGGTTGGATTACTCAGCATCTTGGCGGCAGTATCTGCCCATGCCAATTCTTGGCCCCAGTGGCGTGGAGTCGACGCCTCGGGTCACTTTGAGGGAGAAGGGTTTCCCACCCAGTGGGATTCCAGTAAAAACATAATCTGGAAAGCGGAGATTCCCGGCAAGGGACACTCCTCACCTGTACTGGAAGGTGATCTCGTCTGGATTACTACTGCCTACGAAACCCCCGCCGATCCAAAGGATGCCAAGGAGCGACTGAAGGGCAATACGGGAAGCCAGCCCCTTACCTTGCTTGACTCCGTTAGCCTGCGGGCAGTGCGCATCGACCCCAAGTCTGGCAAAGTGCTCAAGAACATAGAGGTGTTGAAGAAAAAGAAGCCGCAGTGGGTTCACAAATTGAACAGTTATGCATCGACAACACCCTGCCTAGAAGACGGCAAACTGTACTGTCACTTCGGGGCTTTCGGCAATGTATGTCTCGATGCAGAAACAGGTGAAATCCTCTGGAAAAACGATGACGAGCGGCTCTGGGTTATGCACGAAAATGGCCCTGGAAGTTCACCTGTACTTTGGGGAGACTTCATGATTTTTCATCTGGATGGGTCCGATAAGCAAAGCATTGTGGCTCTCCATAAGAAAAACGGGAAAATCGCATGGCAGAGTAAGAGATCCGGGAAAATGCACAGCAATCCTCAATTCAAGAAGAGCTATGCCACGCCAATCGTTATTCAGGACCAGGGAAAGGACCTGCTCCTCTCGCCTGCCGCCGATTGGCTTTACTGCTACGATCCCGCAACTGGAAAGGAAAACTGGAAGTTGCCCTATGGGTTGCTCGGTTTTTCCAATGTGTCTCGTCCAATATACGGGAACGGAATGCTGTTCCTTTCCACCTGCTTCATGAAAGGAGAGCTCCTCGGGATCAAGATGAATGGCTTGAATACTCCCGAGATCATCTGGCGAGCCCGTTCTGGACCCAAGATGCCTTCACCCATACTAGTTGGTGAAGAAGTCTATGCCGTGAACGATGCGGGAATTCTTTCTTGTCTCGACGCCAAAACCGGAAGCCTTCATTGGCGGGAAAGGCTCAATGGCCAGTTCAGTGCTTCTCCCACTTACGCTGGAGGCCTCATCTACATGAGCGACCGCAATGGAGTTACCCATATCGTAAAGCCTGGCAAGACCTTCAATCCAGTATCTAAAAACGAGATTGACGGAACGGCCCATATGGCAAGCTTTTCACCCTACGGAAAATCATTTCTTGTCCGTACGGAGAAGGCCCTTTACCGGATCGAAAGACCTTAGCAACGCAAAATTCGCCCCTTAGGCCCCAAAAAAGAAAATCGAACAAGATTAACAAAACCTTTGACTGTACCCATCATTCTGGGGCATTATTAATAAGTCATGCTTAGTATATACGGAAGATCAGGTTCTAGCTTTTGCGACGGACTTTCCCGGCGTTCTTTCCTCACCATAGGTTCTCTGGGAATTGCAGGAGCAACCTTGCCTGGATTGCTTCAGGCTGAGAGAAACGCCGGCATCGGGCGTTCGCACAAGGCCATCATTAACGTGATGTTACCCGGCGGTCCACCCCATCAGGATATGGTGGACCTGAAGCCTGACGCCCCATCCGACATTCGTGGAGAGTTCAATCCTATCGGGACCAACGTTACCGGCATACAGGTTTCGGAACACATGCCATACTTGGCAAAGATGATGGATAAGTTCGCCATTATCCGTTCCTTGGTCGACTCACAAGGAGGGCACGATCTCTACCAATGCCTCTCTGGCATTCCACGTGGAACACGGGGCATTGCCGGAGGCATAGCGTCCATGGGGGCATGGGCTTCCCGCCTTTACGGCTCGGCAGCCTCGGGAATTCCTGCGCACCTTACCCTCATGCACCCAACTGGACACAAGCAATGGGGTGATCCGGGAGCCGGTGGATTTCTTGGCCGCGAGCACGGACCTTTCCGTCTGGGCAAGGGAAAAGACGACAACAAGGGTCTGGATACCGTGGATAACATGACGTTACGGGATCTTTCTCTGGAACGTCTGCAAGATCGACATGCCCTTCGTCGTTCCTTTGACGGCTTTCGTCGGGACTTGGATGAAGCTTCGAAGGAATTCGATTCGTTGGATGAATTCGAAAAGCAAGCCCTTGGAATTCTCTCATCTTCCCAAATGGCGGACGCTCTCGACCTTTCCAAGGAAGACCCTCGCACCGTTGAACGCTACGGGAAGCCCGATCCCGAATGGCGCGCCGACGGCGCCCCGAAGATGACCACTAATTTCTTGCTTGCTCGCAGGCTGGTTGAAGCCGGGGCACGTTATGTTTCTCTTAACTTCAGTCGTTGGGATTGGCACGGTGGCAACTTCGACCGAGGACGAGTAGACATTCCCATGTTGGACAAGGCTCTTACGGCTCTTGTACAGGATTTGCATGATCGCGGCATGGAAAAAGACGTCAGCGTAGTCTGCTGGGGCGAATTTGGGCGCACTCCAAAGATAAACAACAAGGGTGGCCGCGATCACTGGCCCAAAGCCAACTTCTCCATTCTTGCCGGAGGCGGAATGAGGACGGGACAGGTAATCGGTTCAACGGACAAGCACGCTGCCGAACCCGATGAACGACCCGTGAAGTTTAAGGAAGTTCACGCCACCCTCTTCAACAATCTAGGCTTACCAAAATACCAAGACCGTATTTTCGACCTGCAGGGCCGACCTCAACACCCTGTAGAGCCCGAGATCAAACCGCTCCAAGAACTGGTTTGAGCTAATATTTCGCCTTCCGACAGGTCCATTTTCAAAAACCCTCGCGGGTATATCTCGAAACAGCACTTGGTGATCAATTCGAGATTGTAGAAAACCAGTGACCAATTTAACCTATCCTTAGTGATAGCCTTACAACAATCCGGAATGTCCATAAGCCGCCGTGAGTGGCTGCGGTTTGGTGGACTCGGGTGCCTCGGGGTTTCCTTGGGCGACCTATTGGCCAGCCAAGATTCGAAGGAATCAGGCTCTTTCGGACGCGCCAAGTCTTGCATTATCCTCTTCCTTGGAGGCGGACCACCGCAGCACGAGACCTTTGATCCGAAGCCGGATGCGCCGCTCGAAATTCGAGGTCAATTCGATCCCATTCGTACCAATGTACCCGGTATGCACTTTTGTGAACTCTTGCCGCGCGTGGCTAAAGTGGCCGACAAGCTTAGCGTCATCCGCTCAATGCATAGCGATATCAACAACCACTCCAGCAGCGGTTATTGGATGTTGACGGGTAGACGACATAAGTCTCTCGGGGAAGTCTCCGCCAGCCCCGAGGATTGGCCCAGTATCGCCTCGGTTGTGGGCAAACTAAAACCAAGTGCGCGCAGTCCCCTATCGTCGGTAGTGCTCCCGGAACGTGTAGTCAACAATCCCGGCATCCCGTGGCCTGGGCAGGATGGTGGTTTCATGGGTCGGACTTGGGATCCGTTTACTTTTGAATGCGAACCGAATGCACCTGATTTTCTCGTGGATGAATCTAGCTTGCTTAGCCTGCCGAAGTTCGTGCCTCCAGCTCGGTTACGCAATCGGTCGAACCTTCTAAACCACATTGATAAACAGCTGCAGTTGGCCGCGGGGGGAGATGCACTTGACGGTTGGACTAATGCCCGCAAACAGGCTTTGGGCATGCTTACTTCCGGTCCTGTCAGGCGTGCCTTCGAGTTGAAACGTGAACCTGTCGCTATTCGTGATTCCTACGGACAGCACAAGTTCGGTCAAAGTGTCCTGCTTGCGCGCCGGCTGATCGAGGCCGGCACCCGTCTTGTTCAGGTCAATTTCCCGAGAGAGCCCGGCGATCTTTCTTCCGGCAACCCTCTTTGGGATACCCACTCCAAGAATGCCCAACGCCTTAAGAACAATCTTTGCCCCCCTTTCGATCAAGCCTTCAGCACCCTGCTCGGTGATCTGCAGCAACGAGGTCTGCTTGATGAGACGTTAGTGGTCGTGATGGGAGAATTCGGGCGTTCGCCGAAGATTAACAAGGCCGGCGGTCGCGATCACTGGGGGTCCTGCTACTCGGTAGCCTTGGCCGGAGGGGGTGTGCCTGGTGGACAGGTCATCGGCTCCAGTGATAAGCTCGGTGGTTATCCCAAATCTCGCCCGCTCCGCCCGCCCGACTTAGCTGCCACCATCTTTCACCAGCTCGGCATTTCGCACCATTCTGAATTCAAGGATCGCTTGGGTCGACCTCTTCCCATAGTCGAAGGTGGAACTCCCATTCGGGAAATTGCCGGCTAACTTCCAGAGTTCATTTGTGTTCTCATTTCGTCGAACTGATTTTCTCTCCTGAATTCATCTAGTCAGCGAACTCAAGAAGCCTGAGGATAGCGGAAACGGGAACACAGGACTTTACTACCATTTGTAAGTTCTCGTTGTGGCCCTTGGACTTGTTGTAATATATGGAGCTTGTGGCGGAAACCATTCCCACGACAGCTCCTGAAGCATCCAATACAGGGGCTCCGCTCGAACCCTTCGCATAGTCCGCAGTAATCGCCATGCGTTCCGCTCGACCTGTTTTGGGCCGGGCGACGAAATACCGGGAAACGTCTCCCTTGGTCATGGTAAAGTAACGACCATCGGGATGACTTATTACGCTGACCGAAGTTCCTACGGGAGCCGGAGCAGCTAGGGCCAAAGGCTTAAGCTTGGCGTTGGCGACCCTGAGGATGGCAACGTCGTCCGCCTTGTGTGCGGCAAGAACCTCCTTGACGGCATAGGTCTTGCCCTCAAAGTCCATCGCCCCCATGACGACCCCATCGGTGTTTTCAACCACATGATAGTTTGTGGCAATGACGTCCTCCCCGACAGCAAAGCCCGAGGCCGATGAAATGTGCCATTTGGTGCACTTCCCGCACTTGTACAAACGGCCGACAAGCAAAACGGAAGACTTGCAGGCTTCGTAGAAATTGGAAGACGAAAGGTTCTTGAATTTGGGGTCGACGACTTCCAGCGTTGTTTTGCGTCGACCTAGTTGCTGCAACAATGACTTGAGAGGGGTTGCTTGTTTCTTTGCATGCAAAGCTTCAAGACCTCTTTGAAAATTTCCCCGCATGGCGTGGTCGTCGACAATCCCTTTCTTCGGCTCAAGGGCAAAAGCCGTTGATCCAAGTAAAACGAACGAAATGGAAAAAAGATAAAAACCCCAAATTTTCATGAACTCGAATGAACGACAAAACCACCTTACTGCAAGGGGAATTGTAAGGGAACTGATCCGCAGCAAAGGCAAAACCAGTTTTAACAGGCCATCCTTATCGAAAAAAATGTGCAAATGACTCCTTTTTCTTTGCCAAAGACTTGAAAGACCCTTGCGATTATCGAGAAGTAACAAATACCACAACAAACCCCAGAACAAATGAAACTCCTGACCATCAACCTATTAATTGGGTCAATATTTGGCTCCTACCTCTTTGCAGAAACAAACAGCCTTACTGAAGCCGAGCAGAAAGCCGGCTGGAAACTATTGTTCGACGGCAAGAGCTTGGAACA
>CAZNWO010000075.1:0-15136 GCA_964576585.1 uncultured Puniceicoccaceae bacterium | reverse complement strand
GACCTGATTCCTCGACATCGGGCATTCCACCAATCTCGTTGGCGGAAACGATCTCAAAGACAAGGTTTGATGCCTCGAGTGCATCGCGAAGCTCGTTCAGCTTGTTTACGTTTCCAGAAGCCAAAAAGATTTTCATTTTGAATCACATAGTTGCTTAAAGTTCAACTTGCCTCGCAAAAGAAGGTCTTCGCCATATCTTTCGCGACGGAAGTTGTTCTCAGATGAAAATGCTGACAGAGGGGGAGCCTTTACAGCATTTTTTCCGGCAAAATGCTTGGTGGACTCGTACCAGAAAAGATAATCTAGTTCCTTTTCCTCCACTAAACGTCGGGCAACTTCGCCGCCGCCTTCGAAAAAGACCCCCGCCAAGCCCTCGGCATATAGCTGTTTTTTGAGATCAGAGAACTTGAAACGGTTGGATGAATCGGCAGAAAGGTGCAGAATCGAGACCCCCAACTCTTCCAGTCTAGAGACCCTGCTCGACAACTCGGAAGACTCTGCCCCCATCACGACAAGTGTCTTCTTCCTGAAACGATCGGAGTAAACTCTAGGCATTTCACCTGACAACGGCACCGAAGAAAGGTTGCCGTCCAAGATTATCCTGCGAGGGCACCACTCTTCATCAGAGAAGCGAGCGGTTAACCGCGGGTTGTCGGAACGGATGGTTCCCGCTCCGACGGCAATAGAGGGGAAGAGGCGCCGCCACCGCATGACGTCGGCTCGAGCCACAGGACCAGTCACTTGACTCGGATGCCCCTTTTCCTCTGCGATCATGCCGTTTGCAGAAACGGCAAGCTTGAGGGCAAAGAAAGGCGTCCGGGATCGAATGCAATGGTCAAAGATCATGTTGATATCCTTACAATCATCGGCAATCGAGCCAACGGCCTCAAGTACCTCCACTCCAGCGTCGCGAAGCAACCTGAGCCCTCTCCCTGCATGAATGGGGTTAGGATCCTGTGCGCCAACAACAACTCGCCCAATACCGGACCTGACGACCGCATCCACGCAAGGCGGAGTCCGACCGTGAGTAGAACAAGGTTCCAGAGTGACGTAAAGCACAGCGCTTGAAGAGATTGTCTCGTTGAGATTCCTTAAGGCGCGGACCTCCGCATGAGCATCTCCTGCAGACGAGTGATAACCTTCCGAGAGAATTCGTTCTCCATCTGCAACCACTGCCCCAACCATGGGGTTGGGATGAGTTTTGCCCCAAGCTTTTCTCGCAAGTTCAAGGGCTCTCTCCAAATGGGACTCGTCGAGCGTGGACAAGTTGCTCATCCGGAATCCTTCATCCTCGAGCAAGCTCCAAAGCCACAGGACAGTGATCGGAACCATGAACATCAGCGAGAATGTATGCATCCCTGATGGAAGTAGCCAAATCGTCGGAAGCTAAGAAGTAATCAATTCGCCAACCCACATTGCGTTCACGAGCTCCCGCCCTGTAGGACCACCATGAATAGGCTCCCTCAACATCTGGGTTCAGGTGGCGAAAGGTATCAAGAAAGCCCGCATCCAGGAGGTTTCCTATCCCCTCTCGCTCCTCGTCGGTAAAGCCCGCATTCCTTCGGTTGGACTTTGGATTAGCCAAGTCGATCTCACGATGAGCAACGTTCAAGTCTCCACACAAGACGACGGGCTTGTTCTTGCGCAGCTCGCAAAGATGCCTGCGTAAGGACGGATCCCAGAACTCATGCCGATACCGAAGCCTGGACAAATCACCCTTGGCGTTCGGCACGTACACGTTGACCAGATAAAACCCATCGTACTCACATGTCAGGACGCGACCTTCGTCCGGGTGGGGATCATCGCCGGCAAAATCTATAGCCACCGACATTGGTTCCTCTTTGGAAAAAACGGCGACCCCGGAATAACCTTTCTTTTCGGCCAAATGATAACGACGAAAAGAATAGCCGAAATCCTCATCAGGTACGACTTCGGGGCTTAGCTTCACTTCCTGCAGGCAAAGGAAGTCGGGAGAATAATGGTGCAGAAAAGAATCGAAACCCTTCTTTCTACAAGCTCGCAAGCCATTGACGTTCCACGAAATAAACTTCACGGAAGACATACGATTAAAAAAGATTTCGGCAGGAAGAAGGTTGGCAATTTCATAAGAAAATGTATTTCATGTGTCTTTTTAATCTTCAAGCAAACACTGAATTCATGGCTGCACCAACAGAGATAAGAAAAGGAAGAGTCATCGTCTACCAAGGAGCGCCTCACATGGTGCTGGAAATGATGCATAGGACCCAAGGCCGACAGGCGGGCTTCGTCCAAACGACTCTTAGAAATCTAACCAGTGGTTCCACTACCACGACAAAGTTTCGCTCGACCGACAGCGTCGAGTTCATGCACACCACTACCACCAAGCTAGAATACAGTTATCACGATACGGACGGCTATCACTTCATGGACTTGGAAACCTACGAGGACACCATCCTCGGCGACGAGGTAATTGGTGAAGACAAACGTTTCCTTGTCGAAGGCAACCCCTACGACATCCTTTTCGTAGATGATAAAGCCGTAAAGCTCGAACTCCCCGCTGCCGTCGAGGCAGTGGTGACCGATGCTCCGGAGGGAATTCGAGGGGATACCGCCAGCAACGTTCAGAAGCCTGTCACTATCGCATCAGGCATGGTTGTCCAAGTGCCTCTTTTCATCAAGAAAGACGAGGTCATTCGAGTAAGCACCGCCGACGGATCCTACCTAGGAAGAGCCTAACCGCAGAGCAGAACCCTGAGCGCAAAGCCCTTGTTCAGGGCAAAAAGACAAGCGGACCAGGGATCAAGCAACTCGTTCCAAAACCAAAGGAGCAGGATTCGGACGCTTCGGAGCAAGCCTGTAGGCAGCCTTGAAGTATTCCATTGCTGACTCCAATCGAGCCTCATCATTATAATGAATTTGCATGAGGGGTTCGCCTTGCTTCATCTGAGTACCAACTTTGCATAGCTCGGCAACTCCAACCGCAGGGTCCATCTTGCCCTTGTTGTTGAAGGCCAAGATATGAACGCCTCGAGCAAGTTGGCCTGAATCGATGCTGTGGACATAGCCTCTTTTGGGTGCGGGCAACTTCTTGACATGCTTTGCGGTTGGCAACTTCTCGGGATCATCAATGCAAGCAGTCTTTCCTCCTTGCGCCTCCAACATTTGCTTAAACTTTTCCAAGGCGGTCCCATCTTCAAGATGCTGACGAACGGTTTGCTTTGCAGAAAGCGTCGAACCTGCGACACCCGCTAGACGAACGATCTCCATACCCAATTTCATTACGAGTTCCTGCAAATCCTCGGGTCCTTCGCCGCGAAGCAAGTCGATCACCTCTCTCATCTCAAGCGAAGCTCCAACACTATTTCCCAAGGGTTGATTCGCGTCGGTTATCAAGCATACACAACGGCGCTTCAAGGACCGACCAACCCGTGTGAGAGATCTTCCGAGTTGTTTTGCATCTTCTGCATTCTTGATGAAGGAACCCTTGCCCCATTTAACGTCCACGACGACTCCCTCGGCTCCGCAAGCCAGCTTACGGCTCATTGCTCCGGCCGTAATAAAGGGTATGGAGGGAATGGCTCCAATCTTCTTACGCAGATCATAGAGCAAGGATTCGACAGGTGAAATCTCCTCGTGGCGCTCGACGAATACGCAGCCAACCTTGCGGACCTGCTCATGAAACTTCTCCAAGTCGCACTTCGTGCTGACTCCGGGAATAGCGGACAACTTGTTCAAGCCGGAGATCAGGAATTCCTCGTCCACACCATTCATCATGGGCATTGCCACGCCTGCCGCGGCAGCTAGCGGACCAAGAACCAAGGATGTTTTGTCCCCTACTCCGCCCGTGGAATACTTTTCGATCTTGGGACGGGAAACGTCCATGAGCTCGATCACTTCGCCGGAAAGCATCATTTCTTCAGCAAAGACAGCCGTCTCCTGAGCAGACATTCCTTGAAAAAATACCGACATAACCCATGCGGCTTGCTGAAACTCAGGCATCTCGTCGTCCAGAATAGAGTCGACCAAGAAGCGTATCTCGTCCTCGGTAAACTCTCCTCCGTCTCTCTTCTTTTCTATTAGGTAGGTGTAGGAAGGTTTGGTGTTCTTACGGGAAGACTGAATGATCTTCGGCATATGAAGGGCTCCTCAAGCAAAATGCTTGAACGGGGTTAATGAGTATAAAGTATTATTAGTAAAGTTATTATGCTAATGTAAGTCGAGCTTTTTTTTCGATCGACAAAAGACTACTTGACCCGAACGAGCTCTCGCATTGGATAGCCAACCCCATGCAAGTTAGCTATGATATGATGAGGGCGATCGATCTCAAACTGATCAAGGTCGCTGCCCAAACCGATGGATTTGACGAGGACTTTTCACCCGAGGTTCGACCTGCCGATCCTCGTTTTGGAGATTACCAGGCCAACGGTGTGCTCCCGTTCTCTAAGAGAAAAGGGCTGAACCCGAGGGAAATGGCCGAGCGTTTGGTTAAGGCTTGGGGGGATGACGATTCGCTGAAAATAGAAGTCGCGGGTCCTGGTTTCCTCAATTTCACACTTGATCCACATTTTCGCTTAGAGTGGCTCTCACATTTTTCCACATCCGAAATACTAAGGGAAGGCGCCATCGACGACACCTCCGGGAACGTCGTCGTAGACTTTTCCTCTCCCAATACGGCAAAGCAGATGCATGTCGGGCACATACGCTCGACCATAATCGGCGATGTTCTTGCTCGCATGTTAAACTACTGCGGAGCCCAAGTCATCCGAGATAATCACGTCGGGGACTGGGGAACCCAGTTCGGCATCCTGATTCTGGCAATCAAGCGTACAAACACGAACCTGCGCGAATTGGGCAAGGATGCCTTGGCTCGCTTGGAAGACCTCTACAGGGAAGGAACCGAACTAGTCAATGCTGACGAATCCCTACGCAGTGAAGCTAGAGCCGAACTGGTCAAGTTGCAGCAAGGAGACGAGGAAAATCTCGAGATTTGGGAAAAGGTCAACCAAGTGAGCCTAAATTCCTTTCAAGAGGTTTACGATCTCCTCGACGTGCGTTTCGATGAAACCATGGGGGAGAGCTACTTTCGAGACAAGGTCGACTCCGTCTACGAAGAAATGATTGAGCACAAAATCTGCGAAGAGAGTGACGGCGCATTGGTTGTCTTCCATCCGGAACACAAACGTTTCTCGAAACAACCTTTCATTATTCGAAAATCGGACGGGGCCAGCAACTACGCAACCACGGACCTTGCCACTCTGCGGCACAGATCGGAGGAGATGGGCGCTAATAAAATCGTCTACGTGACCGACGGGCGCCAACAAGACCATTTCGAGCAACTCTTTCTCACCGCAGATAAGTGGTATGCCTCGGAAAAGAAAGTTCTGCCCGACCTCGAGCACGTCTGGTTCGGAACGATACTCGGCGAGGACAACAAGGCAATAAAGACTCGAGAAGGACAACCCATAAAGCTTTTGGACCTTCTAGGCGAATCGGTTTCCCGTGCGAGAGCCATTGTTGAAAGCAAAAACCCCGACCTAGAGGAAGAAGAGAAAACGAAGCTCGCCGAAGCTATTGGCATCGGGGCAGTTAGGTACGCCGATCTGTCTCAGGACCGAACGCTCGACTATGTGTTCTCGTGGGAAAAGCTGCTGGCATTGCAAGGCAACACCGCACCCTACCTTCAATATGCAGTTACACGAATTCGCAGCATTTTCCGAAAGCTGAACCTGAGTCTTGGCGAGGGCGAAGACGGCGCATCGCCTCCCGAGACCCAAAGCGAAAACCTCTTGGCTCGCAGACTCCTCTTTTTTCCATCCGTCCTTGAGCAAACCGTCAGGGAACTCAAGCCTCATCACTTGTGCGGCTATCTTTACGAGTTGGCCACAGAGTTCAGCTCCTTCTACAATTCCGATAAGGTGATGACAGAGGAAGGTTCGACCAAGGCGAGAAGGCTGCTGCTATGCTCACGCACAGCCTTAGTTCTTGAAACGGGACTTAAACTGCTCGGAATAAAGGTCCTCGATCGAATGTAAGAAAAAACCGAAGTTGATTCAGGTCCGACCGTAAGCCTCGTAAAAGTTCGAGCAACAGATGGTTAATACTGGAAGTACTGGATCGAAAGAGCCTCGGAACTGAACATCTTCCACTTCTGACCGTCCCTCTTTAAAGTGTGGAGGATTGTGACGCGGTTATCGCGAAAAGCTGCGTTGCCGGCAATCTTCTGCGTTGATTGAGTCGCTTTCACCTTGGCCTCATTGCCTCTCACCTCGATTACTTCAATCGCTTCCAAAGTGTACTTAAGCCGCAAACGAGCAAATATGTACCTCATCATATCCCGAGAACTCTCCAAGGTTGGAGACTCGGGATGAACGGTAGTCATAGCCATGGTCAGGTTTCTCTTGGAGCAGGCGTAGAGGTTGCTTTTTATTACGTCCGTCAATTCCTTGGCTGTAGCGGCATCAATCTCCATTTTCTCCGCCGGAGGCTTTCCTCCGGGCGGCGGCGGTGCATCGGGACCGCCTGGCGGCGTAGCAACCGGAGTTCCCGGAGTGGTGGGTTTCCCCGGCAAGGGTGTTCCGGGCAAATCCTGAGCCCAAAGAGTAGTGGTAAAAAGGATCCCCAAAGAGAGAATTGTTGAAAAAATGATCCTAGATGAAGTCATTCGCAAAGCTGATGAAAAACTTAGTTGGTTAGCATGAGACAACACGAATCAATGAAAGTCAAGCCTGCCGAGGAGGATCTTGCAATCAGACTGAAAACAAAGTTCGATGAATGATAAAAGGCGAGATGGGCAGTTACGACCTGTCCTAAAAAGTATACAGCCCGAATCAGAAATAGGTTACGTAAAAAAGGTTACTTATTCAGAAGCCTTCAAACTGAATCGTCTTTTAAGGAAGGATCAACTGAAGGATTTTCCGCAACCGCAGGTGCTCTGGGCGTTGGGATTACGGATTTCGAACCCAGTGCCGGTTAGGCCATCGTCAAAATGGACCTCACTGCCGTCGAGATAGACCAAGCTGTCTTCGTCAACGGCAAAGGAAACACCGTTGGATTCCTGCATCTTATCGCATTCCCTCGGAGAGTCGAAGCTCATACCGTACTCAAATCCGGAACATCCTCCTGCGTTTACGAATATTCGCAGCGTCTTGGTTTCATCCGAGGCTTCCGAACTCATTTCGAGAATCTTTTTCGCGGCATTGGGCGTCAAGCTAATCATAGAATAAAGATGACGCGAATGAAGGCCAAAGTCAACGAGAGAGCCACGAAAAGAATTCTTGTAAAATCCAAAGATAAAGAGAATCAATTAGCGAAAAATGCGCCAAAAACCTGAAACGGCTCTACTTTTAGTCAAAGATTCTTGCTTTATGCAGTTAAATAAAGCTTACTGGAGGTCTTTTTCAGGAACAAAAACGTCGTGAAGCATATTTTCAACGAAGTCCATTACGAGCTTACCCGAAAAATCGCGGAGGGTGGCATGGGCATGGTTTTTGAAGCCGTACAGAAAGGCATCGGAGGGTTCCGAAAGGTAGTTGCAATCAAGTTGATTAAGGAAGATTACTCGGCCATAGAGGAGTTCAGAAACAACTTCATAGGCGAGGCGAAACTTGTAGCCGACTTGATTCACACGAATATCGTTCAAACCTATCATCTGGGTAAGATCGGCGAACAGTACTTCATGACGATGGAGTACGTAAGCGGTTGGAACCTGGAGGAGTTTCTCGACCGACACGTCGAGACTGAACAATACATTCCACCCGACCTTGCGGTGTTCATTGTATCCCGGGTTGTGAGGGGCCTTGCCTATGCGCACCGCAAAAGGGATGACCACGACCGCCTCCTCGGGATCGTTCATCGCGACGTCAACCCGAAGAACATAATGATTGCCAAGGAGGGAGACGTCAAACTCACCGACTTCGGGATAGCAAAAGCCTTAGACCTGATGTACAATAAGGAAGGAGAAGTCATCGCCGGAAAGGACGAATACTTGTCGCCCGAGCAAGCCAGGTGCGAGGTCACGGACCATAGGGCGGATCTCTTTTGCTGCGGCATAGTCATGGCAGAAGTCCTCTTGGGGTACAATTTCTTCGAAACCATAGACCCGGAAGAAACCATCCAGAATATTTTGGAGATGGAAATTCCGAATTTCTCTGAATTCCGACCAGACGTCGAACCGAAGCTCAACCAAATCCTGCACCTTGCTCTAAAGCGTCCTAGGGAAGAACGCTACCAATCCGCAGAAGAAATGCTGACCGAACTGGAAAGCTTTATCTACGGCAAAGGATACGGTCCGACAAACGAGAAACTCGCAGCCTACGCTGCGGACCTATTTGGCCAAGATGGACAGAATGCCGCTGTTAGGTGGCATCGTGGGGAAACTCCTTTCCCCGAAATCTGATTCTAGAATAAGCCCCGGCCAAATCCCACGATCTGAGAACCATGGCCACTCAGTCTCAAGGTCTACAGCAGGTCCAGAAGCAAACGCAGAATCTGGTTCTCGCTCCCCAACTCAGGCAGTCGCTGAAGATTCTTCAAGTCCCCGCCCAAGAATTGCGAACTGCAATTATCGAGGAACTCCAGACGAACCCGGTCCTCGAAGAATTGCCCGGATCGGAGGAAAGCATCGATGCCGAAGACCACCAATTGGACGAGAACACTCCCGAAGCTCCAATTGAAACTCAAGCCGAACAGGAAGACTTGAGCGAGGAGACGAAAACCCCTAATGATTCACAAGACGACCCAAGCTCCGAAAACCCTGAAGAGATGGATTTTGAGGACGAGTTTGCCGTCCTCAACGAGATGGAAGAGGACCTAAGGGAACACTTCGATGCAGAATACGAGGGCGAGGCTCAACTCGGCAACCCGCAGGCCGAGGAAAAGCGTCAATTCTTTTTCGACTCCCTTGTGGAGGAAACATCCTTGCAGGAACACCTTCTTGATCAACTCAAGCTATCCGATCTTTCAAGCAACGAAAAAGAGGCCGCTCGATACCTGATAGGAAGTCTGGATGAAAACGGGTTCCTTACCTCCACCCTTTCCGACCTTGCCTTGGCGTCCAACCTACCCCTTTCGGATTTGCAAACTGCACATGCTATGCTGATAACTTTCGAACCGGTTGGAATTGCGGCAAAGGACTTGGGGGAATGCCTGCTGCTTCAACTCAAACATCGCGAAAAGGAAGACTCCATCCCTTTCCGAATCGTACAAGATCACCTCAAGCTTCTTCTGCGTCGCAGGGTTCCCGAACTTTCCCGAAAGCTATCCATAGGAACGGATCAAGTGCATGAGGCAATTGAAGAAATCGCCGAACTCGACCCAGCGCCCGGAAGGCGTTTTTCCCCTGACACGAACCAATCGGTCACTCCGGATGCGAAGGTCGAGCGAGTGGGTCAGGAATGGGTGATCTCCCTTTCCAACGACTTCATCCCGAGGCTCCGCATCAACAAAACCTACAAGGAGCTAATGGCAAAGGGAAAGCTTGAGGCGAAGGAGAAGGAGTATGTCCGCAACCAAATGAGATCGGGAAAATTCCTCATCAATGCCATCGAGCAAAGGCAAAATACCATCGAGCGAATCACCCGCAAGTTAATCGAGCACCAAGGAGAATTCTTCGAGGAAGGAGTTTCGGGACTGAAACCATTCACCATGGCAGACATGGCCAACGAGATCGATGTCCATGAGACCACCGTCTCCAGAGCAATAGCGAACAAGTACCTCGACACCCCTCATGGAGTTTTTCCATTCAAGTATTTTTTCACCCACGGATACGTATCCAACGACGGCGGTCTCGTATCCAATACAAGCGTAAAGGAGATCATCGCATCCATCATCGAGCAGGAAGACCCCTCAAAGCCCCTCAGCGACCGGAAGATCGTGGACATCTTGGCAGAGAAGGAAGTAAAGCTTGCCCGGCGCACAGTGGCCAAGTACCGAGAGGAACTCGGAATCCTGCCTACAAATCTCCGCCGCAGGTACTGACTCCGTGTCAATAGCTTGCACCAATGTCGGCAAATGATTCAGAAGGCAGCTTCAAGCTTCCACTGCTGATTGATGCAACGGGTCCAAAGCTGCATGTCGGACTTCCGAAAGCAGATGGCTGGACAGCTCTTTTCTGCAGCAAACAACCAGCCATGGAGTCTCTTTTCCTAGGAATCCGAAGCTGCTTGGAGAATGCACGCAAAAAGATTTCAGAAGTTGACGCCTTGCTCTTTTGCGAGGGACCGGGATCGACGTTGGGACTCCGAATAGCTGCCACTGCAGCAAAAACAATTCTAAGGGAAAACAAGCCTGAACCCGCTCTAATGTTATACAACGCCTTGGATCTCGCAGCCTTGCTTGTCGAAAAGCCCTCCCCAATTCTCGCTCCCTTTAGAAATAGAAGGAAATTACTTCGACACCCTCCCGAAAATCAAAGCGTCCACGGACGAATAGAGGTAATCTCGGAAGAAGATGCCAAGAAAATTGCTCCGAAGGCAATCCATCTTCCGGGATCTCGTCTTCGAGACCCTCTCCCAGATGAAATTGAAACCCTCGATTACGATCTGTCGAGACTGAGCTCGGGTCTGCTTGGCTTAAAACCTATTCTCAAGCCTTCGAAGAGCCTCGACCTCTTTGACCCCGAGCCGGCAAAGTTTGCAGAATGGGAACCACCCATCAAAAGGCCTCGGAACTGAATTCGAAATGCGTTGCTGGGCAGAAATAGACCTCGCTGCACTCGAGAGAAACCTTCGACTCATTCGATCCGCCCTGCCAGAGGGCATAAGGTATGTGTCCGTTGTAAAGGCCGATGCATACGGTCACGGCATCCTTCACACAGCGGCTAGACTGATGCAGAGCGGAGTAGATCTGTTTGCTGTCGCCAACGTCAAGGAAGCCATCGAGATACGCGAAATGGGCTCGGGTTGGCCTATCTTGGTAATCGGGCCTCTGCTCCCCGAGGAGGACGAATCGCTAGCCACGCACGACCTGATCGCCACGGTATCCTCTAGCGACGAACTGGATCGTTTCTCAGCCGTAGCCGAGAAACACGGAAAGACGCTGCCCATTCACTTCAAGATTGATACGGGCATGGGACGAATGGGAGCTTGGTGGGAAGGTGCAACCAAGATCCTGGAAGACGCTCGATCCCGCCGCCAACTTAAACTGGAGGGAGCCTTGACTCACTTCGCTCATCCAGCGGACTCATCCTTCACGAAGGAACAACGCAAGAGGTTTTTCGAGGTCCTGAGCAAAACGGGTCTGCCGGACAAAGAGGAATTCCTCATACACGCAGACAATTCATCTTCCCTACGGAGTCTGTCCTCTGAAGACCCCTGCAACGCCGTAAGAATAGGTCTCCTTCAGTTCGGAGTCACCCCGCCCGTAGGCTCACCGCTGTCTGACCTACGGGTCGAGCCCGTGCTATCCTTTCATACCAGACTTGCATTAGCGAAGAAAATCCCTGCGGGGTCCACCCTAAGTTATGGAAGACTGCATACCTTGGAACGCGATTCGCAAATCGGCATCCTGTCCGCAGGGTATGGAGACGCCATTCCACTCACCTGCGGGAACAAGGCAGAGGTATTGATACGAGGCAATCGTTATCCAATCGTTGGTCGCGTAACGATGGATCAAACCCTAGTGGACCTCACTGATGCCCCCAAGGACTTGGAACCGGGAGAACAAGTAACCTTGATCGGAACTCAAGGGGAAGCAACAATTTCACTAAGCGAACTGGCGTCTCACGCAGAAACGATTCCCTGGGAAGTCCTATGCTCGGTCACAAAACGAGTTCCCAGGGTATATAAGACCGCCAGGGAATAAATTGAAGCCAGGGTATGGCGGAGAAAACGGACCTGCCAGACTAAAGGTCAACGTTGCCCTTGATCTTCTCGATGATGGAATCGAGTTCGGTTATGCAAGAGCTTCTGCGATCATAGGCGTGCTGACCATCCTCCGGGCAACCGTATGGGGAAACCCAACCCATGCCCTTTTCCTCATGCATCTTGTGAACCTCTCTCATCCATCCTGCGATCCTCTGAATGTTGCTCAAGATCCGATTCCCCTCCTTGGGCTCGTCGTGGGGATTTCCGTAGGGTGAACGTCCGACGACATTGCCCTCTTCGTCCTTAGTCTCGTCCCACGCGATCTCCGCCGTCTCGCAGGCTTCCCAAAAGTGAATCTTCCCAAAGTCCACGCAACCCTCGGTCACGACCTGCGCCATCGCCTCGACCTCGGGCACCGCCACCTCAGCGAAGCTCTCCTCGCCATCCTCGCCTTCCACCTTCTGCTCGGCTTCCTCGAGCAAGCGAACCTTCTCGTCAAGAGCAGCGGCCACTGCCTTAACGATGGAGTAATTGACCTGAGATTTCAGATCCCCATCGAGCATGAGGTCAACATAGTCGAAATCCACCTCCACTGGTTCATCCGTGGCGGGAGATTCCTCGGCATTGGTATCGGAAGCAGCTCCTTCGATTGCGTTTTCCTCTTCCGGCATTCCGGCTTCGGTTTCTTCAGGTTGTTCGCTCATGATTTGAATTATGAAAGCAAACCAATTTAGAGAAATGCGGCAGGCTGGGCAATTTCTTTTGCCGACAAAAGCGAGTTAGACAAATCAAGAAAGCAGGCTACAAGGGTTTTCTTTGCTTTTGCCTTTCAGCCGATTTTAACCAGAATGCGAAAGCTTTCATCCACGAAAACCAAGTCATGACCGAAGACGAAGACAGGTATGATTTCTCCGAAATCGAGAAACGCTGGCAGAAATACTGGGAAAAGGAGAAGACTTTCAAGGCGGAAGACGGCTCTCAAAAGCCGAAGTACTACGCCTTGGACATGTTCCCCTACCCTTCGGGTGCAGGTCTTCACATTGGTCACCCCGAGGGATACGTTGCTTCCGACATCCTCGCTCGATACAAGAAGGCGCGCGGATTCAACGTCTTGCACCCGATGGGCTGGGACGCCTTTGGATTGCCTGCAGAGCAGTACGCGATCAAGACAGGCACCCACCCTGCGGAAACCACCCGCAACAACATCGAGAACTTTCGAAGGCAAATAAAGAGCATCGGATTCGCCATAGACTGGGACCGTGAGATCAACACCACCGACCCCGGATACTACAAGTGGACCCAGTGGATATTCCTCAAGTTGTTCAAGGCGGGATTGGCCTACGTCGATGAAAAACCGGTCTGGTGGTGCCCGGAACTTCGGGCGGTGCTGGCGAACGAGGAAGTTGTGGATGGCAAGTCGGAGGTGGGCGGACATCCGGTGGAACGTCGCAACCTCCGCCAAGTCGTACTCCGGATCACCGCCTACGCCGAGAAACTCCTCTCCGGGTTGGACGAGCTTGACTGGCCCGACTCCACCAAGCGCCAACAGAAAGCTTGGATAGGACGTTCCGAGGGAGCCGAGGTCAGCTTTGCCGTGGATGGACTGGAAGAGGAATTGGTGGTCTACACCACGCGACCCGACACACTTTTCGGTGCCACCTACATGGTTGTCGCCCCCGAACATCCGTTGCTTGGCAAGCTTGTGGCCCCAGAGAAGACCGACGAGGTGAATACCTATGTCGAGGCTGCGGCCAAGAAAAGCGACCTCGACCGCACGGACCTCGCCAAAGACAAAAGCGGTGTCTTCACCGGAAGCTATTGCATCAACCCGGTCAACGGTCAGAAAACTCCCATTTGGGTGGCCGACTACGTGCTGATCACCTACGGCACGGGAGCGATCATGGCGGTACCCGCCCACGACGAGCGCGACTTCGAGTTCGCGGAAAAGTTCGAGATTCCGATCGTCAAGGTGATCCACCCCCCCGAGACCGAGGAGAACGAAGACGCCCTGCCTTACGTCGGCGAGGGACGCATGGTCAACTCCGGCGAATACGACGGCATGCCCTCGAAGGAATTTCTAACTGCGATCACCTCTGAACTCGAGGCAAAGGGCAAAGGCAAGGCTACGGTAAACTATAAGCTGCGCGACTGGATTTTCTCACGCCAACGCTACTGGGGCGAACCGATCCCACTCGTCTGGGTCTCCAAGGAAGACTACGGCAAGGCCGCAACTGCGGAAGGTCCGGTAAAGGTCTTGATGCCGAAAGATCCCGTCACCACCGTCCGAGACGGAGAGACCTTTTACGCATTGCCCGTCCCTGAGTCGGAACTTCCTCTACGGCTTCCGGAAGTCGAGAACTACAAACCTTCGGGGACTGGAGAAAGCCCTCTCGCAACCATTCCCGAGTGGCTGGAGGTATATTTCAACGTCAACACAGGGAAGACCGCACCTCGTGACCAAGGCATGCCCGAGGGCGAGGATTGGGTACCCGCCACCCGCGAGACCAACACCATGCCGCAGTGGGCGGGTTCCTGCTGGTATCATCTGCGTTACCTCGATCCAAGCAACGCCGAACACCTCGTGTCGCCCGAAAAGGAAGCCTATTGGGGCGGCCCCGACTTCTATATAGGCGGAGCCGAGCACGCCGTGCTGCATTTGCTTTACGCCCGCTTTTGGCACAGATTCCTGCACGACGAAGGCGTCCTCGCTCACCCCGAGCCCTACAAGCGGCTCTTCCATCAGGGGCTAATCCTAGGTGAGGACGGCAACAAGATGTCCAAGAGCGTGGGCAACGTGGTCAATCCCGATCTCGTGATCGAGGCCTACGGGGCCGACTCCCTTCGCTTGTTCGAGATGTTCCTCGGCCCTCTGGAAGCGGTCAAGCCATGGAGCGAAAAGGGCATCGAGGGCGTCAACCGTTTCCTTCGCAAAGTTTGGCGCGAATTCACCAACCAATCCAAGCAAACCGAGAGTGAGGAAACCAACGCCGACACCCTTCGCCTGCTTCACGAGACGATCAAGAAGGTGACCGAGGACATAGAGGGACTGCGATTCAACACCGCAATCTCCCAGATGATGATCCTCATGAACCATCTACAGAAGGTGGAATCCTACTCTACCAAGACTGCCCGCGCCTTGCTTCAAATACTCGCTCCCTTTGCCCCCCACCTTGCCGAAGAGCTCTGGGCGCAACTCGGCGGGGAACCTTCCATCGCGAATCATCCTTGGCCTGAACACAGGGAGGATTTACTCGTTGCAGATGAAATCGTGATTGTCTTTCAGGTGAACGGAAAGCTGCGCGGCGAGGGTAATTTCGCCAAGGACGTCGACAAGGACGAGGTAATCGCCGCGGCCA
>CAZNWO010000074.1:0-15144 GCA_964576585.1 uncultured Puniceicoccaceae bacterium | reverse complement strand
GCGAGGTTGCTTTGGGTGCCGCTCGGGACGAACATGGAGGCCTCCTTGCCGAGAGTTTCCGCGGCGAGGGCTTCCAGCCGATGCACGGTGGGATCGTCGTCGAAGACGTCGTCGCCCAGGCCGGCTTCCGTCATGGCCTTGAGCATGGCGGGGGTGGGGCGGGTTACGGTGTCGCTGCGGAGGTCGATCATGGATATGGTAAATTCAATACTATGGAATGCAGGGTTTGCCCTAAAGCATGAAAAGCTTTGGAAGCAAAAACGGTGAATAGATTTATCTAAGCCATTGTAAAATTTGGAAAAAGTTATAATGGCACATTTGCAACTTTTGGCTTACCTTTCTTTTTATGCGCATTTTTTCGATAACTGCGGCCTTGGTCGTTACATTACTGACTTTCGGGTGCTCGAAACCTGCGGGAGACTCCTTGGACGCTGCTGAGTTCAAAGAAAAAATCGCCGATGGCGTGGTGCTCGTGGACTTCTGGGCGCCCTGGTGCGGACCCTGCAAGGCTCAGAACCCGATCCTGGAAGATGTTGCCAAGCAGGTTAAAGACTTCGCGTCGGTGAAAAAAGTGAATGTGGACGAGCAATCCGACTTGGCCCAGAAATTTGGGATTAGCAGCATCCCGACCCTCATCATATTCAGGGATGGCGAGGAACGAAAGAGATTCCAGGGCTTGACTGATGCCGACGAAATCCTGATGGCTCTAAAGGCCGAGAAATAGAACCTTCCTCCGTTATGTAGCCATGAGCATGTTGAATCGAAAAACGTTTTTCATTCGAGAGCACGCAGGCATGTTCAAGCTCTCCAACACCTACGATATATTGGACCCCGAGACGCAGGAGCAGGTTGGTGTAGCAAAAGAGAAGCCCGGCTTCTTGATGCACGTCCTTCGCTTTGTCTGGGATAAGAACAAACTTCCGACAACGGTGTTCGTCTACGAGGGTTCAGACCCCGATGACGAGCAAAAGCTCCTCTTTTCCATCAAGCGAAACCCCTCACTTTTTATTTCAAAGGTCAGTGTGCGCGATTCCTCGGGAAGCGTTCTCGGCAGCTTCAAGAGCAAGCTTTGGGGCATCGGGATAAAGCTTCGTGTCCTGGATGCAACCGGACGAGACGTCGCCTTGGTGAAAGGTGACTGGAAGGGATGGAACTTCAGCTTTCTGGATACTTCCGAGAACGAGATCGGCACCATTACCAAGAAATGGTCCGGGGTCGGGAAAGAGCTTTTTACCTCGGCGGACAACTATTTCGTCGCCTTGAACGACAGGCCCGATCCCGCGATTGCGACTTTGCTCTTGGGCGCAGGCTTGGCTGTGGACACGTTGTACAGCGAAAATTAGGCGTTGTTGCATTTTGGTTGGCATTGATTTCTCTCTACCTCTTTCCTGTTTTAGGTTTTCAAGGTCTACCGGCCTTCTTCCCAACTTCAACTTCCTGCAAATATGAATAAAACGCTTTTGGCACTTCTTGCTTCCTGCACATGTATCTCCCTTCCGGCCGAGCCAGTTGCCGACTGTCATTTCCACCTGCTTGATTTTCTCCAGAACGGGGAATTTGACAATCGCGACAATCGTTTCCCTGGTTCCGCCCGAGGCTTGATGAAGAACGGTCGCTACTTTCAACTTCCCTATGGCGAAAGGCACAGGCGATTGACGGCCTTGCTCGAGGTCTTGGAAAAGAACGACGTACGCGATGCTATCGTGTGCGGGATGCCCTTCGTGAAAAAATGGGCGGAGGACGATTTTTTCCTCAGGCCGAAGTATTACCTGGATTCAAGCTCGAGGGTAAAGGCAGCTCGAGACACCGACCTTCAGGTAGCATCCGCATTCACGGATTATGAATCCGCCTTCATAGGGAACGCCAAGCAACTGGCTCGTCTTGAAAGGTTGCATCCGTTCATATGCGCGCTCGATACGACAGACCTCGGGGCGGTGGACTTGGCGATTAAACGCATTCTTGAATATCCCGGCGTATGGAAGGGTTTGGGAGAGCTGATGTCGCGTCACGACGACCTGACCAACCTTACGACGGGCGAGCGTCCTCGCGGTGATCATCCTTCCTTGGTCAGGCTTTTCAAATTCTGCGGCTTGGTCAGCTTGCCCGTAAGCATCCATCACAATGTGGCACCTATTTCACGGAATGAAAGCGAGGTGAAGCAACCTTACTACCTAAACGAGTTTCTCTCGCTGCTCGAAAGGACCGTTGAGAAGGAATCCGACAAGGAGAATCGCCCCGCCGTCATTTGGTGTCATGCTGGAATTAGCCGTCGAATCGTGGTTGCGGGATATGCGAAGACCCTTGATCGGGTGCTGGCTCGTTTTCAGGACAACCTCTTTATCGACTTATCTTGGGTCGTTCTTGGTAGTTACGTCTACAAGGATCTGGACGGATGGTTGGCCTTGATCAAAAAATACCCCGACAACTTCGTGATTGGTTCTGATTCAGTCGGCAAGTCTTCTTCCATTCCCTTTGAACTCAAGAAATTTGACGCCCTCCTGAAGGCTTTGCCGGGCGAGGTTCGCGCAAAGGTAGCGTACAAGAATCTGGCGGAAATTCTAGAGGGTGAGGAAAAGAAAAGAGCCAAGAAGGGGTTCGGCTCAGGCGGCATCACTTTGCCGGTCGACTTCGACCTGCCCGATTCCTTTGGACTGGAGCATCTCCGCAAGGAGTGAAGATTGGCTTTCCGCAAGGAGTGTTGATTTTCCCAAGAAAGAGTTGACTTTTACTTTCCCAGGTCGCTTAAGTTAAACTTTTAGCCCCGAATATTAACCCTAACAAGGAGAAATTGATGAAAAAGTTCATTAACCTGTTCCTCGCCCTTGGCATGTTTGTTGCCCCTGCAACCCTATCATTTGCCGAGAAAAAAGCAGAAAAGCCCCCTGCCAAGGCGGCAGTAAAGAAACCCGACGCCAAAAAGCCGGGCGAAAAGAAACCAAAGAAGCCCGCACCCGAGCTCGAAGAGATAAGCGTTTCCGGCAAAGTCGCCAAGAAGGAGACCAAGGGAAAAGATGGGAAAACCTACAAGTTTTATTCCGTTTCCACTAGCGACGGAAAGTCGATTAGGCTGACCAAGTCCGCCTTGGGCAAGAAGTCCAAGATCAATCTTGAGGATTTTGTGGATGCCCAAGTGACCATCAGCGCCAAAGGCTACGAGGCTGGCAAAGGAAAGAAGAAGCGGATCGTTCTCAAGAAGATCGAAAAGATCGAAAAGGCAAAGGACGCTGGTTGAGGTCTTAGACGATTTCAGTTTCCAGTTTCAACAGATTGAGGCGCGCCCAGATGGGTGCGCCTTTTTTCTGTCTAGGCAATTTTCAGTTTAGTTTTTGTTAAACTTTTTGAAGAGCCACCGACTGCTTTTCCTTGCCGATGAAGCCTTTGTTCTTTGAATGCCTCAAGACTTGGCCTTAGGTATATTCCGAAGGCAGACTCGGTAACTCGAGCACCCAATCTCACCGACATTTGAAACTACAATGAGCCCATTCGTTGAACTACAAGAAGTCTCCAAAAGCTACGATTCACCCGTGGGCGATGAAGTGGTCGAAGTGTTTTCCGGAATAAGTCTGAATTTGGACGAGGGTGCTTCGGCGGCAATCGTGGGACCTTCCGGCTCGGGCAAGAGCACTTTGCTGAACTTGATTGGAGCCTTGGACAAACCTTCGGAAGGAAAGGTGGTAGTCGACGGTAAAGAAGTGGGCGAGCTTTCCACTGACGAGGCCGCGGCATTTCGCAATCGCGCAATCGGCTTTGTTTTCCAGTCTCACCATCTCCTGCCCCAGTGCAGCGTGCTGGAAAACGTTATGGTTCCCGCCCTTGCAGGACATGGCGGATTGGCGGGCGAGGCCCTTTGCAAAAAAGCAGAGTCGCTCCTAGATGAGGTTGGGCTTTCCCACCGGCTGCATCATAGGCCCGCCGAGATTTCCGGCGGCGAACGCCAGCGGGTTGCCGTTGCTCGCGCTTTGGTCAACGAGCCCAAGCTTCTCTTGGCTGATGAGCCTACCGGTGCTCTAGACAAGGCCAATTCCGGCAAGCTGGTCGAGTTGCTTTTGGCACTCAACGAGAATCGTGGACTAACTCTTCTCGCCGTGACTCATTCGGCAGAGCTGGCTGCAGGTATGGGCATCGTCTATCGTTTGGATGATGGCAAACTTAGCCGGGACTAGGCCATGACCTTGACCTTGGTCCTCGTCCGCAACTTGCGGTATTTTTGGCGCCAGCACCTTGGGGTAATCGCGGGCACTGCGATCTGCTCCATGGTGTTGGTCGGGGCGATGATGGTGGGCGACTCGGTCAAGGAAACCTTGCGTCGAATCGCAGAACAGCGCATAGGCAAGGCCGACTTGGCCCTGCTTGCCGAGGACGGTTTCTTTCGTGAGGAACTTGCGAACACTCTGGCCCCCAAGTTGGGCGAGGAAGCGGTGGTCGCACCAATCGTCGTTACTCGAGGAAACGTTACCTCTCCTGATGGGTCGGTGAACGTGAAGAACGTTCAGGTTCTGGGTGTGGACGAGCGTTTCTGGAAACTGGCCCCGGATCCTTCGGAGACCCCGGATTCCTCCGGCGACGACTTTTTTGCCAACGAGCGACTCTACAGGCACCTCAAGGTCCAAGATGGTGAGCGCATCGTCCTCAGGGTGGAGGAGCCCAGCTTGTTTTCCAGAGATGCTCCTCTCTCGGGAGAACGAGACAACAAGTTTGTTTCCTTAAACAAGACGCTCGGCGGATTTGTATCCAAGGAAGGCTTTGGTCGATTCGGCCTGCTTGGCAACCAGCGAGAGCCGCTTACCCTCTTTGTGCCGCTTGAAACGTTGCAAAAGCGATTGTTTAGGAATTTTGATGAGCAAAACTTCGAGACTGCATTCGCCAATTTTCTCCTCCTTGGCTCGCCGGGCGGCTCCATGCTTTCCATGGAAAAAGCCGAATCCGCCTTAAACGATTCCTGGACCTTGGCGGATGCCGGCATTTCCGTTAAGGAGTTGCGGGACACGCCTGCATGGACCGTGCGGTCGAGGCAGGTCTTCCTTAACGATTCCCTCGTGAAGGCGGGGCGAAAAGCCGTAGGCAACTCTGCCGGTGTCCTGACCTATCTCGTGAATGCCATTTACCTAGGGGAAGACGAGAAGAATGCGAGCGCCTTGATTCCCTATTCCATGGTCAGCGCCACGGACCCGAAAAAGACCGACCTGCTACCCGACGACTTTGCAGACGACGAGATCGCCCTCAATCATTGGGCTGCCAACGACTTAAACGCAACGGAAGGTTCCATCGTTAGCTTGAGCTACTTTGCAGTCGGCGAGCGACGCAAGCTTCGAGAGGAATCCCGGACTTTTCGGGTCAGGCTCGTTACGCCTCTTCCCCCGAAGGTTCCTGATGATGAGGAAAGCGACTGGACTCCCCAGTTTCCCGGGCTTTCCGACGCCGAGTCCTGCGGCGAATGGGATACGGGTATACCCATTAAGCACGAGGTCCGCGACAAGGACGAGGAATACTGGGACGAGCACCGAGGCTCCCCCAAGGCTTTTGTCGCTCTTTCCGCAGGGCAGTCGATGTGGGGCAATCGATGGGGCTCTCTAACGGGGTTGCGGATAAACAAGGCGGACGTCTCCCGAGAAGATTTGGAGAAGTCCCTTCGCTCCGGGCTTACCGCATCCGAGGCAGGTTTGCTTTTCCGTCCGCTGAGGATCGATGCATCGGATGCGGCCGAGTCGCCCATTGACTTTGGTCAGCTTTTCATGGGGTTCAGCTTTTTTGTCATCGTGGCTGCAATGTCCCTGACGGGGATGCTGTTTGCTTTCGCCATGGAGCAACGCAACAGGCAGGCGGGGCTTTTGCTGGCGGTTGGCATTCCTGCGAAAAAGGTGAGAAGGTTGTTTCTGGCCGAAGGGCTCATCCTATCCCTTGCGGGCGCCTTGTGCGGCATCCTCCTCGCGACTTATTATGGAAAGGGAATCCTGAACTTGCTTTCCGGTCAATGGAGTGGCGCCGTGGCTGGGGCCAGCTTCGACTTTTCGTCTAATCCGACCTCCAACGTGATCGGCATGTTCGGAGCCATGGCAATGGCCACTCTTGCCATGTGGTGGGCCACTCGCCGCCAGCTGAGTGCAGAACCGACGAAACTGCTCGCCATGGGAGAGACGTTTTCGACTGGCGCTCGCGGGCGATCCTTTGTCAGCGGGAAGTTGTCATTCGCCGGCGCCGGAGTGTTGTTTGCAGTCGCCCTTGGCCTTGCTTTCCTGACGGATCTTTCGGGCCCTGGTGCATCCATGATTTTCTTTGGCGCCGGTTGGTGTTTGCTTGCGGGTGGCTTGTTGGTTTTTCAGTCTAGGCTTGCTCGTTCCGCGGGGAGCTCGGGAGAGTTCCTCGATGCTGCTTCCTTTAGCCGCAGGAATGCCGCCAGAAGATCGGGGCGAAGCATCGTTACTGCCGGAGCAATTGCAGCGGGCGCTTTTCTGGTGGTTGGAACGGGTGCCTTTCGGAAAGAGGTTTCTACGAGTCTGGAACAGCCTTCCTCGGGCACGGGCGGCTTTGCATTCTTTGGAGAGTCAGCCTTGCCGGTGTATGACGACCTCAACGGAGGAGAGGGGCGGGAATTGTTCGATCTCAACGGGACGCTGTTGACGGACTCGACCATTGTGCCCTTGCGTGTTCGGGAAGGAGACGACGCAAGCTGCCTGAACCTCAACAAGGCCTTGCGGCCTCGACTTTACGGAGTCAAGCCATCTGACCTAGAGGATCGCTTCACGTTTGCAGAGGGCAACTGGTCTTCGTTGCTCGAGACTGAAAAAGATGGCGTGATCCCTGCCGCCGTAGACCAAAACACGATGATGTGGGCGCTTAAGAAAGGCGTTGGCGACTTCATCGAGTATCGTGACGGGGAGGGTAGGGCGTTTCAAGTCAAATTGGCCGCTGTTTTGAAAGGTTCTATGCTTCAGGGGGCTCTTTACGTCGATGAGCGACATTTTGAGGAAAAGTTTCCCAAGCAGGGAGGATACAGGGGCTTTTTTGTGGATGTCCCGCCCGTAAAGGCTGATGCAGTTTTCGATCATTTGACCGACAGGCTTTCTAATTACGGCTTGGACCTGCGTCCATCCGTGGAGCGACTTGCCGAGCTTCAGGAAGTGGAAAATACCTACATTGCGATCTTTCAATTCCTCGGGGGACTGGGTCTTTTGCTGGGTACTGCCGGCTTGGCAGTGGTCGTTGCTCGAAACCTGTTGGAGCGATCCAAGGAAATCGGCTTGCTGGAGGCAGTCGGCTTTGCCTTGCCACGATTGAGAAAGCTGGCGACCACCGAGCACCTCGGGCTTGCCTTTTGGGGCTTGGGCATCGGCGTTTCTTCCGCAGTACTCGGAATCTCCCCAGCCCTATTTGGTGAAATAGGTCAACCTCCGGGAACAAATTTCGTGTGGTTGCTCGTTGGCTTGATTGTTCTTTCTCTTTTCTGGACTTGGCTTGCCGTTACTCTTTCCTTGCAGACTAGTCGACTTTCGGCATTGAGAGACGAATGAAACTCATCCCTTGCAAATTTATGAAAACAATAGACTCAACCGTTGCAGGTTTCTCTTTTTTTGCCTGCCTCCTTTTCGGGGGGTGCGTTGTTGGCGACAAAAACTCAGGTAACGCAGTCGTTAAATCCGATCCATTTGCTTCCAGTGCCGAGCCCGCTCCCCAAAAGACCGACAAAGCCGAATGGAAGGTCGTTTTCGAGGCTGACTGGTCTGACGAGACGATCGGCGAGGAACCTGCCGACCTCTTCGTGTTGGACGGCAGTTACGTAATCTCCGAGAAGGACGGGAACAAGGCCTTGGCCCTTCCGGGTGCCCCTGTTGGAGACTTTGGCTTTCTTTTCGGTCCTAGGGTCAAAGGTAAGCCGGTTGAATTGAGGGCTCGTATCTTCTCTACGCGAAAAGGTCGTCGTATGCCCGCTTTTGCCGCAGGTCTCGGTGGGGTGAACTCCTATCGATTGAGGCTAAATCCCGCTGCCAAAACCCTTCATCTCTCTCGTGGAGAAGAAATCCTAGAAAAAGTTCCCTTAGAGTGGAAATCGGGTCTCTGGACCAACCTTCGCTTCCGAGCCGAGCCCAAGGGAGATGAAGGTGCCATCCTTTCAGCAAAAGTTTGGTCCTCCGACGAAACAGAGCCCGCAGATTGGGCTTTGACGTTTAAGGATTCCGAACCTTTTGCGGGTGGCAAGTGTACACTCTGGGGTTATCCCTATGCAGGCACCGAAATCTTTTTCGACGATCTTTCGATTCTGATTTTTTCGAGCGAAGAATAGATCGCTCCTCGTTGGAAAAATTGACTCGTACGGTTTCCGCTTGGTTGCCTGTTCCGATGTTGTTGGTTAGGCTTGCCTTGATTTTTTCGTGAATTTCTTTTTCCAGCCTTTGGTCTTATCTCTCTCCGTGCTTTTACTCTTGGTCGCCGTCTCGATGGCTCAGGAGAAAAGGTTTCGCGAATCCATTGAACCCCTGTTGGCGGATTATTGCTATGATTGCCATGGCGATGGAAGCGACAAGGGCGACGTGCAGCTGGATGCCTTTTCCGGCTACGACGCGTTGGTCAAGGATAAGAGGTTCTGGAAACGGGTTTGGGAGAACTTGCATAGCCAAACCATGCCTCCCGCCCAAAAGTCCCATCCCACCGATTCTGAGAGGGAGCTTCTGTTATCGTGGATTGAGAGAGAGGTCTTCAAGTTTGATCCAAGTGTTCCCGACCCCGGCAGGGTTACCATCCGGCGATTGAACCGAGTGGAATACGACAATGCCATTCGCGACCTTACGAGGGTCGACTTTCAGCCTGCGAAAGATTTTCCTCCGGACGATACCGGCTATGGGTTTGATACCGTCGGAGACGCATTGTCACTCTCTCCTCTCTTGCTTGAGAAATATTTGGCTGCAGCAGACAAGATTTTGGATCGAGCCCTTGGGAAAACTTCCCCTCGAGTAAAGCCCAGAAGGTATTCTTCGAGGGAAATGATAGGTGATGGTTATGCAAAGGACGAACGCGTTCTCAGCAAAACTGGTGAAGTAAAGGTGTCCTTTAAAGTGCCTATTTCCGGACTTTATCGTTTTCGAGCCTCTGCTTGGGCGACAAGGGCAGGTACCGAATTGGCCAAGATGAGGTTTCGGGTAAACGATCATCAACTAAGGATCTTCGAAGTAGCTCAGGAACCACCCGGCGAAAAGGTTTATGAGGCTGTTCTTGAACTTAAAAAAGGAAAAGAAAGTTTTTTTCACGTGGCCTTCCTCAATAATTTTTATGATCCGCAAAACCCCATCTTGGAAAGGCGGGACCGCAATCTTTTTTTAGGTTGGCTTGAGGTCGAACCGCCGCCGCCTAACCCAAGCAAGGAAGTTCTTGCTTCGAGGCAAGTAATTCTTGGCGATCGTCCAGCTGGTGCCAATGACCGTGAATGGGCACAAGAAGCTCTTAAAGAATTTGCCACCAAAGCGTATCGCAAGCCCTTGCCCCCGTCCGAAGCCGAGCGTCTGCTCAAGCTTTACGATTTTGCAGCCAAAGACAATGGGTCGTTTTGGGATACAATCGACCTTCCCCTCAAGGCAGTGTTGGTTTCACCTAACTTTTTGTTCCGAGCTGAGTCTCAGCCGCGACCAGATGATCCCAAGACCGTTCACCTGATAGATGAGTTTTCCTTAGCCTCTCGCCTGTCCTTTTTCCTTTGGAGTACCTTGCCCGACGAACGACTTCTCAAACTCGCCGAACAAAACCTGCTCCGCAAAAACTTGGCGACCGAGGTGCAGAGAATGATTGGGGACCCCAAGATCAAGGAGTTCGTGAAAAATTTTGCTGGTCAGTGGTTGCAGCTTCGAGATCTGGACTTGGTTAATCCTGACCAAAAGCGTTTTCCCGGGTTTAGTGACAAGTTGCGAAATGCCATGCGGGCCGAGACCGAAACCTTCTTTCATCAACTGCTGAAGGAAAACCGGCCCGTTACGGAGTTTCTTGATGCAGACTACACCTATTTAAACGATGTGCTCGCACGTCATTATGGTCTTGAGGCGACTTATGGAAAAGAGCTGCGACGCGTGTCAAAGCTGGATTTTGTACTGGAAGACGTCAGCCCTCGGGGAGGTCTTCTTACGCAGGCATCGATTCTCACAATTACCTCGAATCCCACGCGAACTTCTCCGGTTAAACGGGGCAAGTGGATCCTCGACAACATTCTCGGCACACCGGCCAAGGATCCGCCCCCCGATGTCCCCGAACTGAACGACAATTCGCCCCAATCCGTCGGCAAAACCCTGCGAGAGCAATTGTCTGCCCACAGCAGCAAGCCTATTTGCGCATCCTGTCACGTCTCCATGGATGCCATTGGCTTTGCCTTGGAAAATTATGATGCGGTCGGACGTTGGCGTGAAATGGACTCGGGCAAACCCATCGACTCCAATGGGAAGTTGGCAACGGGGGAAAGCTTTACCGGGGCATCGGAACTGCAGGCCTTTATTTGCGACAAGCGGAGGGAGGGTTTTGTTCGTTGTATGATCGAAAAGCTGCTTATCTATGCCTTGGGCAGAGGGTTGGACTACTATGATCGTCCTGCGATTGCTAAAGTGATTTCCCAATCTCGAAAAGATGGATTTTCTTTCGCCGACATCATGCGTTTCATCATTCAAAGCGATCCGTTTCAAAAGAGAAGGGGTGAAAGCCCGCCAAATTAATTTACAGCCAAGTCTTCCAATCCCCTTGCTCTAATGCACATGCTTTCTTATGTTTTCCTGTAAATATATTTATTCGGAATGAAACCTTCCTTGTCTCGCAGAACTTTCGTCAGAGGACTTGGTGCCGCCATGGCCTTGCCCCCCATGGAGGCTATGGCGGGTAACTTGGCTCGGGGGGCAACCGGCAAAATCCCTCTCCGCATGGGCTTCGCCTATATGCCAAATGGGGTTATTTTGCCTGAATGGCGTTGTACGGGAGAAGGCAAAAGCTACAAGCTGTCTCCGTCTCTCCAAAAGCTCGAGCCATACAAGCGCAGCATTCAAGCCTTGCACGGTCTGGACCACAAGAAGGCAAATGGCAATGGGGACGGTGCTGGTGATCATGCTCGTGCCAACGCAACCTTTCTTACTGGCTGCCAAGCTCGCAAGACGGCAGGGGCCGACATCAGGGCGGGCGTTTCCGTGGACCAGTTGGCTGCTGCAAAAGTTGGCAACGAAACAAAGCTGCCCTCACTTGAGTTAAGCACGGACAGGGCCCGTCGTTCAGGTAGTTGCGATTCCGGTTACAGCTGCGCCTACCAATACAATTTGGCGTGGAAGACCGAGACTTTGCCAATGGCTCCGGAATGTAATCCTAGGGCAGTCTTCGAGCGTCTCTTCGGGAATGGCCTCTCCAAGGAACAAGCTCAAAGTCGAGCACTTCGTCTGCGTCATGAGAAAAGCCTGCTGGATTTCGTGCTTGAGGACGCCAAGAAGCTTCAGCGTGACCTAGGTCGTACGGATAGGGCAAAGCTCGACGAGTACCTGACGGGGGTTCGTGAGCTTGAGCAAAGGATCGAGAAAGCGGAAAAGTTTCAGGATAAGGGTCCTCCGCCTTCATTCTCCAAACCCGAAGGCATTCCGCGGGATTTTGGAGAACACCTTCGCATGCAGTTTGACCTTATGGCTCTCGGCTTCCAGACGGATGTTACTCGGATCGCTACCTTTCTCATGGCTTACGATGGGAGCAATCGCAGCTTCAGGAATATTGGCGTCCCCGAAGGCCATCACGCCCTTTCTCATCACCGTAATGATCCGAAGAAGATCGAAAAACTAGCAAAAATAGACCGATTTTATGCCGACCAGTTTGCTTATTTCGTTAAGAAACTTCATGAGATTCGAGAGGTTGACGGGACACCCTTACTGGAGCATTGCATGATTGTTTACGGTGGGGGGATAAGCAATGGCGATCGGCATCATCACGTCGACTTGCCAATCCTCTTGGCAGGAGGCAAAGCGGCCGGACTTTCTGTTGGCAGGAAACACGATTACGGAGGAGTCCCCCTCGCCAACCTATATTTGTCCTTGCTCGAGCGTTTCGGAGTGGAAGCCGAGGCTCTTGGAGACAGCACGGGAAAAGTCGCCGAGGTTTAGCCTTTTTTGCCTGCTCGTGTTCCTGCCAACCAGCTGCCCCTTGCTTTTATCCCAATGCATTGCACCTTAACCGTCTTTTCTTAGTTCGGATATTTTGGATGCAAGGGGAAGCATGAGTGCTTTGGCGCCTTTTGGAACTTGGCTTTGATGAGCCGATGTTTCGTGTGGCATTTTTTTTGCGAAAGATGCGTTTCTACCGGAGCACTCTCTATCTACATGCTTTTGTTCTCCAATCTTCTTTTTTCCGAGGAGAAGGCCGAAGGTTTGGTATTGGAGTTAAAATGCAAAGATTCCGAAGTCATGGACTTTCGACTCGATCGCAGGGTTGCCATTAGGGTGGGTCCAAGTGAATCCCCTTCGGCTTTTATAGCACCTGGAGCATTCGAGGCCGCTTGGCACGGCGAACTGTTGTTGGAGAAACGTGAGCGCCTGTATTTTTCATTCGAGGGCTCGGGCAAAGCCGTTTTACTTTTAGGGGGCGAACTTGTTCTTGAGGCTAACGGTACGGATTTGTCATCGGTGGAATCGGAGAGGCTTCGTCTCAATGGCGGTCATCATTCTCTGGAAGTGCGTTTTTCCAGCCTGCCCTCGGGCATGGGCAGATTACGTCTTTTGTGGCGTGGTCGGGATTTTTTAAGGGAGTCTGTTCCGCCAGCTGCCTTGAAATACAATCCCGAGGCTAGTTATGCAAACCCCCTAAAGCGTTTCAATGAGTTGCGCAGGGGACGTTTCCTGGTGGCGTCTCTTGGTTGCTTGCGTTGTCACAAGCCAAGTTCTCCGATTGATTCAAGAAAAGGTATGCCTGAGGCCGTACAGGTAGGACCTTCACTCCTTGGGGTTGGGTCAAGGCTCTCTGAGCCGTGGCTTGCAAAATGGGTGCATGCCCCGTCGAGTGTTCGACGGCATGCTAGAATGCCAAAGGCTCCCGTTACTTTGGAGGAAGCTCGACACATTGCCGGATTTTTGGCCAGTCTTCGAAGCGACTCGCCCGTTCTTGACCCTTTAGTTGGCGACGCAAAAACTGGTGCAGGTTTATTTGCCGAACTTGGCTGTATTACCTGTCATCAAGTTAAGAAAGACGAAATTACTGCCGATGACAGGATAGACTTGTCGAGAGTTGGCGAAAAGTTCTTGCCGGGTGCGTTGGCGAGGTTTCTTACCTCTCCCGAAGAACATTACTCATGGACTCGTATGCCTAACTTCAACCTTTCTGCTCAGGAAGCGGCTGATATTGCAGCTTTTCTCAAGAGCTTTTTTCAAGAGCATGCGGCTTCTCTCGTCGAGAAAGCCGATGCTGAGAAAGGAAAGTTGTTGGCCGCAAATCGAGGGTGTGCGGCATGCCATGACTTGCCTATTCAAAACAAGCTACATGCCTCGCCAATGGCAAAGTTGAATCCAAGGTCGCCAGAAGGATGCATTTCTGATGAATCCGATGGCACGAAGTTTTTCTTGTCGAGCTCAGATCGTGCGGCCATTCGGGCATTCCTTGCTCGAGGTATCGAATCTCTGAACCATTTTTCGCCCTCCGAGTTCGCCTCACGCCAGTTTTCCGATTTGCGTTGCTTTGCTTGTCACGAAAAAAATGGAAAGCCAAGCTTGTGGAGTACTTACACCCCCGAAATTGCCGCATTCCATTCCACCGAGCCCAAGTCGCGGCAAGGCGAGGAGAATCCCGCACAGCTCAGGAAGGCTAATTATGTTCCTCCAAACCTTAATTTTCTTGGTGAAAAACTTCGCGAGGACTGGCTGGGGAGCTTTTTTGCGGGCAAAGTGCCCGACAAGCCCAGGCCTTGGATAAAAGCTCGGATGCCTAGCTTTCCAAGTCGCTCAACCCTACTGTCAAAAGGCTTTTCAGGTTCTTGTGGGGTTCTCGACCAAGGGGCCGAGCGTCGTGTTGACAAGAATGTGAATGAATTGAAAAAAGCTGGGGAAGCCGTTGTCAACATCTTGTGCATAACCTGTCATGGCGTAGCTCAAAGAAAGCCAACCGCAGTTTTCGAGGGGCAAGGTATAAACCTGCTTCTTTCATCGAAAAGATTACGGCGGGAGCACTATTTTCGTTGGATGATGGATCCCTACAGAGTAGATTCCAGAACAATAATGCCAAAGTTTGCCGACGAAGAAGGTAGAACAGGTCTTATTGATTTGTTTGAAGGAGATGCGCATCTTCAGTTCGATGCCGTCTGGCATTATCTGAGAAACCTCACTAACTAGGTTTATGGTGCTGAGACCACTTGGGGGATTGAACCTTGCTTCCCCAACTCCAATCGGTTATAAGCGACAATTCTTTGCTACTGCACATTTTGCCCGTGCACAGTCTGTATAAAAGCCTTTTTCTTTCTTTGGGGGCCATCGGCCTCCTTCTTGTAGCATTTTTTTGGCTTGGATTGGCCTTGGACTTCACTGTGCTCGAAAACGCAATGATAGGCCTCACTACCAAGCGAGTGGTTGGCTACGAGTTCGCCGTTTTGCTGGGTTCATCTCCTGAAGACCAAGGTGTTGATAAGGTTTTTCGGACAGAAATCTTTTTCTCCTTGGTTATGGCACTTTACTCCGCTTTAGTCATCGCCCTTGCTTTTGTTGAAGGGATAATCTCGCGACTGAAGCGTCTTTCCATTGGCATGGGCATTCCCCTTTTGCTGTTCCTGCTGCTATTTTGGGTAAAATTTCTCACTGGAGATCATATTGTTTCTGGCTCCGAAAAAAACGAACTGCTTCTCTTGTCCTTGATTTTTGCTGTCTCTGGCGGTGTCCTCTGTTGGTTGGGTACTCTTCGACTGACTCCAAAGGCAAAGATTTCTCTGGAAAATCTTCAAGGTGCCTCAACGGTGGATTCTACCAATACTGGAGACGATCTCTTGAATGAATTGAAGGAACGGGACCAAACTCCAAGCGAAGAAAAGGAATCGAACGAGGATTCGGAAACTGCAGGTGAAGCACCCGGGTCGGCTTCTGAAAGTGAAGGTCAAACGAATGAATCTCCAGAGGAACCCGAGCCAATGCCGGTTTCCGGTTTGGAATTATCAGGAGATGAGACAGCGAAGGATCC
>CAZNWO010000073.1:0-15289 GCA_964576585.1 uncultured Puniceicoccaceae bacterium | reverse complement strand
GCTTCTTGATCTCCGCAGAATCCGCCTCAGCAGCCGGCTTGCTCGAACCTCCCTCTAAGGCTTCATCCAGACGAATCCGCAATTGGGCGAGTTCCTCCTCCAGAGCAATTTTCTTGCTGCTCAGTTCGCGGTGGGAGACATCTCGTTCAGCAAGGCGTCCGCGAAGATTTTTTTCCTTGGCGCCAAGGCTTGTCAACTGAGCCTCAAGCTCAGACAGTTGAGCCGATTCTTGGAATTGAATGTCGAGGGATAGCTTCTGCCGTTTTCCACCGAGCACGTTATAGGCATGCGCCTTGCCACCTGCAGGAAACCAAAGCGGCACCCAACGAGGAACATTGTCCACCTCACGATAGGGAATAACCGTAATTGAGCCATGCCGACCCAAGTACTTTCCGTCTCGAAAACTTAGCATGGGATAGGTGGGTGCCTCAGGATAAGGGATTTTGCCTGCTGCTAATGCTTCATCATGATTGTAACCATCCTTAAGGAATGGTGGATTCGCTTGGGCCCCGGGTACGCGCATCAAGGAGGTCTGAACGCCGGTATAACCGGAACCGAGCACGATTCTATCGGAGTAGGTTGCGACTAACTCCCCGACAGCTCCATCACTTCGATGAACGTTTTCAGAAGGCACCATCTTGGAAGCGCTTTTTGGGGAAAACAAAAAGTCAAAGGCGACCACGCGAGCATTTCCTCGCTCGAGCAGAACTTTTGCCACATCCCTGAAAAAGGCTCGGTCCCAAGGGCGTTCCCCAACCCCATCCATAGCCAAGGTCTTCGCATCGAAGTTGACGTATGTGACGTTAGGTATTCGTGGGACGGTGAGATTTCCCTCCACGGGAACTTGATCATCCGCATTTGGCGCGTCACGATGCGAAACTTCCCCACGGAACTCGAGGCGCCAGTCTAGGGTTTTGGTCTTGAGGTAATCCAAATACCCCAAGGAGTTAACCCCTATCCATACCAAGGGGACAAAAAGTAGACCTAAGAAAGTAAGTTTAGATTCTTTGCTGAGCTTGAACACTGCAAAAAAGTATAAAGGAATGATGTGGAATTGATCTATTCAACCCCCAGCAACCTAGGAACTGCAAGTGCAAAAAATAACGTTGGAGAAGACTCTCTCCTCCTAAGGCAAGCTTTTGGCTTGGACAAATTTAAGCTTTGCTTACGCTTAAAGGGTTAAAAATCACACCATTAACATTTGCTTTTCATGGATTCATCGATGCCCCCATCCCCTCCGACGCCGGAACAACAAGACAAAATTAAAGCAGACGCCGCTTGGGTGGAGCTTCTAAGAAGAGAAATCGGTCGAGTGATTGTAGGACAGAAGTACCTCGTCGATCGACTGATCCTTGGCCTCTTGGCCAATGGGCATGTACTATTGGAGGGGGTACCGGGATTGGCCAAGACCTTGGCGGTAAAAACCTTGGCCCAATGCATAAAGGGAGACTTCAGGAGAATACAATTCACTCCCGACCTCCTTCCCGCGGATGTCGTGGGCACCTTAATCTACAGCCCCAACAAGGGAGAATTCACTACCAAGAAAGGCCCAATTTTCGCCAACTTGTTGCTTGCCGACGAAATCAACCGCGCCCCGGCAAAGGTCCAAAGCGCACTGCTCGAGGGCATGCAGGAAAGGCAGGTTACGATTGGCGACGTAACTTATCCACTGCCCGAACCATTTCTCGTACTGGCAACCGAGAACCCGATCGACCAAGAGGGAACCTATCCGCTCCCGGAAGCCCAGATGGACAGATTCATGCTAAAACTTGTCGTCGATTATCCCGATCGCGACGAGGAACTGCAAATCCTCGAGGCGAACGCGAATGTCCACGTCGCCCACGAGGTGAGTCAGGTGGTGGAAGCGGAAACCATCTTCAAGTCAAGAAACGTCGTGGATGAAATCTACGTCGACGAAAAGCTGAAAGGATACTTGGTCGACGTTGTGCTGGCCACAAGAGATCCCGCAAAGTACGGGGCATCGGAACTAGAGGCTTTCATCCGATTTGGCGCGTCCCCGAGGGCAACCATAAGTCTGGCACTTGCCTCGAAGGTAAACGCCTTCATGCAAGGCCGAAGCTTCGTAACACCCCAAGACGTGAAGGACGTAGGTCCGGACGTGCTGCGACACAGGGTGATCGTCAGCTACGAGGCGGAGGCCGAAAACGTAACTAGCGACGATATAGTAAAGAAGATTTTCGAGACGGTGCCGGTACCCTAAAATCGGGCGGGTCAGGATTGATCCCAAAGCCAAAGCCCAGAATCACCTTTTAAACGATGGACGAACCCGACCAGGAGTTTACCCGCGAAATTCTTCGCAAGGTAAGGCAAATCGAAATTCGTTCGAACAGGTTCGTCTCCGAAGCATTGGCGGGTTCCTACCACAGCGCGTTCAAGGGCCAAGGGATAGATTTCGAGGAAGTTCGAGAATACCAACCCGGAGACGAAGTGCGATCAATAGACTGGAACGTGACCGCGAAAATGAACGCTCCCTTCGTCAAGCAGTATCGAGAGGAACGCGAATTAACCATTGTCCTGGTGGTGGACGTGAGCGCCAGCGGTGATTTCGGATCAGACGAACAAAGCAAGCGAGAGAGGCTCGCGGAGTTGTCTGCCCTCCTCGCCTTTTCCGCCGACAAGAACAACGACAAGGTCGGTCTCATTCTCTTCACGGATGAAGTGGAGATTTACTTGCCTCCGGCTAAGGGACACAAGCACAGCCTGAGAATCCTTCGTGAAATACTTTTTCACAAGACAAAAGGTAAAGGCACGGATCTCAGCAGAAGCCTGCGTTTCCTAAACGGAGTCCTGAGGAGAAGGGCCATCGTGTTTCTCTTGTCGGACTTCATCATCCGAGAGCATTCGGGCGAAGAGGAGTCGATGGAAGAGATTTTCCTCAAGGAACTTTCCACGACTAAAAGAAGGCACGACCTGGTATGCGCTCACGTGCATGATCCGAGGGAAGAGGAGCTGCCTGACATGGGAAGCATCCTACTGGAGGATGCGGAGACCGACGAACTCATGGAGATCGACACCGGCAGCACTATCTTCAGGGAACGCTATGCCTCGGAAGCCAGAAAACGGAAAGAGGAATTGGAGAAACGATTCCTGAGACGAGGCATAGATCTGTTCAACTTTTCAACGGCTGAAGATTATGTCTTTCGGCTCCGCGAATTCTTCAAATTGCGCCAAAACCGTCGTTGATGATGAGGTATCTTGGCTTCACGGGAATTCAGTGCTGTCTTGTAATCTTTTTCAAGAAAGACTTGCTCGGTCAGGGAAAGGATAAATTCCTCACCGAAGACGAGATCAGGAAGGACAATCCTCTGCCCCTCTACAAGTCCTTTTGGGAAATCGTTTCCGAAAACTGGTGGATTCCCATAACGATTGCGACTTTGGCAGCCCTTGCATTGATTGGATGGTGGCTGCTCAGGAGGATGAGCGATGAAGAAAAGGAGTCGGAAGCTATCACTCCCTTGAGAGACCCGTTCGAGGAAGCCATCGAATCATTGACCAAGCTTGAAGAACAACGTGATCGGATTGAAGCAAAGCCTTTCGTATTCCAATTGTCCGAAATCCTAAGAATTTACGTCGAGAGACAGTTTTCCGTTCCCGCGATGGAACAAACGGGTGAGGAATTTCTGCGAGAAATTGCCGAACACAAGTTTTTCATCAAGCGCTACGACGACCTCCTACGCGACTTCATAGACCGTAGTGAAATCGTGAAGTATTCCAAACAAGGAATGGATGGAGAAGGACTCGGGTTACTGCATCAATCCGCCCTTCATTTCGTCGAGGACAGTCATGCTCGCTTGCTTGAGGAAAGATCGAGAACCTCTCCCACTGAAGTTGCGGCATGAGTCTCTGGGAAGACCTTCAACGCCTGCGCCTGGCCGATCCGCATTGGATGTGGCTACTTCTGTTCGTCCCCTTGTTCGTCTACTTGCACGCCCGAGCCAACAGGAGAAGAGCCTCCATAAAGTTTTCCAGTCTTGACTTGCTGAAGGAAGCCCATCCTGAAGTGCCTTGGGCGCGAATAGTAGTTCCGGCGGGCTTACGTACGCTGACCCTGATCTTCATCCCAATCGCTTTGGCAAGGCCTCAAATCGACAAAAGCACACAAACCATCAAGGAGAGTGGTGTTGACATCGTTCTGGCGGTGGATCTTTCCGCTTCGATGCTCGCACTGGACATGAGCGAAAACCAATCCGAGGACAAGACCCGTCTGGACGTCGTCAAGCAAGTGCTCAAAGAATTCGTCTCCAAAAGGAGGCACGACAGGATCGGCCTGGTCGCCTTCGCGGTAAATCCCTACCTGCTTTGTCCTCTGACACTGGACAAGGAATACCTTTTGGGCAACCTCGACAGACTCCGCGTGGGACTTACCAAACAGACGGGAACGAACATCGGCGGGGCATTGGGCGAAGGGATCAACAGGGTAAGAAACCTCGAGGCGAAATCCCGCATCGTGATTTTATTGACGGACGGCAAGGACGACCCCCCGCCCAGGCACAGCCCGATGGTATTCGCCGAAGGTGCAAAGAAAGATGGAATCAAGATTTATACCATTGCAGTCGGCAAAGCTGCTCAAACCAGAAGCTACGTTTACGACATCAGGCAAGATGACTTGGTCAGGAACTATGCCAACGAACCTGAGGTCACCATCCGAAACTATCCCGTGGACAAGGAAATCTTGAAGAAAATTGCCGAGAAAACAGAAGCCCGGTTTTTTGAAGCCGAAGACGAGGACAGGTTGAGGGAGATATACGATGAGATTGATCAATTGGAAAAAACGGAGGTAGCCTTCGAAGTAAATGCCCTATACGAGGAATTGTTCCACTGGCCGTTGGGCTTGAGCGTTATTTTTCTTTTGGTTGAAATAGTCCTGTCCCGGACTTTATTTTTGAGAATACCATGAAGTTTGCCGAATTTGACTGGCTCGTCATTGGAATTGCTGCAACAATTGCAATTTCAATACTTCTATGGTGGTCCGAGGGCAGGAAGAAAAAAATTCTAGCGAAGTTTGCTGCAATAAAGCTGCTGCCGAAGCTCTCCGTGTCCAGTTCTCGTTCCAAGACCTGGACGAGATGTATCTTGCTAGCCTTTGCCGTCCTATTCTTTTTCCTTGCTTTAGCCCAGCCTCAATGGGGAAGTAGGAAAAGAGAGGCCACGCCAAGCGGCATCGACGTCCTGATCGCCTTGGACGTGTCCAAGAGCATGCTGGCGCGAGACGTTCGTCCCAACAGGATCGAACGCGTCAAGCTAGGCTTGTCCAACCTCCTCGAAAAGGTAAAGGGTGACCGGATAGGCTTGATCGCGTTCGCAGGAAGCTCATTTCTTCAATGCCCCCTCACCCTAGACCACTCTGCCCTGAGTAGAACACTCCGTGAAATCGAGGTTGGCTTGATCAAGGTGCAGGGAACGGATCTTGCCCGCCCCATTGAACTAGCTTCCGCCTCCTTCTCAAAGGAAGACAGAGACCGTTTCCTAATTCTCATTTCCGATGGGGAAGACTTGGAGGCAAAAGGATTGCGGACCGCTAAGGAAGTTGCAAAAGATGGTGTTAGGATCTATACGATTGGTATCGGTAGCGACTTGGGTGCTCGCATTCCGATGGATCCCGTCGGAGAAAACCCTCGCAACTACCTGAAGGATCCGGAGGGAAAAGAAGTAGTAACAAGGCTTGATCGATCATCCCTACAAGCTGTAGCTGATGCGACTGGAGGAAAATATTTCCAGCTTGGCCCCACCGGAGAAGGGCTCGCTAGGGTATTCGAGGAACTGCAGGCAATTGGCCATCGGAAGAAGCACATGCTCCTTTCGCAAGAACTACCGATTGAGAGGTTCCAGTCGTTCTTGGCGCTAGGAATGATTCTGCTGCTAATTGAATTTCTGACGGGAAACCGGAAAAACCCGGCATCGCTAGGACCTGGATTGGCTATTTTCCTGCTACTGCTTTGCCCGGGATGCCTTAGGAAAGACAACGTCAAGAATGCGGAGGAGGCGCACTCCAAAAGCGATTTCGAAACAGCGGCAAAATTCTACGAAGCCGAAATAGAGGCGGCTCGCGCAATGGATGAAAAGGCCGATCCTCGCTTGCAACTCAATGCGGGCCTTGCCTATTTGGATGCTGGAAACCTCGAGAAAGCCGAAGAATTGCTCGATGAAGCCTTGGACGGCACTATCGATGAACCGGCCCTCCAATCAACCATTCTCAATGCATTGGGCACGCTATATTTCAAGAGAGCCAACCAGTGGTTGGACGTTCCGAACGTTTCCGCCGCAAGGGAAGCGTGGGAAAAGGCACTCGGCAACTACGATGCCGCAGTCGCGATCGACGAAAACGAAAAAGCCTCTAGGAATCGGAAGGAACTTGCCGAGCAACTTGAGAAAAGAATCAAGGCACTGCTCTCAAGAATTCGGGGCTTGGCCTGGAGGGACGTAGACGGCAACGGACGCATGGAACCCGACGAGACACCTCTGCCGTCAATTGTCTACTGGGATAAGAATGGCGACGGTGAACATAATTCCACACTAGAACCATTTATTGAGACTGACGAACAGGGAAGATATGGCCTTGAGTGGATTTCGCGCACCTACCCCACATCCCTCTCTCTCGGGTGCATTCCAAAGGACAGCAATCTCACCAAGGAGATTCTTTTAATCCCAATCCTCCCCCCGCCACCGCCTCCGAAAAATCCTAATAACGTCAAAACGCGAATCGTGGAACTCGCCCAAGCAAAGGAACTTCAAGTTCACTTTCCGTTTCGAGCTGCGCCGATGCTCAAGGGATTTGTCTGGAACGATGTAGACAAGGATGGTGAACGCGATGACAATGAAACGGGGTTTGCGAAGGCAAAGCTTTTCCTCGATCTCGACGGCAACTTGAAACTGGACGAAAACGAGAGTAGTTTCTCGCCAACCGATTCCGGGGCTTTCTCTTGGGCAGTACCTCCGGGACAACATGTTTTGTGCGTGGAGACCCAAAGCCAAGAGGGAAACCTCACTCAAACCTTTCCGCACGAAAGCCAGAAGGCCCATCTCACCTATGTTGACTTCGAAACCTCGGCGGATAAACTAGACTTCGGCATTCACGCACCACCCGATGAGAACCAAGGCTCAGGCCAAGACCAGCAGCAGTCGGATGACTCGCGTGACGGCAAAGAATCAAAGGAGCAGAAAGAAGAAGAGGGCAACACTTCCTCAAACGACCAAGTCCCGCCCCCCAAGGAGGTCAACGCTCTGTATGAGCGATTGCTGCAGGAAATAGACTCCAATTCCGAGCAAATCGACCTCCAGGGACCTGTCGAGCAAACGAATCGAAAAGGAAGGGACTATTGAAAATGACCGCTTGCCATTCGAGGGTCATGCTTCTGATCATTCCTCTACTATTTGGGAGCAATCCGGATCTTCAGGCACAGCAAATCCGAATTGAAAGTTCGTTTGAGCCAAGTTCCATAACCTTGAGCAGACAGTCCATCTACAAGGTGACGATCAGGGGAAGCCGACAACCACCTAGAGGGAAATTACCCTCTGTGGAGGGCCTTGCCATTTCAAATAACCCAACCACTTCCTCGTCTGTATCATTAGTAAACGGCGTTGCTTCCATGAGACTTGACGTTTCCTTCGCCACAAAACCCGATAGAGTCGGAACATTCACCATTCCACCTTGGGAAATGGAGATTGGAGGCAAAAGCCATGTCGTACCTGCCAGCACCCTTCGAGTGCTCCCCTCGAGTCAAGAGGACTTGTTGCGAGAACAAGCGAGAAAGAAACAACAGGAAGACCTGCGACAAGCCGTGTTTGTCGAGATCAATTTGCCAAAAGACTTCATGTTTGAGGGAGAAACCTTGCTCGGTTCGATCGACGTCAACGTTTGGGAACGCCTGGGTCTTAGCCGCGAACCTGAATACCCTCCGAGAAAAAACGGCGATGCTTTTTCACAAAGTGAATTCAGAAATTGCTTTAAAAAACGGGGCGCACCTAGGTATGGGAAAAACTACGTGGTTTATTCGTGGCCTGTTGCCTTGACTGCAGCCATGGAAGGCACTCACGAACTGTCTTACGAAACGCTCGTGCACGTAAGGGTCAGGAACCAACGAAACTCCATCACGGGAAATCCTCTTTTTCAAACTCCATTCTCTCGCGACCCCTTCCTAGGGTTTGGACGATCACAGTCCATTCCGGTAGTTTCGGAAAAGAAGGCAATCCAGGTAAAGCCTTTGCCCATGGAGGGAAGACCTGAATCCTTTAAGGGGGCCATTGGCACCTTCACCACCACTGTGGAAGGGGAAACGGAAAGGATTACGGTCGGGGATCCCGTCCCAGTCAAGTTCTTGGTCTCGGGAAAAGGCAACTTCGGCGTAATGCCCGCACCCGAGATCCCTTCCTCGGATAACTTCAAGGTGCAGCCTCCGGCATTCTCATTCGAAGGTGATGAAAACTTAAAGCACGAGGGCACTCAAAGGTTCGAATACGTTTTTACGCCGTTATCACCGGGAAAACTGGAAATTCCCGCCATACCCTTCTCTTATTTTGATCCCGAACTGGAAAGCTTTGTCCTCGCTTCAGGGGAGCCAACTCCAATCCGAGTGGATCCGGGAGAGACTTGGGTCGAGCCGGATTCGGCGCCTTTCTCGATGGACTCAGGCAACAAGCCGGCCCTAGCCAGAAACTTATTCCAGACAGAAAACGAACCCGGTGTGTGGATGGAATCGTTGGCAACCACCTCGGTGATCAGGACACCCATCTTCTGGTACGCGCAGATCGGCCCCCTCCTGTGTTTTGCGGGACTTATCTCTTGGCGACTCACTCAAAGACGAGTAGCCAAAGACACTCGGGCAAAACGAGTTGCAAAATTTCGTAACGAAATGAAAGCGGCTATTCGCTTCAATGACCCCAAAGGATTCTTCAGAGCTGCGAGAGGAAGTGTAAGAGAAAACATTGGAGGGCTGGTGCAAAACGAAAGGCCGGAAACCTTGTCCAAGGATGACATGATCGGAATTCTCAACGAAAGAAATGCCGACCAAGAAATCATCGAGGGTGTGCGTGACCTTCTCGATGCTTCCGACGCCCGTGAATTCGCGGGATCCATGCGTGATGAAACATCTCTCAAGGAGTGGCATGGCAAAATCAAGAAACTGCTGAAAAGAATTCGTTCAAAAGCATGAATGCGGCTAAAGTAATCTTGCTTTCTTCGTTGTTACACTTGTTCACGGCTCCAATAACCTTGGGGGTCGATGCAGCTCGGCTCTTTTACGATGGGGTCCGGGCAGAAGGATCCGGGAACTTGGAGACTGCCATCGAATCCTATGAAAAAGCTCTCGACTTCTCGCATTCCTCCAACCTCCACTCAAATCTGGCAAACCTTCACTTCAAGATGGGTAGGTATGGAAAAGCCGTTCTACACTTTCGAAAAGCCTTGCTCCTCGACCCTGGAAACGAGGAGATAAAGGCAAATCTTGCGTTCACAAGGGAAAAGGCAGGCCTTGTACCAAAAGCTTCTTCAGTAGGAGATTTTTATTTCGCCCCTGAGAACTCGAATTTTTGGAACTGGTTAACCAGCGCACTTATTTGGTGCGGACTGATTGCCGCATTTTTCCTGATTAAATCCCATTCGACAAAGCTTGCCAAAGGTTCATTCCTATTACTGTGGGCAGTCTTGGTCTCGCTTGGACTTTATGGAAGCTGGCGTTGCCAGAGAAGCCTTGAATTCCTTGCCCGTGAAGCCGTTGCAATTGGAAACGAAGAACCCGAGGATGCCAATGACACCGACCCTGCCATTTCCCTAAGGCGTTACGCAGGAGAGGCGGAGGCAAACGCAAGAATCAAGCCGGGCGAACTCGTAAGAATCGCTACGAACAAGGAAGGGGATCTCAAACAACACGTCACTCCCGACGGGGTAAAGTGGTACTTGGCTCAGTCGGTGGACGGCACAAGCAAGGGTTGGGCCACGGGAAAAGAACTCATGCTGATTCTAGAATAATGCCTTCCGAATCAAATAATGGCTTGTCGGAAACCAAGGAAGATTTCCTGAATACCCTTGGAGAACTTGATTGCCTCGGCCAAGTTTCGTCGCTCCTAGGCTGGGATGAGCAGGTGAATCTCCCGGAAAACCCCATTTCGGCCAAGCAAAGGGCAACGCAGTCAGCCACAGTTGCCGAACTTCAGCACAAGCAAATCACCTCTCCTGCGTTCTCCGACAAGCTGAAAAGGCTCGAGGACCATTCGGAAGAACTCGACGAGGACTGGAAAGTAATCCTGCGGGAAGCTAGGCGAGACCTCGACAAGGCAGCGAAAATTCCTTCCGAATTCGTAAGCATCCAAGCCAACCATGCCAGCGCTTCCTACCACGCATGGAAACAGGCCCGTCAAAAAAACGACTTTGCGTCCTATTCGGGTTACCTTGAGAAAACCTTGTCCCTCGCTAAGGAAGAAGCCTCCTTCCTTGGGTTTGATGAAAATCCTTACGATTATCACATCGACAAGCATGATCCCGGAATGACAACCGCGAAAGTGGGAAAGCTGTTCGATGAATTACGATCCGAACTCGTTCCGCTATCCGAACGAATTCTAGCTCTTGCGGAAGAAAAAGCCTCGCCGAAAATGGTAGGTTTCCCGCCGGAACTACAGGAAACCTTCCTTCGGGAAGTCGTTGAAAGCCTTGGCTTCGACCTGTCGAGAGGGCGAATCGACATAGCGGTGCATCCATTCTGCTCGGGCAACGGCGCCGACACGAGGCTGACAACGAGGTACGACGAGAATAATCCGCTGGATTCCCTTTTCTCCGCAATTCATGAGGCTGGACACGGCATGTACGAACAGGGATTACCAGAAAGATGGATGGGAACACCTCTGGGCGAGGCTGCCGGCATGGCAGTACATGAATCTCAAAGTCGAATTTGGGAGAACCAAGTCGGAAGATCCGTCCAATTTTGGGAAATCTGGACTGCTCGCTTCCGAGAGCTCTTTGAGAAACCCCTCAACGGAATCGACGACGAACAGCTTTACCTTGCCGTCAACAAGGTTTCCAGAAACCCGATCCGAGTAGACGCCGACGAAGTAACCTACAACCTGCACGTCATCTTGCGTTTCGAAATCGAGAAAGCCCTTTTCTCCGGAGACCTGACTGTAAACCAACTCGCAGACGCATGGAGCGAAAAGGCTCAGGAACTTCTGGGGCTTAAGCCACGGAACGATAGCGTGGGCGTGCTCCAAGACGTCCACTGGTCAGGTGGTGCCTTCGGCTACTTCCCCAGCTATTGTCTGGGAAATCTCCTAGCGGCCCAACTCTGGGAAAAAGCAAAGGAAGAAGACGCCGCAAACCCTGCCGAACCATCCAAGCTCCTTTCATGGTTGCAAGAGAAGGTGCATCGCCATGGGCGTCGTTTCAGCTTGGAGGAACTGAGTTTGAAAGCGACGGGGAAAAGCCTGAGTAGCGAATCCTTCATTACATACCTTGGCGAAAGATATCTGACTTTATACCAGAGCTAAGTCTAGATAAGTTTGTCCCAGTCGATCTTCTCGACGGCCAAGAAACGTCCCCCAAAGTCTTCCTCCAGTATTTTTCTTAGGGAACTCGGCAAATCCCGAACCCTCTCGGCAATCAAGTTTTGGTCAAGTGGTTGAGTCTCTGAAGGATTCGCCTCCTCTTCGGATGGAACGATTTCTTCAGCTTCCTCGGGCATGAACGAGGGCTCCTGAACCTGATCCGCAACAACTGGCTCGTCCTCAACATTCTTTTCGGGAGATGGATCGCGTACGTCCACCGGAGAAGCCTCGACCACGGAGAGAACATCCTCGCTCGGCTCGGAGGGAGCCGAAGCTTCGACTAGTTGCTCAGTTTTTTTTTTGGTCTTCCCCTCGGAAACGATTTCGGAAATATCGCGAATCACGGAATCGATTGCTCGTGAACGCGAGGCTTCCACGGCACGAAAAAGCGTAACCTCAAAATTGACTTGGTCGGAAAGACCGGAACGCACCGAGTCCTCGCCTGCGCGTAGGGCGTCCAGAACACGGGCGTACTGCTCGGACGAAAAGTCCAGATCGTCCGCATCTCCTCGAATTGAGCGAACCAACCCCGCCCGGATTTGCTCCTGAAGGTCAAGAAGGCAGCGATACAAGTCGATGCCCTGCGAGACAAACCCATCGGCAGCCTCCAAAATGGATTGATAGTCAGCCTTTGCTATGGCTAGGGAAAGATTCTTAACGCTATCGGCGGAAGCAAGTCCGTAGACTTCGAGGACATCGACCTGGGAAATCTTTTTGCCGCAAAAAGAAATCATTTGGTCGAGAATACTTTGAGCGTCGCGCATACCACCCATGGCCATCCTGGCGATGGTGGCTAGGGCTTCGTCGTCCACCTCGATCTCTTCCGTTTCGCAAATCTCCCGCAACTTTCCCGAAATAAGCTCTGCGGGAATGGAACGAAACTCGAATCGTTGGCAACGGGAAACGATTGTGGGCAACACCTTGTGAGCTTCCGTGGTTGCAAAGACGAACTTCACATGGGGGGGCGGCTCCTCCAATGTCTTGAGCAATGCGTTGAATGCCTGCTGACTGAGCATGTGGACCTCGTCGATCACGTAAATCTTGTACCTGCACTGGGCAGGCGCGTACTGGCACTCGTCTCGAAGGTCTCGCACTTGATCTACGGAGTTGTTGGACGCGCCATCTATCTCGATTACGTCAAGGCATCTACCTTCCATAATCGCAAGCCCAAGCTCGGAATCCTCCGGCACTTCCAGAGAAGGACCGTCCTCCCAGTTCAGGGACTTGGCGAAAAGCCGAGCGGTAGTGGTTTTGCCCGTACCCCGTGGCCCCACAAACAGGTAGGCATGAGCAATACGTCCCATCTCAATGGCGTTGCCCAAAGTTCGCACGACATGATCCTGTCCGACCAGTTCCGAAAACTGTTTCGGCCTCCACCTACGGGCTATAACTTGGTAACCTATTTCAGCCATGCAATTAAATCGTCAGCTTTATTTTCTATCGCAAACCATGCAAGCGAAACCGTAACCGCCAGATGGTGGATTTCCTCAGAAGATAGGAAACCAGAGTAACAACAGGGCAACAAAAAAGGCCAGGCACCCCACAGCGCACGCAATCCGCAACTACCGCTGCTCCCTTCCGGGCCTGACGGGGTTCGTTCGTTCGCAGTCGCATGGGACCCGACCTTAAGTAGAAAGGCTCACAAAACTTTTCTTCGGTGGCAAACCCTTTTTGCTGCATATGCTCAACGATGGTTCAGCTATTTTCGCTTTGCCTTTTTGCTCGCGATTTCTTGAGTTCGAAAGGTGGGCAACACTTTTGGAAAGTTATTTACCATCTCGACTTGGGGCGAAAGTCATGGCGGAGGCATAGGAGTCACAATCGACGGTTGCCCGCCGGGACTGCCACTGACTTCGCAAGAAATTCAATCGGAACTGGATCGTCGCAGACCTGGGCAAAGTAAGGTGACCACACCTCGCGACGAGGCCGACGAGGTTGAAATCCTCTCAGGCTTGTTCGAGGGGAAAACACTCGGCACTCCGATCGCAATGCTCGTAAGAAACAAGGATGCTCGCCCGCAAGCCTACGACGAGATGAAGGAGAAGTTTCGTCCATCCCACGCAGACTTCACCTACCAAGCCAAATTCGGCATCAGGAACCACGAAGGGGGAGGCAGGTCGTCGGCGAGGGAAACCATTGGTCGCGTGGCGGCGGGAACCATTGCAGGAAAAATTCTTTCCACGAAAGGAATCGAGACAAGAGCTTACGTCGAGCGTGTCCACGAAATTGAAGCTCCATCCTTGGAAGAAATACCGACCCTAGATGAAGTCGAGGCTTCGCCCGTGCGATGCCCTCATCCCGAGACTGCCGAAAAGATGGTAAACCTCATCCTCGACATGAAAAAGGAGGGCAACTCCCTTGGTGGAGCCATCCTTTGCCGAACCCAGGGATTGCCTGCAGGTCTCGGAAGTCCCGTATTTGATCGACTGGAAGCTGACCTCGCCAAGGCTATGCTCTCTCTTCCCGCCACAAAGGGCTTTGAGGTAGGCAGCGGCTTCCAAGGAACACGGCTAAAGGGAACTGAGCACAACGACGCCTTTGAGAACCGTGAAGGAAACATCCGTACGGCGACGAACAGGTCGGGCGGCGTTCAAGGAGGTATCAGCAACGGAGAAGAACTCTACTTTCGCGTAGCCTTCAAACCCACCGCCACCGTCCTTCAGCCTCAAGAAACTGTAGACGTCCACGGAACGGAAACCGAACTGATCGGACGTGGTCGACACGACCCATGCGTCCTCCCGAGGGCCGTACCAATTGTCGAGGCAATGACAAGGCTCGTCCTCATCGATCATCTGATGAGGCACAAGGCCCAATGCCAAAGCTTCACGTTCGACGACTAAATGCCCAGACTGCTTTACCTCGTTACAGGCGCCCCGGGATCAGGGCGTCTGGAGATCCTTCAGGATCTTCTCAATGGTGAAACTCCCGAATCGCCTCAAAGCTTGATCCTCTCCCCAAGGGAAGAAGGCAAAGAAGCCGACAATTGCTGGTGGTGGGAAGACAATGAAATTAATTTACCCGAAAAAAACCTTTCAGCCGAAATCTCTAACCTATTCCTCGTCCTTGACCCGTTTCAAGATCTTGCAGACCAGATGGAGGCAACACAAAACCTATTGGCCAAAACTGACGGACTCGACTTAGGCAGGATTCTCTTCGTCGTTCACTGCGGGATGCTTGACCAAGCCTCGAATAAGCTCCAATCATGGCACGATGCCTGCGCCCACTTCGCGGACATCGCCCTGCTTAACCGACGAGAAGGAATTTCCAATCGAACGATCGAGACCTTCCGCAAGCGCTACGAGTCAATGCGCTACCCCATGACCTTCGAACTCATCAAGAAAAACCGACTTCAAAACCCCGCTCGAGTGCTCGATCCTACTCCCCGACGAATTTCCCATGCCTTCGATCCGCCCGAAAACTTCGACCCGGATGAGACTTCCGCCATCGACCCATACCTCGAACGATTGCCCGGCGGAGAACGTGCAAAGCCCATCCCTATACCGTTCGAGAAAACTTAATGGGCGTGGCCCTTGCAACTTGCATTGAACACAACAGTCCTCGAACCAAGGAAGACCGTCAAAAAGCTTCTACACTCTTTTTCCTCGACCCAGATGCAGCTTCCCTCCATCCTTCTACCACAATACCTCAACCTGCCGGGGTGGCGGAATTGGTAGACGCGCTAGGTTCAGGACCTAGTGTCCGCAAGGACGTGCGGGTTCAAGTCCCGCCCTCGGCACCA